>JAOTTL010000075.1:0-18689 GCA_029864385.1 Betaproteobacteria bacterium | reverse complement strand
GTTCAAGGTTCAAGGTTCAAGGTTCAAGGTTCAAGGTTCAAGGTTCAAGGTTCAAGGTTCAAGGTTCAAGGTTCAAGGTTCAAGGTTCAAGGTTGGACGGCTGTTGTACGCGAAATTCCCCGCTTGGAACTTTGAACCCGGAACTTTGAACTTTGAACATGGAACATGGAACGCCGCGAAGCGGTTTACCAGAAACGCTCCGTATCACGGAACGCCTTCCATGCGCCCTTTAATTCCTGCTTCAGTATGACCGCGCGACCGCGGCTCCAACCCAGGAGGATTCCCCTGGCTTCGAGCACGCGCTTGCCTCGCGCGCCCCCAAAACCCTGCGTCAGCAGGCCGGTAACCGTCGCCGCGTCGTTCATCGCGCCCAGTATATCTTGCAGCCGACCGAGGCGCTTCAACGACTCGCGCGCCGTCCTGCCCTCGTAGAGACTCGCGAAGAAATCCGTCGCATAGCGGAATTTCTTGATCGCAATTCGTAGCCGATGAAGCTCGGCCGGAGACCGCTTGGCGAGCCCGCGGCCGCGTCGGCGCGCCTGCTGATAGCGTTTTTCCAGTACCCGGGCGGCGAGTTCAGTGACGGGCCTTTGAATCGCGTCGCCTGCGGGTGCGAGCGGCGAGGCGCGCCAACCCTCTGCCGCAATCCAGCCTGCAAGTCTCAGGAGCAGCCGCTGATAACGCGACGAGCGTACGGCACGGCGTGCTCTTGCGTTCGCTTCGCGCCGCAATTTCCTGCAACGCGCGCCAAATGCCCGCAACTCTCCATGCGCGCCAAACTCTGCCTCGATTGGGGGCAGGGTTTCCGCCAGAAACACGTCCCAGTCGCGGGCGGGTCCCAGGCTGGATGCGAGCCATTTCAAATCCCGCGCCAGCGGCTCGGTTTCCGCCTCGGGCACCGGCGGCGAGAAGACGCCAAGGGCCGAGCGCAGCCGCCGCAGCGCTACCCGCATCTGATGCAGGAATTCAGGATCAGCCCCTTCCAGAATGCCGCGCTCGTTCGCATGCAGGTGTGCGAGATTTGCCCACATCACCGCTTTGAACGCATCACTGACGGTCATTCCGGGATCGAGCACCGCGGCCCGCGCCTTAACCGGTGTTTCTTGAGCCGCGCCCTGGAGCGCATAACCCCGCGCCGACTTCGAGCGGCTCTCGAGCGCCAGCGGCACGTCTTTCTGGAGCTTCAACGCAAGCTCATAGAGCTGCGCGCTGTTCCCGCTCTTCAACTCGAGCTCAAGCTCGGCCAGCGGCTCGACCTGCTCGCCGCTGCGAATCACGCCGCGATCGATGCTGGCCTCGATGGTCGTTCCGCCACCCGGCTCCAGCACGCGCCGGCTGCGCCTGAAATCAGTGACGAACACCGGCCTCAACTCATCGCGTATCCGTGGCCGCTGCAAAGCCGCAGCGAAGGCCCTGTCCTCGACGCGGGCGAGATCGGGCCCCGGCCCGGCGACCCGCGCTTCGGACTCGGCCCGCTCGTGCAGGCCGGCACGCACGGTGCTCCCGCCTTTTACTGTTTGCACCCAGGCGCCGCCTTCTTTCCGGACTCTCAGCGCGATACCTTGCCGCAAAAGGTCGAGCGCGGGTGTGTCGTAGTAGACGCTCTGGAGCCGCCGCGTGACGGGGTGCTCCCTGCCTCGCAACAAGCGGTGCGCTGCGAGGCGGCGGATTGCCTCGGGAGCGACCCGAAGCTTCAGCTCGATTTCCGTTCCGGGATGGCGATGCGGCATGACAGCCCCGCGGCAGCGGCGGGAGGACCTTGAAACCGGAGAATAGGGAATGGTAAATCGGAAATGGAAGCACGGCCACCGGCATCGGTAGGCGCCACGTAGTTCTTCCTATTCTGATTCCCGATTTCCCATTTCCTGTTTGCCGGTTCAGGAGGCCTGCGTCCGGGCGAGCTGTTCGAGCAGCGACTCCTGCGCGGCGAGCGGCTTGCCGCGCCGCGGGAGCCGAAGCTCGTAGCGCCCTTCCGCATCCATCTGCCACGCTTGGCAGTTGTCGTCGAGATACGGCTTGAGGCCCTCGTTAATGACGCGCCGCTTGAGCTTGGAATCGAGCACTGGGAAACAAGTTTCCACGCGGCGAAAGAAATTGCGGTCCATCCAGTCCGCGCTTGAGAGGTAGACGTTCTCGGCGCCGTCATTGTGAAAGTAGAACAGTCGCGAATGCTCGAGAAAACGCCCGACGATGGAGCGCACCCGTATGTTCTCCGACATGCCCGGTATGCCGGGCTTCAGCGCGCACACGCCGCGTACGATAAGGTCGATCTCGACCCCGGCAGCCGAAGCTTCGTAGAGCGCAGCAATCGTTGCCGGCTCGAGCAGCGCGTTCATCTTGGCGATGATTCGGCCCTTCCTGCCCTTCTGCGCGTGGTCGACCTCGTTCTGGATCGAGCGCAGGATCTGCTTGTGCAGCGTGAACGGAGACTGCCACAGGTGCTTCAACTTGCTCGCTCGCCCGAGGCCGGTCAGTTGAACAAAAATGTCGTTCACGTCGGTGCCGATCTCCTCGTTGGCCGTGAACAGGCCGAAGTCCGTATAGAGCTTGGTCGTGCGCGGGTGATAATTTCCGGTCGACAGATGCACGTAGCGCCGTAGCCGCTCGTCCTCGCGACGAACCACGAGCAGCATCTTGGCGTGAGTCTTGTGACCGACCACTCCGTAGACCACATGCGCGCCGACCTCCTCGAGACGCTGCGCCCAGTTGATGTTGGCCTCCTCATCAAAGCGGGCGAGCAGCTCGAGCACCACCGTCACTTCCTTGCCGCTGCGCGCGGCAGTGATAAGGATGTCCATCAGCTCGGACTCCGCGCCGGTGCGATAGACCGTCATCTTGATCGCCACCACTGCCGGATCGCGCGCCGCTTGCTCGAGGAAAGCGATGACCGGCTGGAACGACTGGAACGGGTGGTAGAGCAGGACGTCGCCCTCGCGGATCGTGCTGAAGACATCGGTCTGGCGCTCGAGCTGTGCCGGCAGCCCCGGACGAAACACCGGAAACTTGAGATCCGGGCGGCCAACCCAGTCCGGCACGTTCATCAGCCGCACCAGATTGACCGGGCCGTCGACGCGGTAGAGATCGTCCTCGGTCAGGTTGAACTGGGCGAGCAGGAAATCCGCGATCTGCGGAGTGCAGTTCTCGGCGATCTCAAGCCGGACCTCGTCCCCGAACTGGCGGTGCGGCAGTTCCCCGCGCAACGCGGTACGCAGGTCCTTGACTTCCTCTTCGTCCACGAACAGCTCGCTGTTGCGCGTCACGCGGAACTGGTAGCAGTCGACCACCTTCATGCCCGCGAACAGCTCGCCGACGTGCTCGTGCAGGATCGAGGACAGGAACACGAAATCGTACTCGGCGCCGGCGATCTCCCGTGGCAATCGGACCACGCGGGGAAGCACGCGTGGCGCCTGCACGATGGCGATGCCGGAGTTGCGCCCGAAAGCGTCCTTGCCCTCGAGCTCAACGGCAAAATTGAGGCTCTTGTTGAGGACCCGCGGAAACGGGTGCGACAGATCGAGACCGATCGGCGTGAGAACGGGCATGACCTCGCGCCTGAAGTAGGCCTTGACCCACTCGGCCTGCGCCGGCGTGAGATCCCCGCGCCGCAGGAACCGGATGCCCTCGCTCGCCAGTCCGGGCAGGATGTCCTGGTTGAGGAGCTGGTATTGGGTCGCGACGAGCGCGTGCGCTTCCGTCGCCACCCGCGCGAACACCTGCGTGGCCGGCATGCGATCCGGGCCGATGGCGAGCGATCCGGCCTCGATTTCCGCCTTCAGCCCCGCGACCCGAATCTCGAAGAATTCGTCCAGATTGCTCGAGACGATACACAGGAACCGCAGACGCTCGAGGAGCGGTGTCGCACGATTTTCCGCCTGCGCCAGCACCCGCTGGTTGAACGCAAGCTGCCCGAGTTCACGGTTTACGTACAGCTCCGGGATATCACGTGGCTTGTTCATCGCATGACCGTGGCGCAGCACTTCCGCGCCGCCGGTGGCGCGGACCTCAGCCCGTGGCTTCGTCGCTCGCGTTGTACGTGATTGCGGTTACCGCTTCGTGGACGGTGCTACGTATCCAGCGGCGGCATCTGCCCCGCCACCGAAGAAGTGCTTTTCCATCTGCTGCGCGAGGTAATCGCGCGCGCCCTTGTCCGCCAGGTTGAGCCGGTTCTCGTTCACCAGCATCTTCTGCAGCTCCAGCCACTGCTTCCATGCCTCCTTCGACACGCTGTCGAAGATACGCTTGCCGAGCTCGCCGGGATATGGCGGAAATTCGAGACCTTCCGCCTCGCGTCCGAGCTTCACGCAGTTGACCGTTCGGGGCATGAATAACTTTGCAGTCTACGACTGGGGTATTACGGTTGCATTAAGGAAATGTTACGGTGCCGGCCGGACTAAGTAAACCGCAGTGCCATGTTAGTGTTTTTTAAGCGAGAAGTGCCGAGCAGCAAGGGGTGGTCCGAGCGGGGTCGCTCGAGGTAAAAACCCTGCACGCAATCGACCTCGAGGCTTTTCAGCATACCCAGTGTTTCCTCGTCTTCCACGCACTCGGCGATCGTCGTCTTGTGCAGACCGCGCGCCACTGCGACCATGGCCTGGACGAACAACTGGTTGTCGGCGTCGTTCGGCAGGTTCCGGATGAACAGTCCGTCGATTTTGACGGAATCGACCTGCAAGTGCTTCAGGTAGGCGAACGAGGAAAATCCGGTGCCGAAATCGTCCAGGTTCACGCCGCAGCCGGTCTGGTGCAGCGCCTCGATGAAACGCTGCGCATCGTGCAAATCGGAGACCGCCGAGGTCTCGGTCAGCTCGACCAGAAGGCGCCGCGGCGCTACGCCATAGCGCTTCAACTGTTCGGCGATGTATTGCGGCAGCATCGGCTCGTCGAACGAGCGCCCGGAGATGTTGACCGCCAGCGCGGGGATCGACTTCACGTCCGCCAGCATCTGAATCGACTCGCGCAGCACCCAGCGGTCGATGTCGAGGATCTTGCCCGATTTCTCCGCCATCGGAATGAACCGCGCCGGCATGATTTGGACCGAGCGCTGGTCCTTGTCGCGCATGCGCACCAGTACCTCGAAGTGCGAGAGAGCGCGGTCGACGGTCGAGTAGACGCCCTGAAACTGGAGATCCATGAGGTCATTCTCCAGGGCGTGGAGAATGCGGTCATTCCACGACCGCCGAGTGACCATCTGCTGCGTGGTGTCGAGGTCGCTGCGGTAAATCCTCCAGGCGTTCTTGCCCGCATCCTTCGCCTGGTACATCGCGGTATCGGCGCGCGCAATCAGGTCCTCGGCATTGTCGGCGTGGTCAGGGAAGAGGGCGATGCCGAGCGAGGTCGTGAGGCGCAGGCTTCGGTCTTCGAAATCAAAACGCACGTGCGCGATCGATTGCGTGATGCGATCGGCCAGCGCCTGCAGCATCTCGTCGGAAATGTCTGGCACCAGGATCGCAAACTCGTCGCCGCCCAGCCGCGCAAAAATTTCATTGCGGCGTACCTGGCCCGCCACCTCCCCCGCGACCCGGATCAGCATCGCGTCGCCAGCGCGGTGACCGAATGTGTCGTTGATGTACTTGAACTCGTCGAGGTCGAAGAACAGCAGCACGACGCGTGAGCCGTGGCGCTCTGCCTCCGCGGTCATGCGCCCAAGCTCCTCGTTGAAGCGATGACGATTGTAGAGACCGGTTAGCGCGTCGCGTTCGGCGAGATAGATCAGCTGGTCGGCGGTCTGGCGCGCGCGGGTGACGTCCTCGAACAGCCAGAGATGGCCGACCGGGCGCCCATAGACGTCCTCAACCGAGTGCACCTGCTGCGTGATGAGGCGGCCGTCGGCCATCTGGATCTCTAGCGTGCCGAGGATCTCGCCCGCGCGGGGCCGATGCAGAATCCGTTTCGCCTGCTCTTCCGGCCGCGCCAGCACGCAGGCCGATCCGGCGAGAACTTCCTCGGGGTTGCGGCCGATCAAGCGCGCACCCGGTGCGACCATCCAGATGCGCGTGAACGCGGGATTGCTGTACACGACCTTGTCGTCATGTGACACAAAGAGAATCCCCGCGTCCATCGCCCCGAGCAGCGCCGAGAGGCGGGCGTGCTCGTCCCGCGCGCGGGTGAGGTAGTCCTGCTGTACCGCCTGCGAGTCGCGCAGCTCGACCACCGTGCTCTCCAGCCGCTGCTCGGCCTCCTTGCGCTGGGTGATATCGCGAATGCTGATCCGGATGCCAAGGTAGCCGCCCCGGCTGTCGTATATCGGGCGCCAGTCGGCCGCTGCCCAGAACTCCGAGCCGTCCTTGCGGCGGGCGCGAAACTCATAGTCAGCCCCGCTATTGCCGCGCAGCCCCCGTCGGACCTGACGCACCGTCCGCCCGACGTCGGGCCCGCTGATGAAAGGGGCGGGGAAATTCTGGATTCCAAGGCATTCCTCCGGCGTGTGGCCGAACATGTCGAGCACGCGCGGATTGATCCAGATGAGCTTGCCTTCCGGGCTGATCCACAATTCGCAGTCGTAGCTGTAGTCCGCGATCGCGGTGAACTTGGCTTCGCTCTCCGCCAGCGCCTTGATCCGTCCCTGCAGCACGTTCGCCATCGAATTAAAGGCTTGGGTGAGACGCCCGACCTCATCGCTGCTCTCGACCGGCAACCGCAAATTGAGATCCCCCGCCGCGAGGCCTTCGCTCGCGTGCGTGATTCGGGTGAGGCTCCGCGTAAGCCAGAATGCAATGGCGATCATCAAAATGAGCGAGACGAGCAGCGCCACCGCCCCGATCAACACATTGTCGCGGATGAGTTCCGCCTGCGCCGCCTGCATGAACGCCGTCGAGGTCCCGAAACGCAGGCGCCCGAAGCTCTTGCCCTCTGCCGCGACCTCGATTTCGGCGTCGAACCGCCCCTTTTCCATCACCCGCGAATCGGTAATGGAACCGTCAAGCCGCGGCAGCTCGTCCTCTCCGTACCAGCCGCTAGCGGCAATGACCTTTCCGCTCTGGTCATAGAGCACGAGATAGGTGATGCCGTCGTCTCGGCGCACGCCCTCGAACACCGCCTGGATTCCCGTACCATCGCCACGCTGCAGCGGGCCGGTCAGCGCAGCCAAGAGCAACTGTTTCTGCTCGTCCAGATGCAGCCGCGCGCGCTTCGCGAGCTGCTCGTTCATGAACTGCGTGCTGTGGCCGATAATGAGGGCGAGCATCACGATCTGCACCAGCGCGCTCGCGAGCAGCAGGCGCGCGCGCAACGACAGCGAGAACGGCACCGGCTTCATCGCGCGCCCCGCAGCCGCTTCACGAGCACCACAGAGCGGCGCTGGTAGTTGTAAAGCTCGCGCTTGCGGCGCGGCAGCGCGGTCGGACCGGCTTCGGCAAAACCGCGCTCGACGAACCAGTGCTCGGCGCGCGTGGTAAGCACGAACAAGCGCTTCAGCTTTTGGCGGCGCGCGCGCCGCTCGACGTCCATGAGCAACCGTTCGCCGGCGCCCTGGTTGCGGAAGTCGTCGCGGACCGCCAGGCACGCGAGTTCACCGGCGGTCTCGTCGGTGAACGGATAGAGGGCAGCGCAGGCGACGACGATGCCGTCGTGCTCGAGCACGACAAAACGTCCGACCTCGCGCTCGAGCAAGTCGCGGCTGCGCTTGACGAGCGTTCCATCGGCCTCTAGTGGTTCGATCAGCTGCAGGATGCCGCCGATGTCCTCGAGCTTCGCCAGGCGCAGCGTCTCGATTGGATCCGGCGTGAGCATAGTGCCTACGCCTTTATGCGTGAAAAGCTCGAGCAGCAGACCGTCATCAACGTGACCCGAGATGAGGTGGGCGCGGCGGACACCTGACCGGGTTGCCCGCACCGCCCATGGCAAATAGAACCGGACGTCGGTATCGGCCTGGCCGTCCCTGGCAAGCAGCGCCTCGGCCTGCTGCACGGTGAGTTCGCGCAACAGCTCGCCGCGTCGGCCCGTGACGCCGTTCGTATCCATGAGAAAGATCAACTTCTCCGCCTTCAGCGCAATCGCGGTCGAGGCGGCCACGTCCTCGAGCGCGAGATTGAACACCTCACCGGTCGGGGAATAGCCGAGCGGAGAGAGCAGCGCGAGATCGCTGTCGTCGAGGCGCCTCTGGATAGCGAGGGCGTCCACCTTGCGCACTTCCCCGGTATGCATGAAGTCCACGCCGTCCCTGACGCCAAGCGGCTTGGCGGTGATGAAATTGCCGCTCGCGACCCGGATATCTGCGCCCGCCATGGGCGAGTTGGGAAGACCCATGGACAGCAATGCTTCGATCTCGACGCGCAGGCGGCCGCTGGCTTCCTTCGCGCACGCGAGCGCGGCGTCATCAGTGACGCGCAGACCCGAATGGAAGCGGCTGCGGCGACGGTGCTCCTTCAACTTTTCCTCGATCTGCGGGCGCGCCCCATGCACGAGGACAAGCCGCACGCCGAGCGCGGCAAGCAGGTTCAAATCATGCGTCAGATCAAGAAAACGCCCGTCCGCCACGACGTCGCCGCCAAAAGCGATAACGAAGGTCCTGCCGCGAAACGCGTGGATATAGGGCGCGACCGATTGGAACCAGTCGATGAAACGATCCTGGCTCGTAAGCCGCTGCCGCCGCGGCACCGGCGGCAACTCGATCTTGTCGGGCTCAGCCGCCGCAGGCTTTTTCGACAAACTGGAAATGGCCAGTCTCCTTGTAATCGCGGAGCGCTTCTCGTCTCGTTGAAAACCTTATTCTATCGCTATTTCACGAACATATTACGCGAACTTCCGGTGAATTGTAAACCGGGAACCGCAACACGGGATGAGGGTGAAACCGGCAGCACGCCTCGGCGCGACCCGATTCACGATTCACGATTCACCATTCACCATTCACGGGCTCAGAAATCGCCCCAAAGCGCCTGCAAGGCCGCAAGCGCTGCCAAGGCCGCGGTTTCGGTGCGCAGCACGCGCGGCCCCAAACGCACGGCAGAAAATCCTGCGGCAAAGGCGTCCCGCTCCTCCTCGGTGGCCAGTCCTCCCTCGGGGCCAGCCAGCAGCAAGACGCCTGCTGCAGGGCGCTCGAGGTCGCGCAGTCCGGTTCGCGCGCGGGGCGAAAGCAGCAACCGGACCACACCGGCGGGTTCGCGTTCGAGGGCGTAGGTCCAAGCGTCGATCGCGCGCAGCGGCTCGACCTTCGGCACCCGGTTACGCCCGCATTGCTCACAAGCGGCAATGACGACGCCCTGCCAGTGCGCCAAGCGCTTCGCCGCGCGCTCGGCGTCCAGCCGCACGATGCTGCGGCTCGTTGCGAGCGGCTGGATCGCCGCCACGCCCAGTTCAACCGCTTTTTGCAAGGTGAAGTCCATGCGCTCGCCGCTCGACACTCCCTGTGCCAACGTCACGGAGAGAAGCGCCTCCCGGTCGGCCACCCGCGCCTCGCGAATCTGGACGGCAAGACCGTCCCCCGTTGCTCTTTCGATAACGGCCCCGTACTCGGCACCGTCGCCGTTGAACAGGATAATTTCTTCCCCCGCCTTCAGGCGCAGCACGCGCACCGCATGGCGCGCTTGAGATCGCGGCAGCAGGCACTTGCGGCCCGGTTGCAGCGCACCCGAAAAATACAGACGAGTCAGTGGCTTGGCGCTTGGTATCATCGCGGCATTATGCCATGGTGCGCGCACTTGCCCGTCGCGTGCGGCACCGCCGCATCCGCTGTTGCCGGGGGTAAAAGGGGTCTAGAATCGCGCTTTTTGCAGGAGCCGCATGAGAATTGTCATCCTCGGCGCCGGCCAGGTGGGCTCCACGGTTGCCGAGAGCCTCGTCTCGG
Source organism: Betaproteobacteria bacterium (assembly GCA_029864385.1). Classification (GTDB taxonomy): domain Bacteria; phylum Pseudomonadota; class Gammaproteobacteria; order Burkholderiales; family SG8-41; genus SG8-41. The sequence continues at coordinate 8,908 of JAOTTL010000075.1, read as the reverse complement.
AAGCGAATGACATCACCGTTGTCGATGTCAACCTCGAGCGACTGAAAAGACTGCAGGACCGGCTCGATCTGCGCACTGTCATCGGTAACGCTGCTCACCCGGCGATCCTCGAGCAGGCGGGCGCGCGCGACGCCGACCTGATCCTCGCCGTCACCCAGAGCGACGAGACGAACATGGTCGCCTGCAAGCTCGCCGCGACCATGTTCAACATCCCGAACAAGATCGCGCGCATACGCTCAGCCGATTACCTGTCTCACCCCGAGATCTTCTCGGGCGAGAATTTCGCTGTCGACAGCGCGATCTGCCCCGAGCAGGTGATCACCGATTACATCGTCAAGCTGCTGGAGTTTCCGGAGGCCCTGCAGGTCCTCGAGTTTGCCGACGGCAAGGTGAGCCTGGTCGCGGTGCGCGCGTTCCACGGCGGCCCGCTCGTCGGCCAGGAGATCTCCGAGTTGCGCACACACATGCCCAAAGTGGATACGCGGGTCGCCGCGATCTTCCGGCACGACAGCCCGATCATCCCGGAAGGCAATACGGTGGTGGAAGCGGGTGATGAGGTCTTCTTCTTGGCGGCCACCGAGGATATCCGCGGCGTCATGAGAGAGCTGCGCCGCATGGACAAGCCGGTCAAGCGCGTGATGATCGGGGGGGGCGGCAATATCGGCCGCCGGTTGGCGAAGGCCGTCGAGAACCGCTACGAGGTCAAGATCGTCGAGTTCAACAAGACCGGCGCCGAGCGGCTCGCCGCCGAGCTCAATAACACGCTCGTGCTGTCCGGCGACGTCACCGACGAGGAGCTGCTCGCGTCCGAGAACATCGCCGACATGGATGTCTACTGCGCGCTCACCAATGACGATGAAACCAACATCCTGTCCTCCCTGCTTGCCAAGCGCATGGGCGTGCGCAAAGTGATCGCGCTCATCAACCGCACCTCCTATGCCAACCTGGTGCAGGCCGGCCAGATCGACATCGCGATTTCTCCCGCACAGGCCACCATCGGCACGCTACTCGCCCGGGTGCGGCGCGGTGACTGCGCGGTGGTCCATAGCCTGCGGCGCGGCGCAGCGGAAGCGCTTGAGCTGGTCGCGCATGGCGATGCGAGTTCGTCAAAGGTTGTCGGCCGGCGTCTCGAGCAAATCGAGCTGCCGAAGGGCGCGACGATCGGCGCCGTCGTGCGCCAGCGCGGCGGCGGTAAATCGAACGCTGACGAGAGCAAGGTCAATAGCAAGGACTACCAGGTGATCATCGCCCACCATGACGTCACCATCGAGCCCGAGGACCACGTCATCGTGTTCGTCGTGAACAAGCGGATGGTGCCGAAGATAGAGAAACTCTTCCAAGTTGACCTTGGCTTTTTCTGACCCGCGCGCCGGACCTCCGGCCACGTTGATTCCCGCGGCAGCCGCGCGATGACGTTATCATTGCGCCGAGCGCTTCCGTCATGAACTGGATCCTGAGTTGCCTGCCTCTCCTGGGCCTGATAGCGATGGGCATGAGCCTCACGTATTTAGTCCCCATCGCCATCTCTGCTGCGCTTCACGATGGCATCACGTGGGCCTTCGCCGTCTCTCTCGCCCTGAACTTCAGCGTCGGGCTCGGGGTTTGGCTCGCGACGCGGCGTTACCAGCACGAGATCGGCATCCGCGAAGGCATTTTACTGGTGGTCGCGGTCTGGACCGGGGGCTCCCTGTTTGCCACTGTCCCGTTTCTGCTCACGATCAACGGCATTTCCTTCACCGACGCCTTCTTCGAGGCGGTATCGGGTCTGACTGCAACCGGCGCGACCGTTTTGTCCGGCCTCGACAACTTGCCTCCGTCCATCAACGTGTGGCGTGGGCAGCTGCAATGGCTGGGTGGCATGGGCGTGATCGTGCTCGCGGTTGCCGTGCTGCCTCTCCTCGGCGTTGGCGGACGCCAGCTCTTCAAGGCGGAAATCCCGGGACCCATGAAGAACGAGCAGCTGACACCGCGCATCACGGAAACGGCGAAGGGATTGTGGTTCGTCTACCTGATGCTCACCACCGCCTGCTTCCTGAGCTACCGCGGCGCTGGCATGAGCTGGATCGACGCTCTGGTCCATAGCTTCACCACGATGGGACTGGGGGGCTTCTCTTCGCACGACGCAAGCTTCCGGTATTTCGATTCGCCGCTGATCGAGTCGGTCGCGACTGTATTCATGCTGCTCGCCGGGATCAGCTTTGCGACGCACTTCGTCGCGTTGCGGCACCTTTCTGTAAGGGCGTATCGTGTCGATGTCGAGGCACGCTACTTTGTGATGGCCGTGGGACTGAGCGTGCTGGGCATCGCGTCTTTCCTGTGGCTGAGCAACGACTATCCGGATTTCATCACCGCCCTACGCTTTGCGGCGTTCAATGTGGTCTCCGTTGGCACCACCACCGGTTACTCCACGGCCGACTACAGCTTGTGGCCGGTGTTCGCGCCGCTGTGGCTGCTGTTCCTGGGAACGTTCCTGAGCTGTTCCGGCTCGACCGGAGGCGGCATCAAGATGGTACGCGCGGTCGTGCTGTTCAAGCAGGTCTACCGGGAGTTCAACCGCCTCTCGCATCCGCAAGCCGTGACGCCGCTCAAGATTGCAGACCAGGCGATTTCCAACCAGATCATATTCGCGGTTCTCGCCTTCTTCTTCACCTGGACCGCCACCATGGTCACGATGACGCTCGTGCTGGCGCTCTCCGGCCTGGATGCAATGACCGCCTTCTCCGCGCCGGCCGCCTCTCTCAACAACATCGGTCCGGGTCTCAATGAGGTAGGTCCCTCATCCAACTACGCGGGCCTGACCGATTTCCAGACTTGGGTCTGCGCGCTGGCGATGCTGATGGGCCGGCTCGAGCTGTTTACTTTCTTTATCGTATTCACGACGGCGTTCTGGCGCAAGTAAATACAGGGAATAGGAAGTAGAAGTTAGGGAATTGTGAAGGTGAACCGGGCCTTTTACGATTACAATTGGACTGGGAGCGGTGCTGCGGTTGGATTGAGCGCGTTCGAACGGAGGCGCGGTGCGCCGCTCAACGCGCGCAAGGGCTGGGCGAAGGGAGATCGGGATATGCAACAAATGAACCTCACACATCATTTTCTCATCGCCATGCCCAACATGGCGGATCCGCACTTCACCAAGACGCTTACTTACATCTGCGAGCACAACGATCAGGGTGCGCTTGGCGTCGTGGTGAACCGGCCGATCGAGATGAGCCTACAGGCACTGCTTGAGCAGGTCAGCATCCCGCTGGACAGCGAGGCCCTGAAGGCGGTCCCGATCCATTTTGGCGGTCCGGTGCAGGTTGATCGCGGATTCGTGCTTCACAGCCCGCTCGGCGAATGGCAGTCCACCCTCGCAGTAAGCTCCGAGATCGGGCTGACGACCTCCAAGGACATCCTGCAGGCCGTGGCGCGCGGAGAGGGCCCCGGCAAGCTGCTGGTGACGCTGGGCTACGCGGGCTGGGCTCCAGACCAGCTCGAGAGCGAGCTGGCGCAAAATGCCTGGCTGACCGTGCAAGCCAAGCCCGACGTCATCTTCGATGTTCCTGCGGAAGAACGGCTGCCGGCCGCCATGCAACTCCTCGGCATCGACTTTGCCAGCCTTTCCGAGCAGGCCGGCCATGCCTGAACCCCGTGATGAGTGATGAGTGATGAGTGATGAGCTGAAAGCCAAAGGCTCGAAACCCTGCCATCACCCGTCACCCATCACCCATCACCCCAAGGCCGGAACGGTCTTGGCCTGCGACTTTGGCACCCGGCGCATCGGCATCGCGGTCGGTGACTTCGAAACCCGGCTTGCCCACCCGCTTGCCAGCATCGCCGGAGCCAACAACCGGGCGCGCTTTGCGGCCATTGAGCGTATCGTGGCCGAATGGCGCCCAACGCTCTTCGTAGTCGGGGTTCCCTCTCGCGTGGACGGATCGGAACATCCGGTGGGGAAGCTGGCGCGCCGCTTCGCACAAAAACTATCCGGGTGTTTCGGCATTCCGGCCGAACTGGTGGATGAACACCTTACCTCGTTCGAGGCGGAGCACGATTTGCGCGCCGCCGGCGCGCGCGGGGCCAGGCTTAAATCGAGGCTCGATTCCGTCGCCGCCCAGCGCATCCTGGAATCCTATTTCGCTAGCGCGAAATAGGATTTAATGAGAAAACAGGGATTAATTGGTAGTGCGCATAATGCGCCGGAGTGCGATTTCCGTCTGTCGTCCGTTCGTGGCATCTCTTTGTTATTCCCCGCTCCCTAGGGAGCGGGGAATTGTGATACCCTAGCGCGCCATTCACAACTCGAACACAATGCCCGGCAACCCGTTACCTGACGCCGAGCAGCTGCTGCAAGCGCTGATCGAGCAGATGCGGCCCACAGTGGGGCCGGAAACGGGTTTGATAGGCATCCACACCGGCGGGGTCTGGGTGGCCGAGAGGCTGCACCAGGCCCTCGGTGTCAAGGTCCCGCTCGCCGCCCTCGACGTCTCCTTCTACCGCGACGATTACCAGAGCCGCGGGCTGCACCGCGACGTTCAGCGCTCCGACATTTCCTTCGAAGTCGAGGAGCGCGATCTTGTCCTAGTCGACGACGTGCTCTACACGGGCCGGACGATCCGCGCCGCGCTCAACGAAATCTTCGACTATGGCCGGCCCGGTCGCGTGCAGCTCGCGGCGCTGATTGACCGCGGCGGCCGCCAACTGCCGATCGCGGCCGATTTCCTCGGCGCAACTGCGCAGCTTCAGCCAGGCCAGAGCGTTGAGCTCACCCGCGATGCGGAGGGGCGCCTCAAGTTGGTGCTGCACGAGGAGAAGCCGTAATGTGGCTCAATCCTTCGAACCCGCAGCTCAACAAGAAGGGCCAGCTCCACCACCTGCTCACGCTGGAGGGTCTGCCGGCGGAGCTCCTTTGGCAGATACTGGATACCGCGAAGTCATTCGTCGGGGTCAAGGTCAAGAAGGTGCCGCTGCTGCGCGGCAAGGCGATCTTCAATCTCTTCTTTGAGCCATCCACGCGCACTCGCACGACCTTCGAGATCGCGGCGAAGCGCCTCTCGGCCGACGTCATCAACCTGAACATCAACGCCTCGTCCCAGAGCAAGGGAGAGAGTCTGCTCGACACCGTCGACAACCTCTCGGCGATGCACGCGGACATGTTCGTCGTGCGCCACGGCGAAAGCGGCGCGTCCCATTTCATCGCGCGGCACGTCGCGCCGGACATTAATGTCATCAACGCAGGGGACGGGCGCCATGCGCACCCGACCCAAGGCCTGCTCGACATGTACACGGTACGCCACTACAAGAAAGATTTCTCGAGTCTGCGCGTGGCGATCGTGGGCGACATCCTGCATTCCCGGGTAGCGCGTTCCCAGATCCATGCGCTTACTACCCTTGGTTGTCCCGAGATTCGCGTCATCGCGCCCAAGACGCTGCTGCCCGCGAACGTGGAGCAGCTGGGCGTGCACGTCTACCACGACATGCGGCAGGGCCTGAAAGACACGGACGTCGTGATGATGCTGCGGCTACAGAACGAGCGCATGCAGGGCATGCTGCTGCCCTCGGCCCAGGAGTTCTACAAGTCCTACGGCCTCACCAGGGACAAGCTCGCGCTCGCCAAGGCGGACGCGATCGTGCTTCACCCCGGGCCCATGAACCGGGGGGTGGAGATCGATTCGAGCGTCGCCGACGGCAAACAGTCCGTGATCCTGCCGCAAGTCACTTTCGGCATCGCCATCCGGATGGCGGTGATGAGCATCCTTGCAGGCACCAAAGGTAACGGGTAATGGGAAATAGGAAATAGGAAATGGTCGGAAACCCGCCGCCGGCTCGACGAGAGAAGATCTCCCATTCCCCATTCCCTATTCCCTATTCACCATGAAGATTCACATCAAAGGCGGCCGTCTGATCGACCCGCGGAGCGGCGTGGACGCCAAGAAAGACGTCTATATCGCTGCCGGCAAGATCGCGGGAATTGGCGACCCACCCAGTGGCTTCACTGCGAACCGAGTAATCGACGCGGCCAATCTCGTCGTATGCCCGGGGTTGGTGGACCTGGCAGCACGGCTTCGCGAGCCGGGCTTCGAGTACATGGCAACGCTCGAGTCGGAGATGAAAGCGGCAATTGCCGGCGGGGTAACGAGCCTCGCCTGCCCGCCCGACACCGACCCGCCGCTCGACGAGCCGGGCCTCGTGGAGATGCTCAAGTTCCGCGCGAAGAACCTCAATCAGGCCCACGTCTATCCGGTTGGCGCCCTCACCCAGGGCCTCCAGGGAGAGCGTCTCACCGAGATGGCCGAGCTCACGGACGCCGGCTGTGTCGCGTTCTCGCATGCGGACTGTCCGATTAACGACAACGAAATGCTGCGGCGTGCGCTCCAGTACGCCGCGACGTTTGGTTTTCCGGTCTGGCTGCGGCCCCAGGAAGCGGCGCTGGCGCGGCACGGCGTGGCGCACGACGGGCAGGTCGCTACCCGTCTCGGCCTGCCTGGCATCCCGGTGTGCGCGGAAACCGTGGCGCTTTCGACCATCCTGATCCTTGTCAGAGAAACCGGCGCGCGCGTGCATCTGGCGCGACTCTCCAGCGCCGAGGGCGTAGCACTGGTGCGTCAGGCGAAGGCGCAGGGGCTGCCCGTGAGCTGCGATATCGCCGCGCACCATGCGCATCTCACCGAAATGGACGTGGCCTATTTCGATCCGAACTGCCACGTGATGCCTCCGCTGCGGACCGAGCGCGACCGCGACGCGCTGCGCGCAGGGCTCTCGGACGGCACCATCGACGCGATCTGCTCGGACCACACGCCGGTGGACGAGGACGCCAAGCAGCTGCCATTTGCGGTAGCCGAGACCGGCGCGACCGGGCTGGAGCTCTTGCTTCCGCTCACGCTCAAATGGGCGGACGAATCGAAGACACCCCTCCTCTCGGCGCTGGCAAAGATCACCGATGCGCCAGCACGGGTGCTCGGGATCGCCGCCGGCCACCTCACGCCCGAAGATGTGGCCGACGTCTGCCTGTTCGACCCCGAACAGTATTGGAAGATCGAGCCCGGCGCGCTGAAGAGCCAGGGCACGAACAGCCCGTTCCTCGGTTTGGAGCTGAAAGGCAAGGTGCGCCATACCCTGGTCGAAGGCCAGCTCGTCTACGAGGCAAAGTAAGTTTTCAGTCGTCGGTACCTGTCGTCGGCTGCAACCGTTGTCCCGCGATACAATGCGCCGTTCCTTGATCGGGCCATGATCAATGCCGACCACTGAAAACTCACTGCTCGATTTTTCCGGGCTGCCGCGGTTTGCCGATTTCAAGCCGGACCAAGTGGCGCCGGCGATCGACCAGCTGCTCGACGACAACCGCGCGTTGATTGCGCGCCTTGCCGCACCCGGTGTCCCCGCTACCTGGAACGATTTCGTCGAGCCCATGGAAGACGGCGACGAGCGTCTCGGCCGCGCGTGGGGCGTCGTCGGTCATCTCAATGCGGTCATGAACTGCCCGGAGCTGCGCGAGGTCTATAACGCCAATTTGCCGAAGGTCACCCAGTACTACACCGAGCTGGGGCAGCACGAAGGCTTGTTTGCCAAATTCAAGGCGCTGCATGGCAGCCCTGGCTTCGCGGATCTGTCGCAGGCACAGCGCAAGATTGTGGAAAACGAACTGCGTGATTTCCGCCTGGGCGGCGCGGAGTTGCCCGCCGGCAAGAAAGCCCGCTTCATGGCCATCCGCGAGCGGCAGTCCGAGCTCGGCTCGCGCTTCTCCGACAATCTGCTCGACGCGACCAACGCCTTCGCGCATCACGTCACCGACCGTGCCGGGACCGCCGGCATTCCGGAAGATGTGCTGACGGCAGCAGCCGAGGCCGCGACGGCCGACGGCAAGCCGGGATGGAAGTTCACATTGCATGCACCGTCGTATCTGCCGGTCATGCAATACGCCGAGGACCGCGGGCTGCGCGAGCTCATGTACCGCGCCTATGTGACGCGGGCCTCAGAGTTCGGAAAACCCGAGTGGGACAACACACCGCTGATACGCGAAATTGTCACGCTACGCTGCGAACTGGCGCAGCTGCTGGGCTTCGCGAGTTATGCCGAGTACTCTCTCGAGCCCAAGATGGCGGAATCGCCGCGGCAGGTGGGCGAGTTTCTGGACGAGCTTGCGGTGCGCGCGCGGCCTTATGCGGAGCGTGATCTCAGTGAAGTCGCCGAGTTCGCGCGCCAGGAGCTCGGGCTCGACCGGCTCGAGGCCTGGGATCTTGCCTACGCCTCCGAAAAGCTGCGCCTGAAGCGTTATTCCTTCTCCGACCAGGAGGTGAAACAGTATTTCCCCGAGACGAAGGTGCTGCCGGGGATGTTCAAGCTCATCGAAACCCTTTACGGCCTGCGGATCGCGCCCGCCCAGGCCCCCGTCTGGCATCCCGCTGTCCGGTTCTACGACGTCAGCGACTACGCAGGCGCCCCGGTCGGACAGTTCTACGTCGATCTCTATGCGCGTCCGTCCAAACGCGGCGGTGCATGGATGGACGAAGCGATCGCGCGCCGGCGCAAGGAAGCGGGCGTGCAACGACCGGTCGCGTACCTCAACTGCAACTTCTCCGCCCCGGTGGGTGTTAAGCCCGCACTCTTCACGCACGACGAAGTCATCACGCTCTTTCACGAGTTCGGACACGGGCTGCATCACTTGCTCACGCATGTCGACTATCTTGGCGTCTCGGGAATCAACGGCGTCGAATGGGACGCCGTGGAGCTCCCGTCCCAGTTCATGGAAAACTTCTGCTGGGAATGGGACGTGCTGGCACCCATGACCAGCCATGTCGACACCGGGGCGCCGTTGCCGCGTCCGCTTTTCGACCGGATGCTTGCCGCCAAGAATTTCCAGAGCGGAATGCAGATGGTGCGGCAACTCGAGTTCTCGCTCTTCGACCTCCACCTGCACTACGACTACGAC
>JAOTTL010000245.1:0-4651 GCA_029864385.1 Betaproteobacteria bacterium | reverse complement strand
TTTCTGGACACGCTTCGCCAACTGGTGGTATCAATAAAAATGGCCGTTTCCCGGTTCGAACGACGCGTCGCAAAAGGGGGAGTCGCTCCATGCCAAGAACCACGGGACCTCGTTTCGTCGCGGACGGGCTGCGCGGCTACGGGGTCACGCACGTTTTCTTTGTTCCGCAGATGCTGCTGGAGACCCTCACCGGGATGGAGGGGATGGGCATCCGGCGCGTCATGGTCCACGGGGAGAAGGCAGCCGCCTACATGGCCGACGGTTATGCTCGTGCCTCGGGTCGGCCCGGCATCTGCATGGCGCAGCACGTCGGCGCATCCAATCTGGCGGCGGGCCTGCGCGATGCCTATCTGGCGTGCTCCCCGGTCATTGCGATGACGGGCGGACCGGCGCCAGCGGCGCGCTACCGCCACGCTTACCAGGAGATCGAGGATTTCACCCAGTTCGACTACACCACCAAGTTAAACGCCCGGGTTGACCACATCGCCCGCCTCCCGGACATGTTGCGCCAGGCTTTCCGCGAGGCGACGACCGGCGCGCCGGGCCCGGTGCATCTGCAGATCGGCGGCCATCATGCGGAAGCGGTTTTGGTGGAGGCGGATCTCACGCTGCGGATCGAGGACGAGTTCAAGCAGGTGCCCGCTTACCGGCCGGCGGCGGATGCGTCGCATGTTACGGCAGCGTTGAGGCTGCTCGCCGCGGCCGAACGACCGATCATCGTGGCCGGCGGCGGCGTTGCCTGGTCTAATGCGCAGGCTGACGTGGTGGCGCTGGCCGAGCGGCTCTCCGTTCCTGTGGCGACGTCCCTTAACGCCAAAGGCGCGATGCTCGACACGCATCCTCTGGCGGTCGGGGTCGTCGGCACGTACTCACGCGCTTGCGCCAACCGGGCCGTGGGCGAGGCGGATCTGGTCTTTTTTGTTGGCAGTCACACGGGGAGCCAGGTCACCGCGCGCTGGCAGGTGCCGAAACCCGGGACGCCGGTGATTCAGCTGGATATCGATGCGCGGGAAATTGGCCGCAACTACCCGACGCAGCAGGCGCTCCTCGGCGACGCACGCACGGTATTGCGCCAGATGCTCGACGCGGCTACGAAAGACAGCGTCGGCAAGCGTGCGCCGTGGCTGGCGCGGGTGCGGCAGCTGGTGGAGGAATGGCGGGCATCGGTGGCGGACAAACTGAATTCGGATGCGATTCCAATGCGCCCCGAGCGAGTCTGCCTCGAGATCACGCGCGTGCTTCCCGAGAACGCCGTGCTGGTAAGCGACACCGGGCACTCGGGAATCTGGACGGGCGCCATGGTCGAATTTGCGCGGCCGGGACAGCGATTCATCCGCTGCGCCGGCTCGCTCGGCTGGGGTTTTCCGGGCGCGCTCGGCGTGAAGTGCGCGCTGCCCGACACGCCGGTCGTGTGCTTTGCCGGCGATGGCGGTTTCTATTACCACCTCGCCGAGCTCGAGACTGCCGCGCGCTACGGCATCAATCTCGTGGTCGTCGTGAACAATAATGGCGCGCTCAATCAGGAGATCCCGCACTTCGATCGCGCCTACGGTGGCGACCCTGACGAGCGCGGGCGCGAGATGTGGGGATTCAGCCAGGTCAATTTCGCCAATGTCGCGGAGTCGCTGGGCTGCGTGGGTATGCGAGTCGAGAAGCCAGCTGACATGGCGCCGGCCATCGAGCGCGCGCTCGCCGCGGGCCGCCCGGTGGTCATTGACACGGTCACCGACCACCGCGCGTTTTCCCCGAAGACGTGGACCGGAGGGGCGGGCGATGGACACTAGAGGCCGTTTCAAGAACCCGATTCAAGCCGCCGATGGACGCCGATTGACCCAGATAAGATCAAGACGAAAAAATGGACAGGATTAACAGGACTTACAGGATTAGATCGAAGAGCAGGAGCTAAACCCGATCTGTCGATGTTGGTGTTGAGTTCAATCCTGTTAATCTTGTAAATCCTGTCCATTCTTCGCTTTGCATTTTCGTTTCTATCGGCGTTTATCGGCGGCTAATTGAGGGGGGGGCACTGATGTACGGATCGTTGGATGACCTGGAAATCGAAGTCGACCTGCTCGCGCCGGGCGCGGAGCGCATCGTGGGCAAGACGCACCCGCTCGACATTATCGCCCGCGACGTCCTGTTCGGTGAGGGCCCGGTCTGGGACGCGCGCAACAAGCAGTTCTTCTTCACGGACATCATCGGCGACACGATCTGGAAATGGGAGCCGGGCGGAGAGCTGAGTGCGGTGCTAAAGCCTTCAGTTAAGGCGAACGGCCTCGCGCTCGACCTCGAGAACCGGCTGCTCGTCGCTGGCTGGGGCGGACGGACCGTGTTCCGCTTCGAGAACGATGGCTCACGCACGACGCTCGCCTCCCAGTGGGAGGGCAAGAAACTGAGCAGCCCCAACGATGTCGTCGTGAAATCGGACGGCTCGATCTGGTTCACCGACCCCCATGGAGGGCTGTTGAACGTGGGCATGGTCGCAGACGACCTGCAGAAGTACCTCGATATCCAGGGCGTGTTCCGGATTTCGCCCGATGGCAAGCAAATGACGCTCGTGACCGCCGACTTCGTGTATCCCAACGGACTGTGTTTTTCGCCCGACGAGAAGCTGCTCTACGTCAACTGCAGTCGCGAGCACCTGATCCGCGTCTACGACGTCAAGGCCGACGGTGGCCTTGGCAAGGGGCGGGTTTTCTACCAGTACGACAGCCCCGAGCGCGGCGTGCCCGACGGCATGAAGTGCGACGTCGAGGGCAACGTCTACTGCACGGGACCCGGCGGGATCTTCGTGCACAGCCCTGCCGGCAAGGTACTCGCCCGCATCAAGACGCCCGGCCACCATTCCACCAACATTGCGTGGGGCGACGACGACTGGCGCTCGCTCTACATCACGATGATCGGTTCCGTGGTGCGCACGCGGTTGAATGTCGCTGGCGTGCCTTCGCGCTGAACGGCCGTGAATCGTGAGCCGTGATCCGTGAATCGTGAGCCATGATCCGTGAATCGTGAATCGTGAATCGTGAATCGTGAATGGGAAAATCACGCGTGATGGGTGATGAGTGATGAGTCATGACAGAAACCGCTAGATCATGGTTTGTTCCTCTCCGCCTGCTCCGCGGTTCAATTATCGGTCGCGTTCTACTCGGCGCCTTGGTGGTTGAGTATTGGAGTTTATCGGCGTTAATCGGCGTTCATCGGCGGCTAATATTGGGTGTTGCTTTTCGTTCTATCGGTATTCATCGGCGTTTATCTGCGGCTCAATTTGATCTTGAACACGATAGGTTCTGACATGACCTGGAATTTCGAGCGAGTGGCCGGCCCGTACAAGGGCAGGACCGGAGGGCTGGCGTGGGACGGAGCCGGAATGCTTTTCAGCGCGGTGGGAGAGGAGCGCGTGCTGCGCTTCGATCCGGAGACGGGCAAGACCGACGAGTTCCGGCGCTACACGGGGCGCGTCAATGGTCTTGCCATCGCGGCGGACGGGACGATGTACGGCGCGCAGGAGGGCGGGCGCCGCATCGTGCGGTTCCTGAAGGACGGCTCGACGGCGTCGGCACCCGACCTGCTCGACGGCCGGCATCACAACCAGCCGACGGACGTCATCGTTGACGTCAAGGAGCGTGCGTGGTTCACCGATCCCTACAATGCCCAGCCACCTTACGGCCCGCCGGTGTATCCCATGCTCGACCACGCGTCGGTGCTGAGGCTCGATCCCGGCGGCGCCGGCGGCGGGATGCTGACGCGCGTCACGCATAACACGTGCGGACCCCGAGCACTTCTGCTCTCGGTGGACGAGGGGACGCTGTTCGTCGCGGACGGCGACATGGAACGGGGCGACATGTGCCAACTCTTCGCCTATCCGGTGCGGCCGGATGGCAGCGTCGGCACCGGCAAGACGCTGCTGGCGTTCGCGCCCATGGAGCGCGGGATTGAGGGTATGTGCCTCGACAGCGAAGGTAACGTCATCGCGTGCGCGGGCTGGAAGAAGGCCGGTCTCGGGCCGCAGATTCATGTCATATCGCACGAAGGTACTATCCTGGAGTCGCATCCGGCGCCAGCGGACATGCCGATGCGCTGCGCATTTGGCGACAGCGGGCTCGACAGCCTTTACGTAACGGCCGGTGACGGCTGCCTCTATCGCGCGAAGGACACGGGCCGCCGTGGACGGCCGTGCTAGCAAGCCGTGATCCGTGATACGTGATCCGTGACCCCTGACAAGAGGAGACCAGACAATGGAAATTTCGAGCCGTTCTAAAGTTTTGCGCGTCGCAGCCATCATCCTTTCGGCTGCGCTTGGAGGTTTGGCGATGAGCAAAGGCGCGATCGCGCAAAACTATCCGACGAAGCCGATCCGCATCATCGCGCTGAGCTCGCCGGGCTCCGGCCCTGACATCATCGGGCGCCTGATCAGCCGCAGGCTCACGGCGACGTGGCGCCAGCAGGTGATCGTGGACGCACGCCCCGGCGCAACCGGACGCATCGGCGCGGAGATTGGAGCGAAGTCGCCGCCCGACGGTTACACGCTGGTGATCGTAACGTCGCAGGCCGTCATTGTCTCCGTGCTCTACGAGAAGACCCTGAAATACAACCTCACTCGCGACTTCGCGCCCATCGGTCTCGTGGCGACGACCCCGTTTCTGCTGGTGGT
>JAOTTL010000244.1:0-4677 GCA_029864385.1 Betaproteobacteria bacterium | reverse complement strand
AACTAAAAGTGATCCCAAAGACAATACAGCCACGGAACCACACGGAAACAAACTGAAATTGTTGTTCCGCTATGGCGCAGTTCTCGGTTCACGTCTTTGTCCGTGTAATTCCGTGTGATTCCGTGGTCAAAAGTGTTCTGCTTTTCACGGTGTTTAAGACCGGTTGCCCGCCTAGCTCAGGACGGTTTTCAAGTAGTCGCCCGTATAGCCAGCCTTGTTCCTCGCAATGTCCTCGGGGGAACCCTCCGCAATCACGCGCCCGCCGCCCTCGCCGCCCTCGAGGCCGAGATCGATAATCCAGTCGGCGGTCTTGATGACATCGAGGTTGTGCTCGATCACCACTACGGTGTTTCCATGGTCGCGCAGCCGGTGCAGCACGTGCAGAAGGAGGTCGATGTCGTGAAAGTGAAGCCCTGTGGTGGGCTCGTCCAGTATGTAGAGGGTACGGCCGGTATCGCGCTTCGAGAGCTCCAGCGACAGTTTCACGCGCTGCGCCTCGCCGCCCGAGAGCGTCGTCGCGCTCTGGCCGAGCGTGATGTAGCCGAGCCCGACGTCGAGCAGCGTTTGCAGCTTGCGCGCGATCGTGGGCACGGCCTCGAAGAACACCGCGGCCTGCTCGACCGTCATCTGCAGCACCTCATGGATGGTCCTGCCCTTGTAGTGAACATCGAGCGTCTCGCGGTTGTAGCGCTGGCCGTGGCACACGTCGCAAGGCACGTATATGTCGGGGAGGAAGTGCATCTCGACTTTCAGCACGCCGTCACCCTGGCATGCTTCGCAGCGCCCGCCCTTGACGTTAAAGGAGAAGCGGCCCGCGCCATAGCCGCGCGCGCGCGCCTCGGGTACCCCCGCGAAGAGCTCACGCATCGGCGTGAACAGCCCGGTATAGGTCGCCGGATTGGAGCGCGGCGTGCGTCCGATCGGGCTCTGGTCCACGCTCACCACCTTGTCGAACAGCTCCACGCCGTTGATCGATTCAAATGGCGCGGGCTCGAGCGCGCTGCCGTAGAGCTGCCTCGCAACCGCCTGGTAAAGCGTGTCGTTGATGAGCGTGGACTTGCCCGAGCCTGAGACGCCGGTGACGCACACAAAAAGACCGACGGGAATGTTCACCGTGACGTTTTTCAGGTTGTTCCCGCTCGCGCCGCTGATCGCGAGCTGCCGCTTTGCGTTCACGCGGTGGCGCAGCGCCGGCACCTCGATGCGGCGCCGTCCTGACAGGTACTGCCCGGTGAGCGATTCGCTGTTCGTCTCGATCTCCGAGGGCGTGCCGTGCGCCACGACGGCGCCGCCGTGCTCGCCGGCGCCAAGGCCCATGTCCACGATGTAATCGGCGGCCCTTATTGCCTCGGCGTCGTGCTCGACTACGATTACTGTGTTGCCGATGTCGCGCAGGCGTTTCAGTGTTGCCAGCAGCCGCGCATTGTCGCGTTGGTGCAGCCCGATCGAGGGCTCGTCGAGCACGTACATGACGCCGGTCAACCCCGAGCCGATCTGGCTCGCGAGCCGGATGCGCTGCGCCTCGCCGCCCGAGAGCGTATCGGCCGAGCGGTCGAGCGAGAGGTAGTCGAGCCCCACGTCGTTGAGGAACGTGATCCGGGTGACGATCTCCTTGACGATCTTCTCGGCGATCGCCTGTTTCACCCCGGTGAGCGTGAGCGTCTCGAAGAACTCGATCGCATGCGCGAGCGTCATCGCGCTGATGTCGTAGATCGGCCGCCCGGTGACGGTCACGTTGCGCGCCTCGCGCCGCAGCCGCGTGCCGTCGCACTCGGGGCAATGCTGCGTACTCAGGTGCTTGGCCAGTTCCTCGCGCACCACGTTGGAGTCAGTCTCGCGGTAGCGGCGCTGCAGGCTCGGAATCACGCCCTCGAAGGTGTGCTCGCGCGTAAAACGGTTGCCGCGCTCCCCGACGTAGATGAACTTGATTTTTTCAGCGCCGGAGCCGTTCAGCACGACATCGTGCACGCGCTCGGGCAGCGTCTCGAACGGCGCCTCGATGTCGAAGGCGTAGTGACTGGCGAGCGACTGCAGCATCTGAAAATAGAACTGGTTGCGCCGGTCCCAGCCCTTGATCGCGCCCGAGGCGAGCGAGAGGTCGGGGAAAGCGACGACGCGCCGCGGATCGAAGAAGCTGACGGTGCCGAGCCCGTCGCAGCGCGGGCATGCGCCCATCGGGTTGTTGAACGAGAACAGGCGCGGCTCGAGCTCCGGCAGTGAGTAGCTGCAGACCGGGCAAGCGAACTTCGCCGAGAAGAGGTGCTCATTCCCCGTATCCATCTCTATCGCAAGCGCGCGCCCGTCGGCGTGCCGCAACGCGGTCTCGAAGGACTCGGCGAGCCGCTGCTTGGCGTCCGGGCGCACCTTGAGGCGATCGATCACGATCTCGACGGTGTGCTTGAGATTCTTCTTGAGCTTGGGCAGTTGCTCGATTTCATGGACATCGCCGTCGATTCTCACCCGCACGAAGCCCTGCGCGCGCAGCTCCTCGAACAGATCGGCCTGCTCGCCCTTGCGCCCGACGATGAGCGGCGCGAGGATCATGAGACGCGTGTCCTCGGGGAGCTCGAGCACGTGATCGATCATTTGCGCGACGCTTTGCACCGAGAGGCGGATGTGATGCTCCGGGCAATGAGGATCGCCGATGCGCGCGAACAGCAGCCGCAGGTAGTCGTGGATCTCGGTCACCGTGCCAACGGTCGAGCGCGGATTGTGGCTCGTTGTCCTCTGCTCGATCGAGATCGCCGGGGAAAGTCCTTCGATGAGATCCACGTCGGGCTTTTCCATGCGCTGCAGGAACTGCCGCGCGTAGGCCGAGAGCGACTCCACGTAGCGGCGTTGTCCCTCCGCGTAGAGCGTGTCGAACGCGAGCGAGGACTTACCCGAGCCCGAGAGCCCGGTGATCACGATCAGCCGGTTGCGTGGCAGATCGAGGTTGATGTTCTTGAGGTTATGCGTGCGTGCGCCGCGGACGCGGATGTACTCGACACTCTTCACGGCCTCGGGTTCCGAAGGCCGAAGCGGAACGACAGTTGGACGGTTAGCTGCCAATGTCAGGGTCGGGACGGAGATAAACCTGTTAATATACCGGAGTTTTTCAGCTTTTCCCAACCGCCCGACTCGCCCGACTCTCCGACTGCCTGATGTCGTCTGCCAATCGCATGAGCCCACCGGAACTGCGGGCCGCGGTGAGCCTTGCGAGCATTTTCGGGCTGCGCATGCTCGGCATGTTTCTCATCTTGCCGGTATTCGCGATCTACGCGGAGGGCCTGCCGGGCGGCGATAACCTGACTCTGGTGGGCGTTGCCATTGGCGTCTACGGCTTGACGCAGGCGATCCTGCAAATTCCCTTTGGCTGGTGGTCCGACCGTTATGGGCGTAAGCCGGTGATTTACGTCGGTCTCGCCATTTTCGCCGGCGGCAGTTTTGTCGCAGCCCTCGGCACCCATATCTGGATTGTGATCCTGGGGCGCATGTTGCAGGGGGCCGGTGCCATCTCGGCGGCAGTCATGGCGATGACGGCGGATCTCACGCGCGAGCAGCACCGCACCAAAGCGATGGCCATAATCGGCTCGACGATCGGCGCGACGTTTGCCCTGTCGCTGGTGCTCTCCCCATGGTTCAACGGCGTGATGGGTGTGCCTGGCATATTTGTTATGACCGGGGTGCTCGTGCTGATTTCGATCTGGGTCGTCTATGCCATCGTCCCTGACGCGCCAGAGCACCCGATGCCGAACGACGCCCGCGGCGGCTTCTCCGAGTTTCTTAACGTGTTGCGCGACACGCAGCTCGCCCGCCTCAATTACGGCATCTTCACGTTGCACGCGGTGCTGATGGCGCTTTTCATCGCCGTGCCGCTCGAATTGCGCGCTGCGGGACTGCCCGTGGACCAGCACTGGCACGTCTACCTTCCGGTTATGCTCGGCTCGTTCGTGCTCATGCTGCCCGCCATTCTGCGCACCACCCGCCCCGAGCGCTTGAGGCGGGTGTTTGTCGGGGCGGTCGCCATGCTGCTCGTCAGCCAGCTCCTCATGCCATGGGTTCTGGCAGGGGTGTGGACGATCGCGGCGATGCTGCTCATTTTTTTCACCGCTTTCAACATTCTGGAAGCAGCGCTGCCTTCGCTGGTGACCAAGACCGCGCCGCCAGGGGCTAAGGGCGTCGCCATGGGCGTTTTCTCCAGCCTGCAGTTCCTGGGCACCTTTGCCGGCGCAGCGGGCGGCGGCTATCTGTATGGCCATTGGGGCGACACGGGCGTGGTCGTCTTCGGCGTCGTGCTGCTGGGGCTTTGGCTCATCATCGCGCGCGGCATCCACGTGCCCGCCGCGCGCAGCACGCGCGTCTACGCGTTGCCGCCGCTCGCTGGCGGCCAGGGTGATCGGCTGGCGGTAAGGCTGAGGGCGCTTCCGGGCGTGTACGAGGCGCGCGTGGTGTGCAGCGAGCGCCACGCGTACGTCACGGTGGACAGCGCGGGCTTTGACGAAGAGAATGTGGTCAAGCTGATCGCGGGGGACCAAAAACCCGTAATGCGTGATGGGTAATGCGTAATGCGCCTTGCGGAATGCCTTACACCGATTACCCGTTACCCATTACGTATGTGCCTGTCATCCCCGGTCGCTTATCGGACGTTAATATCTCCTGACTTCCTGACTTCATAAGGAACCCCAGATGGCATCG
>JAOTTL010000243.1:0-4691 GCA_029864385.1 Betaproteobacteria bacterium | reverse complement strand
GCGCCACTACCAGGGGAAGGGCCTCAGGTGGGTGGTGGTTGGCGATGCCAACTACGGTGAGGGCAGCAGCCGGGAGCATGCCGCGCTCTGCCCGCGTCTGCTCGGCGGTGCGGCAGTGATCGTGCGCAGCTATGCGCGCATACACGAATCGAATCTCAAGAAGCAGGGCCTGTTGGCGCTGACGTTCCCGAATCCGGCGGACTACGACCGGATTCGCGAGGATGACCGCATCAGTCTGGTCGGGCTTAAAGACCTGGCGCCGGGCAAACCGGTGGAGTGCCGCATCAAGCACGCGGACGGCGCGACCGAAACGCTGATGCTCAATCACTCGTTCAGCGAGCCTCAGCTCGAATGGTTCCGCAAGGGCTCGGCGCTGAACCTGTTCCATAGCGGGTCGAGCGGAGCATGACCGTTTGACCAAGGCGTAAATCAGGTCCCGACCCAATCCGGGTCGGACCTCCGCAACCCGTTGAGGCGGGACGACGATCAAACTACTGAAGCGCCCGTTTGACGCTTAAGAGCTCACTTTCGACGGCAAAAGTAGCCGACTAAACCGGTGGCCGGTGACCCGTCGCGACTCCAGTGACGGGAACTGGTGACGACAAGCCCGTCGTACATCACCATTTTTCATCACCATCATTCATCACCATTTTCTTCCTTGGCAGGCTCGGCGTCTCGGCGGTTCAATTTTAGTTCTGCTTCTCTCCGCGTCTCCGCGGTTCAAATATTGTCATTAACTCTCTTGGCGTGTCTGGCGTCTTGGCGGTTCAGCGTTTGAGTAATCTGCGTTTATCTGCGGCTGAATTCATCCTTCATCCTTCCGCCATTCGCCTTGGCTCAGGCAACGGGACGCTTCCACCCGAGCCAGTCGACGATGGCCCCGCCCATCACCCGCTCCAGGTCGCGGCCCTTCAGCCACGGCATCTCCTCGGTGAACATCGTCACGCATTGCCGGTAAGAGCACGGCATGCGGGTGATGTCGGTGCCCCAGAAGCAGCGGTCGGGCCCGAACGCCTCGACGATTTGGCGCAGATAGCCGTGGATGTTCTTGTATGGGTAGGGCTGGCTCGAGGTGCTCGGCGCGCCCGACAGCTTCACCCCGACATTGGGGAGCCGGGCGAGCGCGAGCATGTCTGCCAGGTCAGCATAGGCCGCGTCGTCCTTTTTCCCGCTTCGGCCGCCCCCGCGCCCGATGTGATCGATGTGCAGCTTGAGACCGGGATGACGCTCCGCGATCTTTCCCAGCACCTTGATATTTTCGCCGGTGGCGAGGAGACCGATGGTCAGTCCTGCCTTCTCGCAAGCGGGCCAGAACCAGTCGAGCGAGCCATCGGTCCACCACGCTTTCTGATTCGGCAGGTTGAAGGTAAACCGGAACCCGAGCATGCCCGGCCGTTCGTGCCAATGGGCGACGATGTTCTCGCGATCCGGGCTTTCGAGATCGAAATGCCCGAGTATGCAGAATTTTTCCGGATGTTGGCGCACCGCCTCGACGGCGAGCGCGTTGGTCGGCTCGCCGAGCGCGCTGGGCGGGTGGATCACGGCGCAATCGACGCCGGCCGCGGCCATCTCGGCCAGCGCATCGTCGGCCGAAAAGGTCGGGATCTGGCGATGGTGCGGGCTCATCTTGCCGTTTTTCCAGATGTGGATTTGCGAGTCGACGATCAGCATGGCTTCCTCCGTTGATGGGCGTAGCATAGCTCAAAGCGCAACAGGGACAGCCTACGCTTTTCGCGAAGCGGAAAACGTCGCGTCATTCGGACGGCGCAGGCAGCGCCCGCACCGTCCTGCAGCAAGCCGTCAGATGGACGGCCGAATGTTCTGATTGAGGCGGAACCGGTTCGTCGGGTCGTAGCGGTTCTTGATCTCCACCAGCCGCGCATGATTCGCGCCGTACGCCGCGCCGACTCGCGCACCCTCCTCTGCCGTGAGGAAATTGACGTAGACGCTGCCGGTGGCATGACGGCCGACTGCCTCGAAGGCCTCGCGCGCCCAGCCGATGCAGCGCTTGTCATCGCTCATGGTTTGCCAGCGCGCATGAATGTTCATGACCATTTCGGCGTCGCGCGCACCGTATGCCATCGCATCGACGGGAACCCGGCTGGCCGCGCCCCCGAGCAGGCCGATGAAGATCTCGCATTCGCCGGTCGGTAGCGTACCCGCGCAACGCAAAGCGGCATCGATCGTCTCGTCCTTGATCACCGCCAGGTTATGCGACTTCCAGTAATTGCGCGCGCCGGGACCGAGCAGGGGATCGAAGGCCTGCTGCCAGGCCGCATAGGGCGCTGGCCCGATATGCTCGCCGTAAGCCTTGCCAAAGCCGCGCAGCGGCTCGACCGCGCGACGCCCGACGTCAGCATCGCCCAGGTAGACGATCGCCAGGACGATTACACCTTTCCCGTGGACGGACTCCGGGAGGAAAGGCAAGGGCGGCGCATTGCGCAGCACGACCCAAACATTGAGGTCCTCCGGCATCGTCTTGATGAACTCGCGATACTGCTCGAGCACAGATTTCGCTTGTTCCATGGGAAATACGATCAACCCACTGAGGATCTCAGGCCCCACGCGATGGAGCTGGAATTCGAACATAGTGACTACGCCGAAGTTCCCGCCGCCGCCGCGCACAGCCCAGAAGAGCTCAGGGTTCTTCTTGTCACTGGCGACCACGCGCTGGCCGTCAGCGGTAATCACTTCCACCGAAACCAGGTTGTCCACGGTCATGCCGTGCTTGCGGCTCAGCCAGCCGAAGCCGCCGCCCAGCGTGAGGCCTGCGATGCCGGTCGTCGAGTTGATGCCAAGCGGCGTGGCAAGGCCGTAAGCCTGGCACTCCTGGTCCACGTCGCCGAGCAGCGCGCCTGGCTCGACTCGCGCGAGACGGGCGTCGGGGTCCACCCGCACCGATCTCATCAGGGACAAGTCAACCACCAGGCCGTCATCGCACACCGCGTTACCGGCGATGTTGTGCCCGCCGCCACGCACTGCGAGAGGTAGTTCTTGTTCGCGCGCCAGAGAGATCGCCGCCACGACGTCTGCGTTTCCGAGACAGCGGGCGATGATCGCCGGTTTCCGATCGATGGTGCTGTTCCAGATCTTCCTGGCCTGCTCGTACTCCGCATCGCCGGGCACGATGACCTGTCCGCGGATAGCGCTGCGGAATTGTTCAATCGTTTTGCTCGTCAAGGTAGACATATCGGCACCTCCAGTTGTGTGGTCTTCAGTTTGGCTTCCTCGATTGTCTGAAGTAGCAACGTCGGAAGCTTCGGAAACCATCCTAGAGGCCTGAGCCCGATCGCAATACTTCGAATACCGTAGCAACACGCTACGATATCAGTAGTAAACTACTAGCGAATCTGTAGCTTGGGAAAAACTATCGTGCAAACAAAGTGATGGAATACGGCCAATACTACCCGGTGGCAAAAGCCCTGGAGGTGCTCGGCGAGCGATGGGCCATGCTCGTCGTTCGTGAGTTGCTGTGCGGGAGCACACGCTTCAGCGAGCTTCAGCGCGGGCTGCCCAATATTTCGCCGTCGATGCTAAGCAAGCGCCTCAGCGAGCTTGAGGCTGCCGGGCTGATCATGCGGAAACGTATTCCGGGCCAGCGCGGGTGGGAGTACTTTCTCTCCGAGGCAGGCGGGGAACTTGGGGAAGTCGTGCAAAAGCTCGGGGTCTGGGGAATGCGCTGGGTCCGCGGCACCATGTCCGAGGCTGACCTCAACGTCCAGTTCCTGATGTGGGATATCCAGCGCAACATCGACGCTGCCAAGCTGCCGGGCCGCGAGACGGTGCTCAAGTTTCATTTCTCCGAAGAGAAAACAACCCGCGACTGGTGGATTGTTGTCACGAGCGGTAAACCCGACCTGTGCGTGGACGATCCGGGCAAGGAGGTCGACGTCTACTTCACCACCGACTGCCGCACCCTTACGGAAATCTTCATGGGTGACACGTCGTTCAAGGCGGCTCGGGCAGATGGTCGACTGAAGCTCGTCGGTCCGCCGGCGCTGCTCAATACCCTTTCATCCTGGTTTCACCTGAGCGCCTTTGCGGGTTTCGATGCGGCGCGGCCGACGTAGTCAAAAAAACACGGTCAGCGTAAGATTTCCGGAATCCGGAAAAGTGACACTGACCCTGTTTATTCGTTTCGACCGATCGGCGTTCATCGGCGGCTAAATAACGGGGTTCTTGTGGAAGTACATCTTTGTTTATCTGCGGCTAAATACTGCTAGCCGTTCAACACCTCCGCGCCAGCGGCCGCTTCCAACTCGCAGGCGTTCGCCGTCATCGCCAACATGCTGTAGTAGCCGATCGTCCCCGTCAGCTCGATGAACTGCTCGTCGCCGAACCGTTGCTGCAGAGCATTCGCGCTCGCGGCGCCGACCCGGTGCTTGCGGATAAGCTCGCGCGTGAAATCCACGATCTGCGCGTCGTCCGCCGGGATGCCGCGCGAGTGCTTTTCGTGGATCGCGGTGATGGTTGCCTCCGCCACGCCTTGCTTTCGCGCCTGGCCGGTCTGGGCTCCCCACACGTAAATCGCGTCGAACTCCCGCGCGACGGTCATCGCGGCAAGCACGCGCACGCGCTTGTCGAGCTTGCCTTCGAAGCGCACATAGGCGCCCAGGCCCATTACGCGCTCGGCCAGCGGCGGACAATGCAGTAACATCGTGAACGGTCCCTGCACCGCGCCGCGGCTCTCG
>JAOTTL010000073.1:0-18973 GCA_029864385.1 Betaproteobacteria bacterium | reverse complement strand
TCCGGTGGCCGATCTGGAGTACTATAAGGTCTCGTACAAGTACCAGCGCTACTTTCCGCTGACGCGGACCTTTACACTGATGTTGAACGGTGAATTCGGCTACGGCCAGGGTTACAGCGGGACTCCGTTGCCCTTTTTCAAGAACTTTTACACTGGCGGCGTCACCTCGGTGCGCGGCTTCAAGGCATTTACGATCGGTCCGAAGGACGCCAATACTGACCCCCGCGGCGGATCCCGCAAGCTGGTCGGGAATTTCGAAGTCCTGTTCCCCATTCCGGGGTTGGAAAAGGACCGTGCGTGGCGATTGAGCGCGTTCATCGACGCGGGGATGGTTAGCGACAAATGGGACACGGAATTCCTGCGTTATTCGACTGGGTTGGCCGCGTTGTGGGTATCGCCTTTCGGTCCTTTAAAGGTCAGCGCAGCGGTGCCGTTCCGCGCGGGTCCACTCGACCGCGAGCAGCCGTTCCAGTTTACGTTTGGCGGAGTATTTTGATGAGGTAACGCACCGTATTTGAGTGCGCAAACCATCAGCTAACTGCAAGGAGCTAGCCTTGAAACACGGTTATTGGGTATTGGGCGCCGCCGTGATGTTGTGTAGCATCGCCGCGAGCCAGGCTGCCGACATCAAGATCGGCTTTGTGGACGTTGAGCGCATCCGCCGCGAATCGGCGCCGGCGGCGCGCGCCAGCAAGCAACTGGAGAATGAATTTGCGCCAAGGGCGCAGGAGCTTCAACGCCGCGAGGCGGAGATAAAATCGGCGCAAAGCGGACTGGAGAAAGACGCGATGACCATGAGCGAGAGCGATCGCCGCGCGCGGGAGCAGGAACTCGCCCGCATGAGCATTGATTTCCAGCGCCTGCAGCGCGAATATCGCGAAGACCTGAACCTTCGGCGAAATCAGGAGATTGCCTCGCTGTTCGAGCGCGCAGACCAGGTGATCAAGAAGATTGCCAATGCGGAAAAGTATGACCTTATCCTGCAGGAGGCGGTATTTCGCAGCTCGCGTATCGACCTTACGGACAGGGTGCTCAAGGCGCTGGCCGAGAGCAATTAGCGGCGCACGGGGTTCCCGGAGACGCAGTCATGGCCGGCGAGCTCCGTGTCTACAGCCTGTGCGAGATCGTGGAGCGTCTGGGTGGGGAAATTGTCGGCGACCCCCAAACGACGGTGCGGCGGGTCGCCGCCCTGGAGAGCGCAACCCCGGATTCAATAACCTTTCTCGCCAACGAGCGCTACGTATCCCAGCTCGGTAGCAGTCGTGCGGGTGCGGTGATCGTGAGCGAATCAACGCGTGGGGCCACTGGTATTCCCCGCCTGGTGTGCTCCAATCCGTACGTGTATTTCGCCCGCGTATCGGGCCTGTTCAATCCCCCGGTTGACGCTCGGCCGGGAAGGCACCCAACAGCGGTGATCGACCCGTCGGCGGTGATTGCGCCCGATGCGGAAATCGGACCTTTTGTCGTGGCCGGACGCAATGTGCGGATCGGGGAGGGCAGTGTGATCGGTGCAGGTTGCTGTCTGGGCGATGACACCCGGGTAGGCAATCATGCGCGCTTGTTCGCAAATGTCACCGTCTATCACGGCTGCACGATCGGTGATCGCGTCATCCTGCACTCCGGTGTTGTCATCGGCGCCGACGGGTTCGGCATGGCCATGGATCGTGGCCGTTGGGTCAAGATGCCACAGATCGGCAGGGTCGTGATCGGCGACGACGTCGAGATCGGCGCCAACACGACCGTTGACCGGGGTGCTCTCGAGGACACGGTTATCGAGGAAGGCGTCAGGCTCGACAATCAGATCCAGATCGGTCACAACGTGCGCATCGGCGCCCACACGGCAATTGCCGCCTGCACCGGTGTTGCGGGGAGCACCAGGATCGGGCGCCACTGCAGGATCGGAGGCGCGGCGGGCATCGCTGGCCATATCGTGATCGCGGACAATGTGGAGATCTCGGCATACACAGCGGTCACGAAGTCGATCAAGCGGCCCGGCAGATATACCGCGGTCTACGCCTTCGAGCCACATGCCCAATGGCGCAAGAACGCTGTACAGTTGCGGCACCTGGGCGAACTTGCCGAGCGCGTGCGCGCACTGGAGAAAATGCTGGCGCAGCCCAAGAGGAGCAGGTCTTGACCAATATGGAAATCCGCGAAGTTCTCGAATACCTGCCGCACCGATATCCGTTCCTACTGATCGACCGTGTGCTGCTGTGCGAGCCCGGCAAGCGTGTAGCGGCGCTCAAGAATGTCACCATCAACGAACCTTTTTTTCAGGGTCACTTCCCCTATTACCCGGTCATGCCTGGCGTGCTAATCGTGGAAGCCATGGCCCAGGCAGCCGCGATCCTGACGTTCCACACAGAGAAGGCGAAGGCGGACGAGCGCTCGGTTTATTATTTTGTAGGGATCGACAACGCGCGCTTCAAGAAGCCGGTGGTGCCAGGCGATTCGATGCGCCTGGAAGTGACCCTGGCCCGCCAAGTGCGCGGCATCTGGAAATTCGACGCGCAGGCTCTGGTCGGTGATGCGCTCGTCGCCGAGGCCCGGCTCATGTGCACGGTACGGAAAATCAGCGAGAACGCCTGACCCGGCCGGAAAACCGCTGGTCCCTGGCTCGCACCCCGCCGACGTGAAGGTCCATCCCACCGCCATCATTGATCCGCGCGCCCAACTCGCGTCGGATGTGGCAATCGAACCGTATTGTGTCATTGGACCGCACGTTCAAATCGGCCCGGGGTGTTGGATCGGGCCGCACGTCGTCATCACGGGACACACCCGCATCGGCGCCCGTAACCGGGTCTTCCAGCATGCCTCGCTGGGGGAGATACCCCAGGACAAGAAATACACCGGCGAAGCAACGCGCCTCGAAATCGGGGATGACAACACGATCCGCGAGTTTTGCACGTTCAATTGCGGAACCGCCCAGGACGTTGGCGTAACGCGCGTCGGCAGCAGCAACTGGGTCATGGCTTACGTTCACGTGGCTCACGACTGTCAGGTAGGCAACCATGCGATTCTCGCCAATGGTGTACAACTGGGCGGTCATGTTCACGTGAGTGATTATGCGATTCTTGGCGGCTTGACCGGCGTGCACCAGTTTTGTCGCGTCGGCGCGCACAGCATCACCGGTGCAGGCACCGTAGTGCTGAAGGACATCCCGCCGTTTGTCACGGTCTCCGGAAATCCGGGCAAGCCCTACGGGTTGAACGCTGAGGGGCTCAAGCGCCGGGGCTTTACGTCATCCACCATTACCAGGCTCAAGCGCGCCTACAAGACCCTTTACCGGTCCGGGTTAACGCTAGAGCAGGCCAGGAAAGAACTCGAGCGCCAGGCGCGCGGGTGTCCCGAAGTGCGCCTGACGCTGGACTTCCTCGCCGTTGCAACGCGCGGGGTCGTCCGCTAGTGTCTCCGGCGGAACCGCTGATCATCGGCATGGTCGCCGGTGAGCCGTCCGGCGATACGTTGGGGGCTCATCTCATTAAAGCCCTGCGTGCGCATCTTCCGCACGCAAGGTTCACCGGCATCGGCGGGCCCAAGATGCAGGCCGCCGGCTTCGAGACGCTGTTTCCCATGGAAAAGTTGGCTGTTCTCGGCATCGTCGAAGTGCTGCGGCACTTTCCCGAGTTGCTGAGTATCCGACGACGGCTGGCGGCGCACTTCCTGCACGAACGCCCGCGAGTGTTTGTCGGTATCGATTCGCCCGACTTCAATCTTGACCTCGAGGTCAAGCTCAAGAGCGCCGGCATTCCCACCGTGCACTACGTCGGCCCGACGATCTGGGCGTGGCGACGCGGGCGCATCGACAAGATCAGGCGGGCAGTCTCAAAGGTTCTTGTGCTTTTTCCGTTCGAGCCGCCGCTGTATGAGCGGGCGGCCGTGCCCGTTGCGTTCGTGGGTCATCCCTTGGCTGATGTACTGGCAAACTTTCCCGCCGCCGCGATCGTGCGCGAGCAGTTGCGCCTACCGGCAACAGCGAAGGTTGTGACGTTGCTTCCCGGCAGCCGGGTAAGCGAACTCGATAAGATGGCGGATCTGTTCGTGGCAACAGCTGACAAAATCGCGGAGACGGTGCCCGAGGTTTTGTTTCTGGTACCGTTCGTTAGCCGGGAAACCCGGGAACTGTTCGAACAGGCACTCTATCGCGCCGAGTCGCGAGGGCGTAACGTCCAAGTGCTGTTCGGACATGCCCACGAGGCCATGGCGGCCGCTGATGTGGTGCTTGTGGCCTCGGGCACCGCCTCACTCGAGGCGGCGCTCCTCAAGCGCCCGATGGTCATCACTTACAAGGCTGCGCCGTTTACCGTGTTCATCGGCCGCACACAAACCTATCTGCGCTATTTCGGGATGCCCAATATTCTGGCGGGTGAATTCGTCGTCCCAGAGTTTCTGCAAGAGGAGGCCACAGCCGAGAACCTCGCACAGGCTGTAACAAATCTGCTTTTCGACGCGACCGTGCGCGAGCGTCTCGAAGGCCGGTTCGCTGGCATGCTGGTGGAACTGCGCCAGGATACCGCAACCAAGGCCGCACAGGAGATCCTGCCCCTGGTGGCAGGCGCAGCAACGTGACGGACGGGGAGACGCTGCTCTGTGGCGTCGACGAGGCGGGACGCGGCCCGCTCGCCGGACCGGTGGTAGCGGCAGCGGTCATGCTAGATCCAACGCACACGATCACGGGACTTGCCGATTCGAAGCGACTTAGCGCGCGCAGGCGCGAAGAGATTGCTGTAGCCATCCGATCTCGAGCTCGAGCATGGGCTGTGGCCAGCGCGAGCGTTGAGGAGATCGACGCGCTCAATATTCTTCAGGCAACGCTTCTTGCAATGCGCCGGGCTGTCGCAGGCCTGGCGGTTGCGCCGGAGCTCGTTCTCGTCGACGGGTTGCACTGCCCCGCACTCGACGCGCCCACGCGCGCGATTGTCAACGGGGACGCAACGGTTGCCGAAATTTCCGCCGCCTCGATCCTCGCCAAGGTGACACGAGATGCGGAAATGCAGTTGCTGCACGGCCTTCACCCACAATACGGCTTCGACCGCCACAAGGGATACCCGACCGCCGCGCATGTGGCAGCCTTGCAGTCGCATGGCGTCTCTGCAGCGCACCGCCGAAGCTTCGCCCCGGTACGCATGGTGATCGAAGGCGAGAAGCAATCGCGAACCTTGCCATCGCCACGGTAGGGCGCATGTGAAGGGAATCGTTTCGCGCGAGAACGCCAACTTCAAGGCGCTTCGGCGCCTGGTCGAATCGTCACGGGAACGCAAGAAGTCGGGGCTGTCGCTTCTTGACGGACCCCACCTCGTGAGCGCCTACCGGGACCACGTGGGCCTGCCCGAGCAGCTCGTTGTGAGCGCGGCAGGCCTGGAGAATCCGGAGATCAGGGCCATCATGGACCGCCTGTCCGTCTGTGATGCCCTGGTGCTGAGCGACGTCCTCTTCAAGGATATTTCGCCGGTCACGAACCCGACGGGCATTGTGGCAGTGGTGAGGACCCCGTCGCCCCGTCCGCTACCGGCAAAGCTCGACGCCTGCATCATGCTCGAGGACTTGCAAGACCCCGGCAATCTGGGCTCCATCCTGCGATCGGCAGCCGCAGCGGGCGTACAGCATGTGTTGCTTTCAGACAAATCCGTTCATGCCTGGTCCCCACGCGTCCTGAGGGCAGGGATGGGCGCGCATTTCATGCTGCAGGTCTACGAGCGGGCAGACCTGATTGCCGCAGCCGGCGCATTTCCGGGAACCGTGATCGCGACGCGCGCCGGCGCCCCGCGTGCGCTCTTTGAAACCGATTTGTCCGGCACGATCGCGTTGCTGTTCGGAAATGAAGGCGCCGGTGTCTCAGCGGCCCTGAGGACGACAGCCCATGCCGAAGTTGCTATTCCCATGCCGGGCAAGACCGAGTCGCTCAACGTTGCGGCAGCGGTTGCAGTATGCCTGTTCGAGCGCGTGAGACAGCTTTCAGCGACCAGCGACCACGTTCGATCCAAGCCCGTGGGCCGCTGAAAGCTGAGTATCGGTAACTCCCTGCGGCCCTGGTAGGTGGTCCTAGGTAAGGAGTTTGTCGACGAGGGACCGACAAACTCCTAGTAGATCCGGCGCAAGAGCTTGGCTTCCTGCACGATCGTGGTGGCCAGCTCTTCCACGGATTTGGTCGTGGCGTCCAGGTAGGGAATGCTTTCCTGCCGCATCAGCGCCTCGGCCTCGCGCACTTCGAATTCGCAGTTCGCGAGTGTTGCATACTTGCTTCCTGGGCGCCGTTCGGTACGAATCCGTTGCAGACGCTCCGGGCGGATCGTCAGGCCATAGAGCTTCGCGCGCAAAGGCCGCACCTGCCCAGGCAGCTGCATGCTTTCAAAATCCTCGGGAATGAGGGGATAGTTGGCGGCACGGATCCCGAACTGCATTGCCAGGTAGAGGCAGGTCGGCGTCTTGCCAGACCGCGACACGCCGACCAGGATGATATCGGCGTCGGCGAGATCGCTCGAGGAGACGCCATCGTCATGCGAGAGCGTGTAATTCACTGATTCGATGCGATGGTGGTAGTTCACGAAATCGGAAACATTGTGCGTGCGCCCAATCACGTGGGACGCCCCTTTTCCCAGCTCACGCTCAAGCGGCGAGATGAAGATCTCGAAGCAGTCCAGGAACAGGGCGTTCGCCGTGCCGATCACCCGAGCGATCTCCGTGCGGGCGAGCGTGCTGATCACGATCGAGCGCGCCCCGTCGTCCGCCGCCTGCTCATTGATCCGCTTGACGCCTTCGTGTGCCTTTTCGACGGAATCCACGAATGGCAGCGTCACCTCGTTAAACGGCACCTCGTCGAACTGTGTCAGCAGGCTGTGCCCGAGCATTTCTGCGGTAATGCCGGTGCGGTCTGACACGAAGAACGCAGTGCGCTGCAGCGCCATAAATGCTGCCTGCCGTATGGTTTGCCGCTAAAATATCCTGTTTTCATACAAACCTCAATTCAATTGGACGCGGGGCGGTTTTTAGATAAAATAGCGCGACGCTGGCTTATGCGATGACCAAATACATCTTTGTCACGGGTGGTGTAGTTTCCTCTCTGGGCAAAGGTATCTCTGCCGCTTCTCTGGCCGCCATTCTCGAGTCCCGCGGCCTCAAGATTTCGATGATCAAGCTGGATCCGTACCTCAACGTGGATCCGGGGACCATGAGCCCGTTCCAGCATGGGGAGGTTTTCGTCACCGAAGACGGTGCCGAAACCGATCTCGATCTTGGCCATTACGAGCGCTTTCTGCACGCCAAGATGTCGAAGCGCAATAACTTCACCACTGGCCAGATTTACGAAAGTGTCATCAAGAAAGAACGGCGCGGCGACTACCTCGGTGGCACGGTGCAGGTGATCCCGCACATCACGGACGAGATCAAGCTCTTCATCCGTCGCGGGGCGGGCAATGCCGAGGTGGCGATCGTGGAGATCGGCGGCACGGTCGGCGACATCGAGTCACTGCCGTTCCTGGAAGCGATCCGGCAGATGGGAATCGAGCTCGGGCGCGACAACTGCTGCTACATCCACCTGACGTTGGTTCCCTACATCGCGTCGGCCGGGGAAATCAAGACCAAGCCCACCCAGCATTCCGTCAAGGAGTTGCGCGAGATCGGCATCCAGCCTGACGTGTTGCTGTGCCGAGCGGACCGTCCCGTCCCGGACGACGAGCGCAGAAAGATAGCATTGTTTACCAACGTAAGCGTGGAGGCGGTGATCTCAGCGACCGACGTAGACAGCATCTACAAGATCCCGTCGATGCTCCATGTGCAGAAACTCGACGACATCGTATGCCGCAAGTTTGGCCTTAGCCCGCCACCGGCGAATCTGTCGAGTTGGGAGAAGCTGGTCTACGCTCTCGAGCACCCGCAACGGACGGTCAATATCGCGCTGGTCGGGAAGTATGTCGACCTGACCGAATCCTACAAGTCACTCACGGAAGCCCTGATCCACGCCGGCATTCACACCGGTGCCAGGATGAAGATCCATTATGTGGATTCCGAAAGCATCGAGAAGAGCGGAACGGCCTGCCTGCAGGGCTCGGACGCGATCCTGGTTCCCGGCGGCTTTGGCAAACGCGGCGTGGAAGGCAAGATCAAGGCCATACGATACGCGCGTGAAAACAGGATCCCCTATCTCGGCATCTGCCTAGGTATGCAGCTCGCGGTGATCGAATTTGCTCGCAACGTCGCCGGACTCGCAAATGCCCACAGCACTGAGTTCGACCCCGATACGCCTCACCCGGTCGTGGCGCTCATAACGGAATGGCAGGGCCGGGACGGCAAAGTCGAGCAACGCGATCCGCAGTCGGATTTGGGCGGAACCATGCGGTTGGGCGGGCAGGAAGCGGTGCTCGAGCATGACTCGATCGTTTTCCGCGTCTATGGCCAGGAGCGGATCATCGAGCGTCACCGCCACCGCTACGAGGTCAACGACCATTATCTCCCGCGCCTGAAACAGGCCGGGGTGAGGGTGAGCGGCGTCTCGACCAAGGAGGGGCTTTGCGAGATGATCGAGCTGCCCGGCCAGCCTTGGTTCGTCGGCTGTCAGTTCCATCCAGAGTTTACCTCCACACCTCGCGACGGCCATCCGTTGTTCAAGGCATTCGTTCTTGCAGCGCTCGCCAACGCGCGCTGCGACCAGGGGGAAAGGGCGGGCGATTCGGGGCGGCTGAAGAGCATCGCCTGATGGACCTCTGTGGCTTCAAGGCAGGGTTGGACCAGCCGTTGTTTCTGATAGCGGGGCGTGGCGGACTCGGCGGGCGCGCAGCGCCGGGGGCGGGAAGTTGCGCACGGCCCGCGGATTCAGAAAGGTAGCGGTGATGGACCTCTGCGGCTTCAAGGCGGGGTTGGATCACCCGTTCTTTCTGATAGCGGGCCCCTGCGTTGTCGAATCCCGCCAACTCGCGTTCGACACGGCGGGCGAGTTGAAAGAAATTTGCGGGGCGCTCGGTGTGCCCTTCATCTATAAGTCATCCTACGATAAGGCGAACAGGACATCTATAAAATCGTTTCGTGGTATTGGCTTAGAGAAAGGACTTCAGATTCTAGATGAAGTTCGGAAAACACTCCACGTGCCCGTCTTGACCGACGTACACGAACTCGACGAGATCGAGGCCGTGGCCGCTGCAGTCGATGTGCTGCAGACCCCCGCATTCCTGTGCCGACAGACCGATTTCATCTGCGCGGTCGCCGCGACCGGCAAGCCCGTCAACATCAAGAAAGGCCAGTTTCTCGCCCCGGGCGACATGAAGAATGTCGTCGAAAAGGCGAAGTCGGCGAGCCGGCGCGACAGCATTCTCGTTTGCGAGCGCGGCGTGTCATTCGGCTACAACAATCTCGTCTCGGATATGCGCTCGCTCATGATCATGCGGGAGACCGGCTGCCCCGTCGTGTTCGATGCGACGCATTCGGTGCAGCTGCCCGGCGGACAAGGTTCGGCCAGCGGCGGCCAGCGCGAATTCGTTCCGGTTCTGGCGCGGGCAGCCGTTGCTAGCGGAGTTTCCGGGGTGTTCATGGAGACCCACCCCAATCCGGAAAAAGCACTGTCAGATGGCCCCAATGCGTGGCCGTTGAGACTCATGAAGCCGCTGCTCGAGACGCTGAGAACGCTCGATGCCTTGGTCAAGAGCAAGGGATTTGCAGAGAACTTGCTGTAGCGACGCTGACGTTACGAATTATCGATTAGGACGGGAACAACAAATGAGTGCGATTGTTGATGTCATTGCAAGAGAAATTCTGGATTCTCGCGGCCAACCAACGATCGAAGTGGATGTGCTCCTCGAGTCGGGTGTGCTCGGGCGGGCGGCAGTGCCGTCGGGAGCCTCAACCGGAAGTCGTGAGGCAATCGAGTTGCGTGACGGTGACGCCGCTCGTTATGGCGGCAAAGGCGTGCTAAAAGCCGTGGAAAACGTCAACACTGAAATCTGTGAAGGAGTTATCGGCGTCGATGCCGCCGAGCAGAGCTTCGTGGACAAGACTCTGATCGATCTCGATGGCACCGAGAACAAGTCGAGGCTCGGCGCGAACGCGATTCTGGCCGTATCCCTGGCGGTAGCCAAGGCCGCGGCGGAGGAATCGGGTCTGCCGCTGCATCGCTACCTGGGCGGGGCAGGGCCAATGGCGATGCCGGTGCCCATGATGAACGTGATCAATGGCGGTGCCCATTCCGACAACAACCTCGATATGCAGGAATTTATGATCGTTCCTGTCGGGGCGCCTTCCTTCCGGG
The DNA here is from genome assembly GCA_029864385.1 of Betaproteobacteria bacterium. Taxonomy (GTDB): domain Bacteria; phylum Pseudomonadota; class Gammaproteobacteria; order Burkholderiales; family SG8-41; genus SG8-41. The sequence continues at coordinate 8,739 of JAOTTL010000073.1, read as the reverse complement.
AAGCGTTGCGCTATGGTGCCGAGGTTTTTCAGACCCTCAAGAAGCTGCTCGGCAGCCGTGGCCTCGCGACTGCGGTGGGCGACGAGGGGGGCTTCGCGCCCCGGCTGCCCAAGCATGAGCAAGCGATCAAGGTCGTGCTGGAAGCGATCGCGGAGGCCGGCTACGAGCCAGGAAAACAGATCGCGCTGGCCCTGGATTGCGCGAGCTCCGAGTTCTTCGAGGATGGTGATTACACGTTGAGTGCCGAAGGGCTGTCGATGAATTCGGAACAGTTTGTTGACTACCTGGCGGGGTGGGTGGAGAAGTATCCCATCATCAGTATCGAGGACGGCATGGCGGAGGATGACTGGAAAGGTTGGGAGCTGCTCACCAGCCGGCTGGGCAAAAAGGTGCAACTAGTGGGCGACGACCTTTTCGTGACCAATACCCGGTTCCTGAAACAGGGTATCGACATGGGCATCGCCAACTCGGTATTGATCAAGGTCAACCAGATCGGGACGCTCACCGAGACCTTCGCTACCATCGAAATGGCAAAACGAGCGGGTTACTCCGTGGTCGTCTCGCATCGTTCCGGTGAGACGGAGGACACGACCATCGCCGACATTGCCGTGGCGACCAATGCGCTCCAGATCAAGACCGGTTCGCTGTCGCGATCCGACCGGCTCGCGAAGTACAATCAGCTGCTGCGCATTGAGGAAGACCTCGGGGACACGGCGAGCTACCCTGGGCGTAGCGCTTTCCATCAGCTGCGTTAGAACGGACAGTGAAACTGCTCGCATTGGTGCTTGCAACGCTCATTCTGCTCATCCAGTATCCACTGTGGCTCGGCAAAGGCAGTTGGTTCCGGGTGCGCGAGGTCGACCAGCAGATTCATGCCCAGCGCGAGATCAATCGCCGCCTCCAGGCACGTAATGCAGCGTTGGAAGCCGAAGTGCGGAACCTGAAAGTCGGCCTCGAAGCCATCGAGGAGAGAGCCCGTAGCGAGCTTGGCATGGTCAAGCGCGACGAAATTTTCTTCCAGGTGCTGGAACAGACACCGCACCGATGACAGCGCTCGTAGCACTATGCGATACTGCGCCGGCCGTGTGCCGTCATGAGGTGGACAGCATGCCCGCTCACTGCCGAGAGATCCGCTCGGCCCGGCGCGTTTGATCTATGGCGGCGATCGTGCTCGACGGCACCGCCGCGGCCCGTGAGGTGTACGCCGGGCTCAAGGAACGCGTAGCGGGGCTGGCCCGCGCGAATCTGCGTCCTGGTTTGGCCGCGGTCCTGGTGGGCGACAACCCTGCCTCAAAGATCTATATCCGCAACAAGGTCAGGGCCTGCGCGGAGGCGGGAATTCATTCGGAAGTGCATGCACTCCCAGCCGCGAGTTCCTCAAGCGAACTCGTTGCGACGCTGGCACGCTTGAACGATGACCCCGACGTTCACGGGATCCTGGTACAACTGCCGCTGCCGGGTCACCTGGATGAGACGCTAGTGGCCCGTACGGTAGCGGCGCAGAAAGATGTCGACGGGCTGACGTGGCAAAACCTCGGCGCCTTGATGGCGGGGCATCCCGGGTTCGAACCCTGCACGCCGCGCGGCGTCATGATGCTGCTCGACCGCACCGGCGTACCCGTCGAGGGTCAGCAAGCGGTCGTGGTCGGGCGAAGCACGATTGTCGGTAAACCGATGGCGCTGATGCTCACGGCGCGTAGCGCCACGGTGACTGTGTGTCACAGCCGGACGGCTGACCTCGGACGCCACACGCGGCGCGCCGACATCCTCGTGGCCGCAACCGGTCGCGCCGGTCTCATCACCGCCGACATGGTCAAACCGGGTGCAGCGGTATTCGACGTCGGCATCAACCGTAGCGCGGGCGGAATCACCGGAGACGTTGATTTTGCCGCGGCGAAGGATGTTGCCGGGTGGATCACACCCGTGCCAGGAGGCGTGGGACCGATGACCATCGCAATGGTGATCGCGAACACCGTGCAGGCCGCGGAACGGAATGCGGCGGGGCCGGGGGCGTGATAGCCCGCAACACCGTCCGATCAACAGTGAAAGGCATTCGAAAAGTTGAGCAGAAGCTCGGGGGACAGGTAGCCGCGAAAGGCAACATAGCTCAGAAACGCGGCGAGCGCTCCCAGCATCAACCACAGCACGATGCGCTTGGCCTGACTCACGCGCACGCTCAGCATGTCGATTGCCGCTCCGCGAGACTCGGTTTCCCGAATTATTGCATACGACGGCCCCAGGCGAGCGCCGGGAGTGCAACCGTCACGCCGCTTCCGGCAGGAATGCGCTCCCGTTCTCCGTCGCGTTACCGTGATGCATATGTAAAGAACGGGCCGGTATGAGCGCGGCCGGAACCGATTGATATAATTATTTTTTTATCAACATCGGCATTGTCTCACCGTGGCGGAACAGACCATCCCTGCGCCTGAATTCGGCTTCACGTTCGCGGATCTCTACCGTCGCGAAGGTCTGGCGCGCCTCGACGAGCGCTTCCTGGTTGGGCTCGCGCAAGATGACGCGGACCTGCACGAGCAATTGTTGCGCGCACGCGCTCAGCCTGACGCCCTGCCCGTCAAGGAGGAGTCGGCCCTGTTACTGGCGCTCGCACCCCACGTCGAGCGCTTCATTGCATGCCTGTTCGGAATCGAATCGGAGGCGGAGGCATTGGCGCAACAGCATCATGCCCTGGCGCCGCTTTATGCCGTCAAGCGGTTGTTTGTGCAACGCAAGGCCATGCACAAATTCAAGGCCGCGGAAGCCGAAGGCTTCGATGGGCCGGGCCTGGAGCGGGCGCTGGAGCGCACGCTCGGCGAGCCATTCACAGAACTTGCCTTCGCGCAGCGCGTGAGCGCATGGCAGAAAAACGAGCAAACGCACGCAAGCGAACTCGATACAGCGCTGCGTTATGCGGCCTGGGCGGCCCATTCCGCGGCGGGGCGTAAACGGCATTTTAACGGGATTTTGTTCAAGGCACCCGGGAAGCTGGACTACCAACGGCTGGTTCCGGTTGCAACTGACGAGGCGCAAGGCTACAAGATACATCGCCTCGACGCCGTGCACTTGCGCCGGCGCCGGGGCTTCAAGCTGACCGACCCGGGCGCGGACCTCACCCGGGCACTGGACGAGGCGAACTATTGCATCTGGTGCCACGAACAGGGCAAGGACTCGTGTTCCAAGGGCCTCAAGGAGAAGAACGCTTCAGGCAGTGGAGCCGCGAGCTTCAAGAAAAGTCCCTTCGGCGTGACTCTTGCCGGCTGCCCACTCGAGGAAAAGATCTCCGAGTTTCACCAGGCCAAGGCGGAGGGCATGCCAATCGCCGCCCTTGCCATCATTGCGGTTGACAACCCGATGGTGGCCGCGACCGGCCATCGCATCTGCAACGACTGCATGAAGTCGTGCATCTATCAGAAGCAGGAACCGGTCGACATCCCGCAGGCCGAGACGCGCACGCTCAAGGACGTGCTCGAGCTGGCGTGGGGCTTCGAGATCTACTCGTTGCTGACGCGCTGGAATCCGCTCAACCTTCGTCTGCCGTACCCAGCGCCAGCGAGCGGAAAGCGCGTACTGGTGGCGGGCATGGGGCCCGCGGGGTGCGCGCTGGCGCATTACTTGATGAACGACGGCCATACCGTGGTCGGCATCGACGGGCTGAAAATCGAGCCGCTGCCGCCCGAAATCTCCGGGGTCGATGTGATCGGCGCACGGGTTGCGTTCCGGCCCATTCGCCATGTGGCCGAGCTCTACGAAGAGCTCGACGAGCGTGTGATGGCAGGGTTTGGCGGCGTAGCCGAATACGGGATCACCGTGCGCTGGGACAAGAACTTCCTCAAGGTATTGCGGCTGCTGCTCGAACGGCGGGAAGAGTTCGCGCTGTTCGGCGGGGTGCGCTTCGGGGGAACGATTACGGCCGAGGATGCATTTGCGCTCGGTTTCGACCACGTGGCGCTCGCCATCGGTGCCGGACGCCCGACGGTGCTCGATCTGCCCAACGGCCTTGCGTGCGGTGTCCGCACCGCATCGGATTTCCTCATGGCGCTGCAGCTGACCGGCGCCGCCAAGACCGACTCCGTGGCCAACATGCAGGTGAGACTGCCGATCGTCGTGGTAGGGGGTGGTCTGACCGCCATTGACACCGCGACCGAAGCGCTCGCCTACTACCCGCTGCAGGTGGAAAAGTTCCTGCAGCGCTACGAGCGGCTGGCCCGGGAGCATGGCGAAGCGGCCGCCCGCATCGCCTGGACGGACGAGGAAAGCCAAATCGCGGACGAGTTCCTCGCGCACGCGCGCGCCCTCCGCGAGGAACGGCGGCGGGCCGAGGCCGAGGGGCGGGTGGCTCGAATACTCGAGCTGTTGCGGTCCTGGGGCGGCGTCACGATCGCGTATCGCAAGCGGCTCATCGACAGTCCCTCATACACCCTCAACCACGAGGAAGTGCACAAGGCGCTCGAGGAGGGTATCGCATTCGCGGAAGGATTGACGCCGCTAGCCATCGAGGTAGACGAGCGCGGCCGGGCGCGCGCGTTGCGTGTGTCGGTGAAAGAACTCGCGCCCGACAGCAGATGGGTCGAGCGGAAGCAACACGAGCTCCCGGCACGGACCGTCCTGATCGCTGCCGGCACGCAACCCAACACTGTGCTCGCTCGGGAGGATCCGGCGAATTTCAGGCTTGACGGGGGTTACTTCCAGACCTGCGACGAGAAGGGCGAACCGGTGACAGCCGAGAAGGCAATCTCGAAGCCCAGCCAGGTCCGGGTTCTGCTGGCGCGGCGTCCCGACGGGCGTTTCATGAGTTATTTCGGCGACGTGCACCCGTCGTATTTCGGCAACGTCGTAAAGGCCATCGGAAGCGCCAAGCAGGGATACCCCTCGGTCAGCCGCGTGCTGGACCAGATCAGTCCGGCTTCAAGGGACAGCGATCGGGAGTTTTTCGCACGGCTCAATGATCAGTTGCGCGCCATCGTGCATGAAGTGGTGCGACTGACCCCGCTCATCGTGGAAATCGTGGTGCGCGCGCCTCTGGCCGCGCGGCGTTTCCGGCCGGGACAGTTCTATCGGTTGCAGAATTACGAGACCCACGCCGCGCGCGTGGAGGACACGCGCCTGGCAATGGAGGGGCTGGCTCTGACCGGCGCCTGGGTCGACCCGGAACGCGGCCTGATCTCAACGATCGTCCTGGAGATGGGCGGCTCGTCTGATCTGTGCGCGCTGCTCAAGCCGGGCGAGCCGGTTGTGTTGATGGGCCCGACCGGCTCCCCGACCGAAATCCCATCAGGCGAGACAGTGGCGCTCGTCGGCGGCGGGTTGGGAAACGCCGTCCTGTTGTCCATCGGTCAGGCCATGCGCCGGGCGGGAAACCGGGTGCTGTACTTCGCCGGCTACAAGCACATGGCAGATCGTTACAAGTTGACCGAGATCGAAGCGGCGGCCGATGTCGTTGTCTGGTGCTGCGATGAGGAGCCGGGTTTTACGCCGGACCGCCCCCAGGACCGGACCTTCGTTGGCAACATTGTGCAGGGCATGCACGCGTATGCGAGCGGCGAACTGGGCGAGCAGCTCATCCGGTTTGAAGACGCCGACCGAATCATCGCCATCGGTTCCGACCGGATGATGGCGGCGGTCGCGCGCGCCCGGCATGACGGACTGAACTCCTTCCTCAAGCTCCATCACTTCGCCATCGGCTCGATCAATTCGCCGATGCAATGCATGATGAAGGAGATCTGCGCCCAGTGCCTGCAGCGGCACGTTGACCCGGCGACAGGCAAGGTTAGCTACGTATTCTCCTGTTTCAACCAGGACCAGCCTATGGACGAGGTGGATTGGGCGGCGCTGGATGCGCGCTTGCGCCAGAACTCAATGCAAGAGAAGCTGACCGCGGAATGGATCGACCACTGCCTGGTCAACCTCGGCCGGCGAACGATGCAGCGCGTCTAGATTTCGCGCAGCGCGGCGCCGAGCGTTCCGACAAGCTCGTCGATCTGGCCCTCGCTGATAATTAGCGGAGGCGAGAGCACGATAATGTCGCCGGTCCCCCGGGCCAGTACTCCTTTCTCGTAGCAGCGGAGGAAGGTCTGAAAACCGCGCTTTCCGGGGTGACCGGACGCGGGCTCCAACTCGACCGCTGCCATGAGGCCAAAATTCCGCACGTCGATGACGTGGGGCAGGCCTTTCAGGCTGTGCACGGCTTCCTCGAAGCGAGGGGTGATATCGCGTGCACGATCGAATAACTTCTCTTCGTGATACAGAGCCAGCGTTGCCTCGGCAGCAGCCGTCGCCAGGGGATGCCCAGAATACGTGTAGCCGTGGAACAGCTCGACCGTGTCAGGAGGCGCCTGCTCGACGATCGTATCGTAGATCTCGCGGCGCGCGATGACGCCGGCAAGCGGCACGGTCGCATTGGTCACCCCTTTGGCGAAGGTGATTAGGTCTGGAACCACGCCGAACGTCTCGGCGGCGAAAGCCCGGCCGGTGCGACCGAACCCGGTGATAACCTCGTCGAAAATCAGCAGCAGTCCGTGCTTGTCACAGATCGCGCGCAACCGCTCGAGGTAGCCTTTGGGCGGCACCAGAACACCGGTCGAGCCGGCGACCGGTTCAACGATGACCGCCGCGATGTTCGATGCATCGTGCAGGGCGATAATCCGGGTCTCAAGATCGTCGGCAAGATGCGCGCCCCAATCGGGTTGACCGCGGCTGAAGGCGTTGCGCTCGAGGTTGTGCGTATGGGGCAGATGGTCCACCCGCGTGAGCATGTTGCCGAACACCTTGCGGTTAGCCGGAATACCCCCGACCGAAATTCCGCCAAAACCGACACCGTGATAGCCCCGTTCACGTCCGATCAACACGTTGCGATGGCCCTCGCCACGCGCGCGCTGATAGGCCAGTGCAATCTTGAGCGCCGTATCCACTGCCTCCGAGCCCGAGTTGGCGAAGAACACGCGGTCCAGACCGTCAGGCGCCAGCTCGGCAATCAGTCCGGCCGCCCGAAACTCACCAGGATGGCCCATCTGGAATAGCGGCGAGTAATCCAGCGTCTCTGCCTGGCGCTGGATTGCCTGGACGATGCGCGGCCGACAGTGTCCGGCATTGACGCACCAGAGCCCCGCCGTCCCGTCAAGTATCTTGCGCCCGTCCTCGGCGGTGTAATGCATGTCCTTCGCGGAAACCAGAATCCGCGGCGCCGCCTTGAACTGGCGATTGGCGGTAAACGGCATCCAGAACGGCTCGAGGGGGAAGTCGCGTGGCGGCATGAGTCGGGAGCCTCAGGGTAATGGCTGTATTTTGCCAGCTAGCGCGATAATCGGCCATACTGCGTGGCAGCGCTCGCACCCTCCACGATAGACCGAATCGCCGATGTCGCAGCACATTGCCTGCCTGACCTTTGATTTTGATGCCCTGTCCGGGTTCATCGCCCGCGGCATGACTTCGCCATCCCCGATTTCGCGCGGCGAGTTCGGGGCCGACGTCGCCGCCCCGCGCCTGTTCGCCCTGTTGGGCAAGTATCGCGTCCCGACGAGCTGGTACGTGCCGGGACACACCCTCGAAACCTATCCGGATCCGTGCCGGCGCGTGTTCGATGCCGGGCACGAGATCGGGCACCACGGCTGGGCCCATGTGCCGCCCGCGGCCATGACGCGCGAGCAGGAAGAGCAGGCCCTGGTCCGCGCCAATGATCAGATTCGCAAGCTGACCGGGCAGGGCGCGCGCGGCTACCGCTCACCGTCATGGGACTTGAGTGCACACTCTGTCGAGCTGCTTCTGAAGCACGGATTTCGCTACGACAGCAGCATGATGGGCAACGACTACACGCCCTACCGGGTGCGGCAAGGAGACGTCATCGCTCCCGATGCGCCGGCGCGGTTCGGCGCTGCGACCAGACTCATCGAAATGCCGGTGAGCTGGACGCTCGATGACTATCCTCATTTCGAGTTCGTCCGCACTCCCTCGAGCGTGCTCCAGGGGCTCATGAACGCCAACTCGGTGCTCGAGAACTGGGTGAACGACTTTCTTTATATGAAGGACCATTTCGAGTGGGGCGTGATCACCTACACTTTCCACCCGTTTGTCATCGGGCGCGGACACCGGATGATCGCGCTCGAGAAGCTGATTCGCACGCTCACCGAGAATGGCGCAACGTTCATGAAGCTGGAGGATGCCGCCGCCGAGTTCGAGCGTCGGGCGCCGCTCGCGGCGCGACCATCGCAACCGGGCCTCTGAGGTCGGGCGCGTGCGTGCGACATGGCTCCTGCTGGTCCTCGTGCCGCTCGCCTGCTGGGGGCAGGATTCGATCCAGATTGGATCGAAGCGCTTCACGGAATCCTACATACTGGGGGAAATTGCCGCGCAAACGGTGACCGCGACCGGTGTCGCGACAGCGGTGCACCAGCGAGGTCTCGGCAACACCGGTATTCTGTTTGCGGCATTGGAGAGCGGTGCCATCGACGTCTATCCGGATTACACCGGGACGATCGCCTTTGAACTTTTGGGTCTGACGCGCCCGCACAGCATCGACGAACTCAATCGCCGCCTCTACGCCCGGGGGCTGGAAGTCGGCGTGCCCCTGGGGTTCAGCAATTCCTACGCCCTCGCCATGACCGAGCGGCGCGCTGCAGACCTAGGGATCCAACGCGTCTCCGACCTTGCGCGTCTTCCGCAGCTGCGGTTCGGCCTGTCCCAGGAATTCTTCAATCGCCGCGACGGCTGGCAGGCGCTCAAGAAAGCATACGGGCTGCCAAAAGAAAA
>JAOTTL010000242.1:0-4742 GCA_029864385.1 Betaproteobacteria bacterium | reverse complement strand
TGCCGAGATCTTTGCTCTAGTGCTCTTCGGTCTGTCCACGATCTGCGGCCTGGCGCAAGAATCGATGGTGCGCGGCCTCGTCGCCGGCGTGATCGGTCTCATGCTCATGATCGTAGGGCTCGACGAGCTGGACGGTGTTGCGCGCCTCACTTTCGACACCGTGCAGCTGCAGCAGGGCGTAAACCTGCTGGTCGCCATGATCGGCCTCTTCGCCGTACCGCAGGTCATCAGCGCGTTCATGGATCACGACCACGCGGCGCCAGCCAAGATTCCCGAAAACGTGCGCGCGCAGCTCCCCTCCTTGAGAGATCTCCGCGACCGCCTGTGGCTCATGGTTCGTTGTGCCGGTATTGGAACCGGGATCGGTGCCATACCGGGGACGGGGGGGCCCATTGCGGCATTCCTGGCCTACGACCACGCGCGCCGGTTCAGCCGCCGGCCGCAGGACTTTGGAAAAGGCGAGCTGTCGGGGGTGGTCGCGCCGGAATCGGCGAACAATGCCGTGACTGGCGGCACCATGATTCCGCTGTTGAGCCTCGGAATCCCCGGCGACCCGGCGACCGCCGTCATTCTCGGCGGCCTACTCATACACGGACTGCACCCCGGTCCCATGCTGTTCCGCACCCACCTCGGGACAATCTACGCGCTCTATATCGCGATCTTTCTCGCGTATGTCGTCATCCTGGTCGTCCAGCTGTGGGGAATTCGGCTGTTCGTACGTGTCCTGCGTGTGCCCCCCCATCTTCTGGCCGTCTGCATCATCGTGCTGTGCGTGCTCGGGTCCTACGCCATCCGCAACTCGATCTTCGACGTCTACCTGATGGGCGTCATGGGTCTATTGGGCTACGTGCTGCAGCGTATCCGAATACCTGTCGCTCCCGTGGTGCTCGGCCTTGTGTTGGGGGAAACGCTGGAGCAGCAGTACCGCACGGCGCTCATCCTCAGCGAGGGCAGTCACCGAATCTTCATCGAAAGCGGCGTGGCGCTCCTCTTCTTCGGGCTCACGGCGCTGACGATCGGATTTCACTTCTGGTCCACTATCTGGCAGCGGCGCCCGTCCAGCGCGACGTGACAAATTGCGACCGGAAACTCTAATATCGCTTTCTACCTAAACTTTCGAAAATGCCCGTCGTCATGAAACAGAAATCAGCCTGGCCGGACCGGATCCATGCGGTATTGCGCGATGCGGATGTCCGGCAAGTTGCCTACGTGCCAGACGCCGGACACGCTCGCCTGATCGACTTGTGCCGGGCCGACCGGGCCATCCGCGCGATACCACTCACCACGGAAGAAGAAGGCATCGCACTGTCCGCCGGCGCCTGGCTCGGCGGCGAACGCGCGGCGGTGCTGATGCAGTCCAGCGGCGTCGGCAACTGCATTAACATGCTGGGCATGATGCGGGAGTGCCGGTTTCCCGTTCTCATGCTCGTCACGATGCGCGGCCAATGGGGTGAGTTCAACCCGTGGCAGGTACCGATGGGAAAGGCCACTCCCGTTGCACTCGCGAGCATCGGCGTGGTCGTGCAGGAGGTCGATGACGCGGCGCGCATCGAGGAAACCGTGGCGGCAGCAGCCAATCTGGCATTCAACGGCTCCGTGGCTGTGGCCGTGCTGATCGGGCAGCGTGTTATCGGTGCCAAGAACTGGAAAAAGTAAATACCGAGATTACGATATGAAAAAGCGCAGTCCGAACCTAGAGCGACGAAAGGTCGTCGCCGAGATCCTGAAAGACCGCGGCGGCGCCCTGATCGTGCCGGGACTGGGCTCCACCACATGGGACACCGCGGCCGCAGGCGATCATCCGCTCACCTTCTACAGCTGGGGCGGAATGGGCGGCGCTGCCATGACCGGTCTCGGGCTCGCCCTCGCCCAGCCGAAGCGGCGTGTTTTGGTCATCACGGGCGATGGCGAAATGCTGATGGGCCTCGGCAGTCTAGCCACCATTGCCGTCCAGGAAACGCGTAATCTCACCGTCATCGTGATCGACAACGAGCACTATGGCGAGACCGGCATGCAACAGACACACACTCACCATGGCGTCGATCTTCCGGGCATGGCCCGCGCAGCGGGCTTCTGCGCTGCGAGAACGATCTACACGTCTGCGCAGCTCCGCACCTGGATCCCGCGTTTCTATCGCCAGCCGGGGCCGCTGTTCGCCTCGATCAAGGTCACGACGCAATACGCGCCTATGATCCTGCCGATGCGCGACGGCGCCGCCATCAAGCATCGCTTTCGCGAAGCCTTGCTGGGGAGCAAGGCTTTCGAATAAGCAATTGACGGGAACTGGTGATGATTACTGGTGATGAATACCAGTGATGAGTACGGGTGATGGAAAATCAGATCGGTTTTGATCACCATTTCGCATCACCATTACTCATCACCATCTCTCATCACTCGTCAGTGGAAACGGAGGAAAAGCATGGATACCCCGATCGGTACTCTGGCTAAGTACAAAATGTTCATTGGAGGCGAATGGGTAGACGCCGCCTCCGGAGACACGTTCGAGAGCGACAATCCCTTCACCGGGCAGCCCTGGGCTCTCATGCCCAAGGGAAACGCGAAGGATGCGGATCGCGCCGTCCGTGCGGCACACAAGGCCTTTAGTTCCGGCGAGTGGCCGACGCTCACGCCATCTAGGCGCGGCGCCCTCCTGCGCAAGCTCGCGGATCTCATCGGCGAGAAATCGAAATTCCTCGCGGAGATGGAGGTGCGCGACAACGGCAAGCTCTACGCGGAGATGAGCGCGCAGACCGCGTATATGGCGCAGTGGTACTACTATTACGGGGGACTTGCGGACAAGGTCGAGGGACACGTCATCCCGACCGACAAGCCCGACATGCTCAATTTCACGCGCTACGAGCCGCTCGGGGTGGTCGCCGCGATCATTCCCTGGAACTCCCCCCTGCTCCTCGTCGCGTGGAAACTCGCGCCGGCACTCGCCGCTGGGAACACGGTCGTCCTCAAGCCGTCCGAGTACACCTCGGCCTCGACGCTGGAGTTCATGAAGTTGATCGAGCAGGCTGGTTTCCCGCCGGGAGTGGTGAACGTGGTAACCGGCTTCGGGGCTGACGTCGGCATGCCACTGGTCGAGCATCCGCTCGTGGCCAAGGTCGCTTTCACCGGCTCGGACCGCACCGGCACGCTCATCTATCAGACGGCGGCCAAAGGCCTCAAGCGCGTCAGCATGGAGCTTGGCGGGAAGTCGCCAAATATCGTTTTCGACGACGCGCACATGGAAAACGCGATCAAGGGCGTGGTCTCGGGCATTTTTGCTGCGACCGGGCAGACCTGCATCGCCGGCTCCCGGCTGTTGGTTCAGCGCACGATCCACGACGAATTCGTCGAAAAGCTCGTCGCCTTCGCGCGGACCGCAAAGATGGGCGATCCGATGAGCCTCGAGACCCAGGTCGGACCTGTCACCAACCCGCCGCAGTTCAAGAAAATCCTCGACTACATCGATGTCGCCAGGGGTGAAGGCGCGAAATCGGTACTGGGGGGCGGGCGCGCGACACGCCCGGAGTGCGGCAATGGCTGGTTCGTCGAGCCGACGATTTTTACCGGCGTGAAGAACTCGATGCGCATTGCGCAGGAGGAAGTCTTCGGACCGGTGCTCGCGGTGATTCCCTTCGAGAACGAGGAAGAAGCCGTCCGTATCGGCAACGACGTTGTCTACGGCCTTGCCGCGGGCGTGTGGACCCAGAACATGCGCCGGGCGCTCACGCTCTCGGAGCGGCTGCAAGCCGGCACGGTCTGGGTCAACACCTACCGCGCGGTTTCCTACCTCTCGCCATTCGGCGGCTACAAGCGCAGTGGTCTCGGTCGCGAGAGCGGGCAGGAGATGATCAAGGACTACATGCAGGTGAAAAGCGTCTGGATTTCGACCGCGACCGAGGTTCCGAATCCGTTCATACTTCGTTGAGATATATCGAACCGCCAAGGCGCCAAGGCCGCCGAGGAAAAGAAAAGCTCAGACACAAAGGACACAAAGGACACAAAGGACACAAAGGACACAAAGGACACAAAGGACACAAAGGACACAAAGGACGCAAAGGACGCAAAGGTTTACAAATATGGGTTCGAACGCACGGCGAGCGCTGTGCCTCTTCCTAATTAATTTTAAATATCCTTAGTGACCTTGGTGTCCTTTGTGTCAAAGCTTTTTTGCAGGCTAGCGGTTTAGCAACGATTCACGTTTCACGTTTGACGATTCACGAAACAGTGGCACGAGCATGGAGGTTAGACGAATGATGCGCAGAGTGTCTGTTGGTATAGCGATCGTGGCCTTCGCCAGCCTGCTGGGCTGCGCGCCCGAGGTGGGCAGCGAAGCGTGGTGCAAGAAATTGGACAAAAAGTCGAAAGGCGACTGGACGGCCAACGAGGCATCAGACTACGCCAAGCATTGCATCTTCAGGAGTCGAAAGTAGTAATCCAGTGCGGCTCGGTCAGGCCTGAAAGGCCTGTCATCGCATCGCGATTGATGGACTCGTACCAGCCTTCTCAGCGAGGAAATAGCTTGAAGCAGGATGTCCTACAAGAGCTTCTCGCCATGAAGCAGCGCGATAGTGATGCTCGTTTCCACTTGCAGAAGTCCGGCCGGCTCTATGGCGACTATGCTTCGGACATGCAACGGGTACACCGCGAGAACGCGGAAAAACTGGCCCGGATCATCTCGATCCACGGCTGGCCCGGCGTGACCTCTGTTGGAGACGAGGGCTGTCGCGCAGCTTGGGTGATCGCTCAGC
>JAOTTL010000072.1:0-19209 GCA_029864385.1 Betaproteobacteria bacterium | reverse complement strand
CCAGAGCCCCGCCGCCAGCGCCGGTCAAGCCGCCTGTTGCCGCACCGCCGAGCCCGCCACCGGTCACCGCGCCGAAGTCTGAGCCTCGCCCGGCCTTCGACGACCTCGCGGCATATATTGAGGCCAAGCGCCGCGCCCGCGCCGCGTCGGCCCCGGTCGCGCCTCCGGCTCGCCCATCGAAGGCACCGCCCGAAGATGAAGATGCGCGCGCCAACCGCATCGTCGCGGAGAACCTCGGCTCACAGAAAAACATAACCTTCGGCTACGATCCGGAGCGCAATGGCGGCGTGTTCCATGTCCAACTCATGAGCTACGACTACGCCGAATTCACCTTCATCGGCTGGAACAAGGAGATCCGCCGCATTACAAAGCAGCTCATCGAGGTCAATAAAGGCGACAACAGCGACATCCGCATCGCCGTGGTCCGCCGGATGATCGCGATCATTCGCGAACAGGCGCCGGAGGATTTTCTCTGGGATTCGCAGCGCGTGGGCTACCTAACGCTGTCGGCCCGCCTTAAGGACAACAAAGCGCTCGAAGATTTCCTGATGCAGGAATTCTTTGGCGAGGCCGGCCTGTGGCGCTAGGCATTAGCGCGTGACTAGTGTGAACGGAACAAACCCAGAACGAATTTAAACGCAGATAAACGCGGACAGAAAACCCGCGTCAATCAAAACACTCCTTCCTTATCGGCGTCTATCGGCGTTCATCGGCGGCTAACATCGGTTTTGGTTTTCTTTATATTTAGATCTGTTTTGATCGGCGTTTATCTGCAGTTAATAAGTTTTTCGATTTTGTGAGTCGTTCTAGAACAACGTCGCCGTGGGCGCAGCAGGCGACGGCGCACGGGAAGGCGCCGGCGCGCCGGGTTTGCTTAGCGCTCCGACGCGCACCCCGAGCAGCCGGATGCGCCGGTCGAGTGGCACGCGCTTCAAGCATTCGCCAGCAGCGCGACGGATCGCGCCCGCGTCCCCCGTCGGCTCATCGAGCGTGCGGTCGCGGGTGACGGTCTTGAAGTTGTCGTAGCGGAGCTTCAAGCCAATTGTCCTGCCCACGTAGCCTTTCCTCTTGAGATCGTCGGCCACCCTGACGCAGAGTTCGGTGAAGATACGCGAGAGCCGCTCGCGGTCGCGCACGGGGTGCAGGTCATCCTCGAACGTCGTTTCGCGGCTGATGGACTTGGGCTCGCTGTAGGTGATAACCGCTCGCTCGTCGCGCCCGTGCGCGGCCTCGTTCATCCAGGCGCCGTAACTCCTGCCGAAGTGCTCGATCAAGGTCGCCCGATCGGCCTTTGCGAGCTCGCCGACGGTTCGGATACCGAGCGCCTCGAGCCGCGCGTTCGCCTTGGGGCCGATGCCGTTGATCTTCCGCACCGGCAGCGTCCAGATTCGCGTGGGGATATCGCCTTCGGTCAGTACTGTCAGGCCGCCGGGCTTATCAAGCTCGGAAGCGATCTTCGATAGCAGCTTGTTCGGCGTAATGCCGATCGAGCACGTGAGCCCGGTTGCCTCGCGCACCGCGCGCTGAATGTCCGTCGCAATCACTCGCGCGCGAGCCCAAGGGTCGGGCGCACCCTCGGCCGCGCTGGATATGACAAGGGTCGTGAGGTCGATGTAGATCTCGTCGATGCCGCGGTCTTCGACTTGGGGCGCCACCGTGCGCACCGCGTCCTTGAACATCCGGGAGTAGCGTCGGTACTCGTCGAAGTTCGCCGGAAGCAGCAGTGCATCCGGGGCAAGCTTGGCCGCTTTCATGAGCCCCATGCCCGAGTGAACGCCCAGGGCCCGCGCTTCGTACGTGGCTGTCGTAATCACGCCGCGTCCGTTGTACTCGCGCAGGGTCCGGATAACGGGGCCCTCCGCGCTGCGCCGCCGACCGCCGATCACCACTGGCCGGCCGCGAAGCTCCGGGTAGCTCAGTAATTCAACAGACGCGTAGAACGCGTCCATGTCAAGGTGGGCAATGAACTTCAAGGCAGAAGGCGGAGGGATGAGGGATAAGGGTGTGACGACCTCCCCCGTGAGCCGTCAGGCATCAGTCACCGGTCACCGAGTTTGAGCGCTCACGAGGGCCTGTAAACCACCGGCGCCAGCGTCTTCTGGTCAATCATGACGTCAACGATCGCCGGCTTGCCGCTGGCGAACGCGCGCCGCAGCGCGTCCTCGAGGTCGCCCGGCTTCGTCACGTGCTCGCCGTGGGCCCCGAATACCTTCGCCAGGGCACCGAAATCGGGGTTCTGGTAATCCACTGCGTAAAGGCGTCCGCCGTAGTGCTCCTGCTGGAATGCGCGCTCGTTGCCAAGCCCCTGGTCGTTCAACACGACGTAGACCACCGGGATCTTCTCGCGCACCGCGGTCTCGAGCTCGCCGATGTTGCACATCGCGCCCATGTCCCCCGAGGCGCACAGCACCGGCCGGTCGGGCCGGGCCAGCTTCGCGCCGAGCGCGATGGGCAACGAGCCGCCGACCGAAGCCCAGTCGTCGATGCACATGAAGGTGCCCGGCTCGTAACTCTCGAAGTAGCTGCGCACGTGCTTGCCGCCATTGCCGGCGTCGACGACGAGCAGACCGTCGCGCGGCAGAACCTTGCGAATCATGTGCGCGACGAACTGGGGCTGGATCGGCTCCGCCTCAGCGCGCACGGCGCCGTGCAGCTCGGCCTCCCAGTCGGTGCGGGCCTTGGCCGCGTCGACCCACGGCTTGCGCCGCCCGGCTTGCGCGGCGCGCTCGCTGAGCCCTTCGATAAAGCTCACCGTCGAACCCGTCACGCCGAGCGTGACCGGGAAAACGATGCCGATCTGGCCGGGCGCGGCGCTGTGATGCACCAGCTTCGCCGACTGGCTGAAAATCCCGTATTTGTACATCGTGGAGAAGACGTCCATGTGCGCGCCCACGGCGATGATGACGTCGGCCTTGGGCACCGTGCGGTTGGCACTGCCGAAGCCGTTGCGGCCGAGCGGCCCGAGCGCGAGCGCGTGTGTCGACGAAAAGGCGTCCGGCGAGTATTGCAGCACCGCGACCGGGACGCCCGTGCGTTCGGCGAGGTTCGCCATCGCATCGGTGACGCCTTCGCTCAGCACCCCGCGCCCCACGACGAACACCGGGCGCTCGGCGCGCACGAGCAATTCGTAGGCCCGATCAAGTTGCGCGCTGTTGCACGATGGCAGCACCCTGTTGCGGTAGGCGGCCGGGTCGATCGGCTCGGGCGCGACCTGCTCCAGTAGGATCTCGCTCGAAGCCTCGATATGCGTCGGCCCTTGCGGCTCCGTCAGGGCAACACGAAATGCCTTGCGCACCGACTCCTGCACCTTCTCGCCATTGGGAATGCTGTAGGCCCATTTGGTGATCGGGCGCAGGAACGGAACCTGGTCCATGTCCTGGGTCGCATCGCGCTCGCGCATCGAGCTCTCCTGCACCCCGCACACGCTGATCACCGGCACGAATCCGCGAAACGCGGCGCCGATGGCGGTGGCCAGGTTCGTCACGCCGGGTCCTTCCGTCGCGGTCACCACTGACGGGCGCCCCGAAGCGCGCGCAAATCCATACGCCATGAAGGCAGCGCCCTGCTCGTGGCGCGTCAGGATGAAGCGGATCTGCGGCGTGTCGCGCAAGGCGTCGATGACGGCGAGGTTCTGCGTGCCGGGGATGCCGAAGACATGGTCGATGCCCTCCCGGAGCAACGCGTCCACCAGCGCGCGGGCGCCCGTTGTCGTGTTAACCATCTTGTGTTCCTTCGGGTCCATCTGGATATCCTCGCTTCAAATGCCGTTGCTACGACAAGTTTAAACCAGCACCCATAGCCGACGGCAGCGCCAGGTAATCGCGGTTGAGCGCGGCGATGCCGCTGCAGCCGAGCAACGCCAGCGTGCGGTCGATTTCCTCGCGGAAGATCGCGATTGCGCGCGCCGCGCCGGCTTCACCGGCCGCCGCCGTACCGTACAACGTCGAGCGGCCAATCAGCACCGCGTTGGCGCCTAGCGCAAGCGCCTTGACCACATCGCTTCCACGCCGAAAACCGCTGTCGACCAGCACCGTGATTCGGTTGCCGACCGCTTCGACGACTTTTGGCAACACCTCGATCGGCGCTATCGCGCCGTCGACGACCCGCCCGCCGTGGTTGGAAACGATCACCGCATCGACACCAAAGTCCGCGGCCAGCGCGGCGTCCTGAGGGCGAAGTATGCCTTTTACCATCAGCGTGCGCGGCCAGAGTTTCCGCAGCACGCGAACGTCTTCCCAAGTCAGCGAGTCGTTCAGCTTCAGCGCCCGCCCCATCGGCTGGGCCGTGATGCTGCTTTTCACTTCGGCTGGATAGTTCTCATAGCGCGGCATGCCAGTGGTGAGCAGGTAGCGCATCAGAACACCCAGCAGCCAGCGCGGATGCCTCAGCACGTCGGCCACATTGCGCGGCGTGTACGACAAGGGGATCGTAAATCCGTTGCGGAGGTTGTATTCGCGATTGGAAAACACCGGGCTGTCCACGGTGACGATCAGCGCCTCGAGACCGGCAGATCTTGCGCGCTCGACCAGCCGGTAAGAAAGCGATCGGTCGGCGTACATATAGAGTTGAAACCAGACCCGGCCGCCCGCCTGCTCGAGGACTTTCTCCATCGCGGTGAGCGAGCCCGTCGCCAGAGTAAACGGGATACCGGCTGCCGCGGCCGCCCGAGCAAGAGCAATCTCGCCTTCGTGCCACATGATTCCCGCCGCCCCGGTCGGCGCGACCGCGATCGGCATCTTCTGCTCATGGCCGAACAGCTGAATCGACTGAGTGCGCCGCGAAACGTCGACGAGCACGCGCGGCTTCAGCCGGATGCGCTCGAAGGCGGCGCGATTGTTGCGCAGCGAAACTTCATCCTCGGCGCCCCGATCGACGAACTCGAATATTCCTTTCGGCAGCCGGCGCCGCGCGATTTCGCGCAGATCGGCGACGTTATAAGCCCCTAGCGTGTCATCGTTCATGGCGCGGTCTACCTAAGCACCGGAAAAGCGTACAGCCGGATCCAGCATTAAGGTCAGCCGCCGCTGGTGCTTTCCGGGCATCCAAGGCGCACGATCTTGTCCCGGCGGAGTCAATAAGTCACGAATCTGCCGGTCGTCGCCTTGGCGTTCGGGTCGGTCTTGACGTTGATCACGGCCGGCACGTCCGTCCTGGCAGCGGCGCTCGCCCGCTGCAACGCCGGGCGGATGTCCTGCGGTTGCTCGACATACTCGGCGTGGCACCCCAGCGCTTCCGCCATCTTGTCATAGCGGGTGAAGCCGAGATCACGACCGACCCACGCTCGCTTCGGATCCGACATCCAGCCCGCGTTGAGGCTGATGACGGTGATCACGGGAAGCCGATGTCTGACAGCGGTGTCGAGTTCCATTGCGTTGATGCCGAATGAGCCATCGCCGTGAAGACAAATCACCTGCCGGTCGGCACGTGCCGCCTGCGCTCCGATGGCATAGGGAAGTCCTACGCCCATCGTACCGAAGGTTCCCGAATTGATGCGGTGGCGAGGCACGTAGCAGGGAATCGTTTGGCGGCCGTAATTCAGGATCTCCTGCCCATCGACCACCAGAATCGCCTCCCGGTCGATGAAGTCCCGGATCTCCTTGCAGAGGCGCAGAGGGTGGATTGGAATCTGATCGGTGCTCAAACTGATCTCCTGCGCCTGCTGGCGCTGCTGGTGCGCCTCCGCCAGCCGCTGCCGCCATGCGGTAAACCGCTCGGGGCGGATACGGCCGTCGTTGGCCGCGTTGACCTGCTCCATGGTCTGCCTGGCGTCTCCCACGAGACCCACGTCGAGCCGTGGTGTCGAGGCGATTTCGGTAGGATCAATGTCGATGCGTATGAACTTCGCGTGCTCGCTGAAGCGTGGTGCGCGCGCGTGGCTGATCACGTAATTGATGCGCGTCCCGACGATCAGGACTACGTCCGCCTCCCTGAAGGCAAGATTTCGGGCGGTCAGATAACAGTACTCGTGATCTTCCGGGATAGCGCCGCGGCCCTGCGGCGTGGTGTAGAACGGGATGCCCGTCTTGTCGATAAAGGCCCGCAGCGCGGGCGCCGCATCCGACCAGTTCGCCCCGCTTCCCGACAGCAAAATCGGCTGCTTCGCTTCAGCCAGCAACGCAATCGCGCGCTCCACCATGGCGGGATCGCCGATCGCGTGTCCGAGCCGCATGCCACGGTCGTATTCGGGCCAGACTATCGTGTCTTCCTCGACCTGCTGATGCAGGATGTCCGCCGGCAAATCGAGGTACACCGGCCCCGGCTTGCCTGAAACTGCCATTGTGAATGCCTTGTTAACGAGCTCCGGAATACGCCGCGCCTCGTAAACGCGTTCCGCCCATTTGGTCAACGGGCGCATCGCGGCCACCTGGTCGAATTCCTGAAACGCGCCGGTGCCCCATTCCCGCAGCGTACTGGCCCCGCCGATTGCGACGACCGGAGTACAGTCGGTGAGCGAGGTGGCGAGCCCGGTGCCGAAGTTGAGGGCCGCCGGGCCCGATGCGGCCATACAGACGCCAGGCCGGTTAAGAACCCGCGCGTAGGCGTGTGCCATCATCGCCGCGGCTTGCTCGTGACGGACATCGATCGCGCGGATGCCCTCGGCAACGCTGGCGCTCTCGGCCGTGAACATCGGGCCGCCCATCAGGAAAAACATTGTGTCCACGCCTTGCCGTTTGAGGGCCTTGCCGACGAGTTGCGACGCGTGAATGGTCATTTTTTTCCTCCCGGTTTAGCCCGTCTTTCGCGCCGCGCACCACAGCCCAGTTCGTGCCTTCGCGCTCAAAGCGTAAGCAGGACTTTTCATTCTAACCCCGTCGCCTCTTTCCCGTCGCGGGTCAGGCACCAATCACCAGCCCACCCGCTCCGTCCCTCACGTCATCCGTTCGTTACTCGTCACCGCTTGGCATGGGGTTAAACTCACTCTTTGTAGACACACTCCCACAGGACTTCCCATGACCGAACGCCATCGCCACCCCGTCAAGGCCTATCGCAATCAGGGGTTTCTGAACAGCAAAGAAGGGCGCGCCCTGCGGATCCTGTCCGAGTACCTCGAGCCGAGAAGCCGGTTCGAGCACCATCGGGTCGACGACACCGTCGTATTCATGGGCTCGGCCCGGGTCAAATCGCGCGAAGCGGCCGAAGAGGCATTACGCAAGGCCGAGGACCACGGCAGGGACCTCGAGAAAGCGCGCACGGCGCTCACGATGTCGCGCTATTACGAATGCGCGCGCGAGCTCGCTTTGCGGCTGACGCAGTGGTCCAAGGCGCTCGATCCGAACGAGCGGCGCTTCGTGGTTTGCACGGGCGGCGGGCCGGGCATCATGGAAGCGGCAAATCGCGGCGCAGCCGAGGCGCGCGGCATGAACGTAGGCCTGACCATCTCGATCCCGGCCGAAGAGTTCGACAACCCTTACGTCACCCGTGAGCTCGCCTTCCATTTCCACTACTTCTTCATGCGCAAGTTCTGGTTTGCCTATCTCGCCAAGGCCGTTATCGTGTTTCCGGGCGGATTCGGCACCCTTGACGAGCTCTTCGAGCTGCTGACGCTGGTGCAGACGCGCAAAATGAGCAAGCCCATGCCGATCGTCGTCTTTGGCACCGAGTACTGGCGGGAGATCGTCAATTTCGACGCGCTGGTGCGCCACGGGACAATCAATGCCGAGGACCTGAAGCTGATGTACCAAACCGACTCGGTCGACGACGCCTACGACTGGATTGTCCTCCAGCTTGCCGAGCATGCTCTCGGGCAGCCGGGGCCCATGCTCTGAGGCATCAAGCCGCCTCGCGGCTTCCTGCGCCTGCGGTTCGGCGGGCTTCCCGCTTTTCAAGCATCACGGGGCAAAGTGATGAGTGATGTTGATGAAAAGTGGTGATGAAAGGGGGTGATGGAAGAGCGGCTTAGCTAGTACATCACCAGTACTCATCACCATTTCGCATCACCGAATCAAGCTACGGCTTGATTCCAAGCAGCTTCGCTGCCGTCCCCCCGAGCATCGCCCGGCGTTCCTTGGCGCTGAAGCCTGGTGCCTTGAGTATGTGGTCCACCGACCTGCTCTGCCAGGGGATCGGGTGGTCGGTGCCGATGACCAGGCGGTTCGAGCCCACCTCCGCGGCCAGGTGCCGCAGCGCTTCCGAGGTGAACACCAGCGTGTCGTAGTACATGTCTCTCAGGTACGCGGTCGGCTTTTTCTTCAGCTTGACGCCCGTGTCCATCTCCGGCGCCACGCGCAAGCAGTTGTCCGATCGCGGCGCGTAGGACGGCAGGAAACCCCCGCCATGGGCCGAGCAGATCTTGAGCCCCGGGAAGCGGTCAAGCGTTCCCTCGAAGATGAGATGCGAGAGCGCGATCGTGGTGTCGAGGGGGTTGCCGATGGTGTTGGCGAGCCACCCATTGCCCCTGAGTCTGTTCGCAAGATCCGGCGTGCTTTGCGGATGGATGAAGATGAGAACGCCCAATTCCTCAGCCTTCGCCCAGAACGGGTGGAACTTCGGGTCGGAAAATTCCTCTCCCGCGACGCTGGCGCCGACCGCCGCGCCACGCAGCCCCAGCTTTTTCACGCCGTCCACGAGCTGCTGCACCGCGAGGTCCGGAAATTGCAGCGCGACTGAGGCAAACGCGACGAATCGGTCGGGGTAGGTCGCGCAGAACTCGGCCAGCTTCTCGTTCTGGATCCTGACCACCTGGGCCGCGAGATCGCGTCCCGCCTTGTACCAGAACGGATTGATGCTGAGCGCCTCCATGTCGATGCCCTGCTCGTCCATCTCGCTGATGCGCCGCGGGCCGACCTGGTCGATTCCCGGGCCGCGCTGCTCTTGCATCGTCCGGCCGCACATTGCGAGCGTCTCCGGTATGACGCAGTGGGCATGCACGTCGATGGTCTTCACGCGGCGTCCGCCCACCTTGACGATGCGGCGCCCAGCGGCCTTTGCGCGCGCCTTCTTTTTCGCGGCCGGCCGCGCTTGGGCCTGCGCTCTCGCGCGCACGGCTTCGAGCACCTCGCAACTGGTAAAAGCAATGTCGGCTATTGGATTCGCTGTGTTCTGGGTGAGATCGGCATGGCTGCGCATGTTCGTTTTCCTGGTTTATTTGTTGTTTCGATGAGGTCAGGTGCCACAGAACGTGGCCCTTGGCCCGTGCCCGCCATGAACCTTACTGAAAGTGGGCCCACCTTACAACAGGCCGCAACAACGACGGCCGACGAACGACACGGGTGACCGACCGGCTGACCGGGCGCGTGAGCAGCCCCAAGTTCTGTACATTGCTTGTTCACTTAGTCGCTTAGTCACCTAGTTATCTAGTCACCGTCCCCAAATTATCCGAGTACAGGTATCATCGCTTCGACTCCATTTACCGCCTCAAGGGAGAATCCAGAATGGCCGCGACTTACAACACCGCGAACAAGCACGAGATCAAGGTCTGGGACGTGGAGTTCCGGCGCACGCCGAAACGGACCCTGATGGCCCGCATCTACCAGCCGCAAGGCGCGGGGCCGTTTCCGACGCTGCTCGATCTGCATGGCGGCGCGTGGAACAATAAGGACCGTTTGGCCAACGTACCGATGGATGAAGCTGTCGCGAAAAGCGGCATCCTGGTGGTGGCCGTCGATCTGACGCTCGCCCCGGAAGCCCCGTACCCCGCTTCGGTCCAGGATGCGAACTACGGCGTTCGCTGGCTCAAGGCAAAAGCGAAGGAATGGAACGGCGATTCTTCCAATCTCGGCGTGCTCGGAAGCTCGAGCGGCGGTCACATCGCGCAGCTGCTCGCCCTGCGCCCGCGCGATCCGCGCTACAACGCGCACCCGTTGCCCGAGGCCCCGAACGTCGACGCGACGCTCACCTACGTTGCAACGCGCTCGCCCATCAGCGATCCCTACGCCCGCTTCCTGCAGGCCGAGAAAATGAAGCGCGAAGAAATGATGCAGAAATCCAAAACGTACTTTGACCCGCCGGAGCTCGTCCACGAGGGCAATCCCCAGGAGATCCTCGACCGCCGCGAGGCAGTGTCACTGCCGCCGATGCTGATCATGCAGGGCGGGATCGACGACAACGTCATTCCACCGATTCAGGAGAAATTCGCGGCGACCTACCGCGCGGCCGGCGGCGAGTGCCAGCTGGAAATCTTCGACGGCTGCGAGCACGAGTGGATCGCAAAACCCGGACCGCAGACGGACCGCGCGCATGAGATGGTCAAGGCCTTCATCGCCCGTCAGCTGCAGGCACTGCGCCAGGCCGCCTGACTACTGTGACCGGTGATGAGTACTGGTGATGGAAAATGGTGATGAAAATTGGTGATGAACAGCGCGCGAGCTGTCGTACATCACCACTAATCATCACCATCTCTCATCACCCTTATCCATCACTTGCTTCCTATGATCGGCGTTTATCCGCGTTTATCTGCGGCTAAATGCTGTTACGCCTTCAGATCGCGAAGCGATTCGGGATTGACAACGTACTCGCGGTTCGGCTTCCCGTCCAGCACGCTCAGCAGATTGCGCGTGACCGTCAGCGACTTGCGATCGAGCGATTCGCGCGAGTTCCCGGCCATGTGTGGTGCCGCGATGACGTTTGGCATCGTGAAGAGGGGGTTATCGCTCAGCGGCGGCTCTGGCGAGAACACGTCGATTCCCGCGCCGGCGAGCTTTCCCGCAGCGAGCGCAGCGTAGAGCGCGGCCTCGTCGACCAGTCCGCCGCGCGCCGTGTTGATCAGCCGGGCCCCGGGCTTCATGCGTGCCAGCCGGGCCGCATCGAACATCCCCGCGGTCTCCGGCGTCTTGGGACAGTGGAGGGTGACGAAATCGGCGCGCCCCAGCGCGGCGTCCAGATCGGTGACGGGCTCGCAACCCGCCGAGCGCATCGTCTCCGCCGCGACGTAGGGATCGTAGACCTCGACAATCATCTCCATGGCGAGGCAGCGCCTGGCGACGCGCGTGCCGATGCGCCCGAAGCCAATGATGAGCAGCGTTTTGCCCAGTAACTCGGTGGGAAGCTCGCGGTAGCGCTCGGACCAGCGGCCCTGCCGGGGAAGCGCATCCATCAGGGTGCCGCGCTTGCACAGCGCGAGCATCATCAACATCGCGTACTCGGCCACGGTGGGTGAATTGTCGGTGCCGCACGTCATCAACGGGATCCCCCGACGCGTCAGTGCCTCGACGTCCACCGCGTCGTAGCCGACTCCGATCCGCCCGACTGCGCGAAGCCGCGGCGCCGCATTGATGTCAACCCCGCGCAAGGGCGTGACCGTGAGCGCGACGCCATCGACATCGCGCAGAAGCCGCTGGAACTCCGGCGCTGGAATGCCCGGAGAATAGGCGATGGCCTCCACGTCCGCACGAGTCTTCACGAAATCCCAGCCGGGACGCGCCATCGTGTCAGGCAGGAGGAGTCGCTTTGTTTTTGTTGCCATCGTTTCAACTCCTGGTTGGAGCCGAGTCTATCATCCATGATCAACGCCTGGGATAGAACGTTTGTTCCGCCCGATATTCACCGCGCCGCGACACGACGGT
Organism: Betaproteobacteria bacterium; assembly: GCA_029864385.1. Classification (GTDB taxonomy): domain Bacteria; phylum Pseudomonadota; class Gammaproteobacteria; order Burkholderiales; family SG8-41; genus SG8-41. The sequence continues at coordinate 7,708 of JAOTTL010000072.1, read as the reverse complement.
TGCGCTCGTGGACGCCGTTTCCCAGGCGCGCCATGTGGAGTACCTTTACACTAATCAGTATGAAGACTCAGCCCGAAAAGGAGAACCTGATGGCACCAAGTGAACGATTCCCGGGGTGGCGGCGCTCGACCCTATTGGCCGGCGTTCTCATGCTCGGCCTCGCGGCGTGCGGCGACAAGCCGGCGCCCGAGCCAGCGGCGAAACCGATACCGCCCGTAACGCAGGAGGAGCCCAAGAAAGACGAAATGAAGATGGCCGAGCCACAAACGCCTGCCGGCGCCGATGCGAACATCGCCGCGAAGGTCAAGGATGCCCTCGGGGCGGACGGCGGCATTAACGTGCACCGCATCGATGTCAATGCGGAAAGCGGCATCGTCACCCTTTACGGAACCGCAGACACTTCCGACCAGCGCGCAAAGGCCGCGCAGATCGCGGCCGGGGTGGCGGGGGTCAAATCAGTGGAGAACAAACTGGCGATCGTGGCCGGCTCTTAACACCCATCACACGTGGCGCGCAAACTGGGATGGCAACGCCATCGCGACACGCTGCGATGGATCATGGTGACGAGTAACGGTGATGTGAAATGGTGATGAAAGGTGGTGATGTACAAGCGGATCTCATCACCAGTAATCATCACCAGCTTTCATCACTATTTCCTGGCACCGGCAAGAAACCCGGACCTCCCACAGCCTCAGCGCTCGGATCAGGCAATCAGGAGGGCCGCGCGGCCGGTGACGAGGGCCTTTTCGACTCGCTGGTGCATCGCTTCCGCCTGCTCGAGCGGCACTTTCTCCGTCACGATCGGAAAGAACTCGCCGCGCGCCACGAGCTCGAGCGACTCGATCACCTCCTGGCGCGTGGCATAACGGCTGCCCATCACCTCGATCTCCTTGCGCAGCAGTTGCGCGGGGTCGAGCTGGAACGGCTGGCTGTGGCCACCGAGCGTGACGAGGCGACCGCACTTGGCCAATGCCCCGGCTCCCGCCTCGAGCGTCGACTTGCTGGAGACGAAATCGATCGCAACGTCCACGCCCTTGCCTCCGGTCAGCTCCATTAGCTGCTCGATGACCCGCCCTTCGGACGCATCCACGGTCGCATCCGCGCCGGCCTTAAGACACGTCTCGAACTTGGAAGCCATCGTGTCGACCGCGATCACCTTCTTCGCGCGCGCCCAGCGCGCGACCATCGTCATGTGTACGCCGAGTCCGCCGCCGGCGCCGAACACGGCGACCGTGTCGCTCGGCATCACGCGTGCCCGGCGGGTGACCTTGACGGGCGTCGCGATGGCATCGCAGATGACGCCGATCTCGGCCGGCTTCCCGTGCCAATCGAGACCGTCCGGCAGCCGCAGGAAATTCTTCGCGGGCAGCTTGATGTACTCCGCGTAGCCACCGTCCACCTCGCGGCCGACGTAGCCGCCGAGGTTGTCGCACAGCGTCTCACGGTTGATCCGGCACCAGTAACACTCGCCGCAGGTCAGATAGAAATAGGCGGTCACGGGGTCGCCGGTCTTGAGCCCGGTCACCCCCTGTCCGAGTGCCACGATCTCGCCCGCGATCTCGTGCCCGATGATGCGCGGATACTGGATCGGCACGCGGCCCGCACGCGTGTGGTGAATGGTGAGACCGGCGCCGCAGGCCAGCACCTTCGCAACCGCCTCGCCCGGACCCGGCACCGGGTCAGGCAGGTTCTCGAGCACGAATGGCGTGTTCCTGGACTTGAGCACCATCGCTTTCATGGGCGATCCTCCTTGGTGCCGGCCATCTTACACCAGCGTCCGCCTGGTTTTCGCAGCCGGGGGCGGATTTCAATCGACCGATAGTCGGCGTTGCCGGCGGCTGCCAGCGCCTCGCGGTGTGGTGCAATGCGTTGGCAAATGCCTCCAGCACGCGTACCCTAGGTGCGGCAATCCGCGTGTTTGGCGCCACGATGGTTCAATAAAGGAGACACGATGAAAGAAATCGCGCAGTTGCTGTTTTTGGTGGGGCTGGCGGCCTGGCTCGGGGGGGGGTCATCGCCAGGCGGTATTTCTATTCCGACTTCAAGAGCGACCGCGCGGCGCCGACCGACGAGCAAATCCGGTGGCACATCTGGAACATGCGGCAGGACCTTTCGCTGCTCGCGGTGACAAACTTCGCGATCCTGCTGGTGCTGGTCTACGTGCTCGTCCTCAAGCTCTGACCGCAATGCGCCAGGGCGCCTGCCGGCCGCCCCGCCATCGGAAACGCCTGCCCGGCGGCGCAAAGCCTTCGCGGCGAAGGCATTTGATCGAGCGCAAACCGGAGAACGCCGTGGCGTGGCGAGATCACTTTACTCACTAGACGCCGCGCCGCGCGCGGCGGCGCTCGTCGCTGCCCGGATGGCATTCTACGAAATGGCGCAGCACCAGCTTGAGCGCTGCCGCGCGATCCAGCTTGCCCGCCGCGCGCGCGGCCTCGATGTCGTCAATGATCATCCGCTTGATGTGCAGCTCGCCGGACGGGGAGCGGCAGAGGTAGTTGCCCATCTCGGCGGCCGCGAGCTCGGGAATATGCTCGTGCTCCGCGATCGCCGCAATCTCCTCGGCAGTGAGACCCGACAAGGCCACGCAATCCTCGAACGTCAGCACATGACAGCTCCTTTATCTGATCACCGCTGCTCCCACAGACGGCGCGAAATCATACTGTCGCAATCGCCTCACCGCTCCTCGATGCGCAACTTGTTGAGGTTGTCGCGTGCCTTGACGACGTCCTCCTGCAGCTTCTTCTGCCGCGCCCAGTAGCTGTCGTTAAGCCGGCTGCTGCCCCCCGCGGTGCCGATACGTTCGCCAGGGAGCGGCTCCTTGCCGTTGGCGACCGCCGCCTCGGCTTTGCGCACGGCTTCTTCGGCTCGGCGTCGCTCATCTGCTTTGGCATCTCCCTGCTTGCGCGCCGCCTCCATCTGCTGCACCCTGCCCTCCGCGCCAGGCGGTAAAACCTGCACGCCGGTTTTGGACGTGTCGGGCTTGGACGATTCCACCTTCGCCGCACCCGGCTCCGGCCGGTCGCCAAAGATCACGCGGCCGTCGGGCATGGTCGACCTGTACACGGTTTGCGCTGCAACCGACTGCACGAGCAGTGCGATAACAATCAAGCATCCGGATGCCAAGATGCGGGCGGTCATGGTCGCTCTCCTGCGGAAAAACGCGCCGCGAAACGCGGGCGTTGATCAATCGTCATATTATATATCTCCGCGGACGTTCGGCCCGAGTTTCCGGCGGCCGGATCGACCCGCCGTTTCATCCAGCGCTGAGCGTTTCCATGACGCGCTCTGCCATGGTGCGCGGCAGGCACCGCGCCAAGGCGGCTGCGTTTTTCAAGCGAACTCATCAACAAGGCGGTGGCATCCGTGGCACCCCCTTTGCCGTAGATGCAAAATGGGGCCCAACGATGGCTTACAAGAAAATCGGAGATTACGGGGTGATCGGCAACGGTGCCACGCTCGCGCTGGTGGGGCGCGACGGTGCGCTCGACTGGATGTGCCTGCCGTTCATGGACTCGCCTTCGGTGTTCGCCGCGCTCATCGACGACGGGAAGGGCGGGCGTTACCGGATCGGACCGGATGCCCCGTATGATTCCGCGCAAGCCTATCTCCTGCGGACGAACATTCTGCAGACCCGCTTTCGCGCCGCCGGCGGCGAGCTGGAACTGACGGATTTTCTCGCTACAGACGGCGGGCGTCCTCCCGAGGCCTCCCTGCTGGTGCGCCGCGCGAGCGCAACGCAGGGCTCCATTACACTCGAGGTCGAGTGCGCGCCGCGCTTCGATTACGCGCGCTGCGTCCCGGTGCGCAGCGAGAGCGGCGATACAGTGGTTTTCACCGCTGGCGGGGAGCGCCTCACGCTGCACACGAGCCGCGCGCTCTCTTGGGAGGACGACCGAGCGCGCGTGACCCTCGCAGCGGGCGAGACGCTTTGGCTCGCGCTCGGTTATGGCGAGTGTGATCTGCCGCGCGACCCTGCCATGTTCGAGCGCATGCTCCATGCAACGCAACGCTACTGGGAAGCGTGGGTGTCGCAAAGCGAAACCGGGCACGTGCCGCTCGAGGGCTGGTGGCAGGAACAGCTCGACCGCACCGCGCTGGTTCTGAAACTGCTGCAACTCCGGACCACGGGCGCGATCGCCGCCGCCGGCACGACCTCGCTGCCCGCGATCATCGGCGGCGAACGCAACTGGGACTACCGGCTGAGCTGGATCCGCGACACCAGCATGACACTCGCGGCCCTGTACGAGCTCGGCCACGTCACGGAAACCGAACGCTATCTCGGTTGGCTGAAGGAGGTCGCTCGGCAGGCGACGGAACCCGGACGGCTCTCCATCGTCTACCGCCTGCAGCAGCCGCTTCCTCCCGGCGACGAGACGGAGCTTGCGCACCTTGCCGGCTACAAGAATTCGCGCCCCGTGCGTGTTGGCCAGTACGTGATTCATCAGCGCCAGCACGATATTTACGGCGAGCTGCTCGACGCGCTCTTCGCGCTCTCGCGACTCGTCGGCAAGATCCGCTTCGACCACTGGGCGCTCCTGCTCCCACACGTCGACGAAGTGATCCGCATCTGGCGTGAGCCCGACGACGGGATCTGGGAAGCGCGCATCGGCCCGCGCCATTACGTGCACTCCAAGCTCATGTGCTGGGTCGCGCTCGACCGCGCCATCAAAATCGCCGATCACTACGGCTTTCCCGGGGACATCCCGCGCTGGGAGGCCGAGCGCGAGGCGATCCGTGCCGAGATCCTCGCGCGCGGCTACAACGGCAAGCGTGGCTGCTTCACGCAGCACTACGACACCGGGGCAGTCGATGCCGCGCTGCTCCTTATCCCGCTGACTGGCTTCCTGCCGGTCGAGGATACGCGCGTGGCAGGCACCATCGCCGTGATCGAGCGCGAGTTGCTGCGCGATCGTGCCATGCTGCGCTACGAGCTCGATGACGGGCTCGACGGCCAGGAGCAGGGCTTCATGATCTGCCTCTTCTGGTATTTGCACTGCCTGATCCTCCAGGGCCGGCTCGACGAGGTGGACGAGTATTTGCGCGAGATCGGGCGCTACACCAATCACCTCGGCCTCTTCGGCGAGCAATACGAGCCGCGTTACCAGGAGATCACGGGCAACTTCCCGCAGGCCTACTCGCACATCGGCTACGCCACCGCAATTCTGCGCTATCGCGAGGCGCGGCGGCCGCGGGCGCAACCGCGTCCGATTGGGATCCGCCGCAAGCTCGACCTGCTCCTGGGCCGCTCGGTGCTCAATGACGGCGCGGAGGGCGCAGGCGCTCGCGCCGCCGACCCGGGACAGGTGATGAAGCGCGCGATGAACGTCGTGCGCGGCCAGTTCTACGACGGGCACTCGCACAAAGTCGATTACGCGGGGATCCGGTGCAGTGAGGTGTATGGCAACTTTCACGATCTCGCCGCGCAGCTCGCTTCATTCGATCCTGCATCGCTCGAGTTGGATACGCAGCGCGTGGCCTTTTGGACCAACGTCTTCAACACGCTCGTCATCCATGGTGTCGTGGAGCTCGGCATCCACGAGTCGGTGCGCGAGGTCCCCCTCTTCTTCGAGTGCATCCGCTATCGCGTGGGCGACGAGATTCTCAGTGCGGCCGATATCGAGCACGGAGTCCTGCGCGCGAACGCCGTGCCGCCGTACCGCTTGCGCCGGCGCCTGCGCGGGAACGATCCGCGACGGCGCTGGGCGGTGCGCAAGGTCGATCCGCGCATTCATTTCGCGCTGGTGTGCGCAAGCCGCACCTGTCCGCCGATCGAGGCCTACGACGCCACGCAGCTGGAAGGACAGCTCGATGCCGCGGCGCAAACATTCATCAACGCTACCACCCGCTTGCACGATGACGAGCTGCACGTTTGCGAGATCTTTCGCTGGTATCGTGAAGATTTCGGGGCCGCGCCCGATTCCGTCCAGCGCCTGGTGGCACGTTATCTCTATGATCGCGAGGCGGCCGCGCGCATCGAGCACCATGCGGAGCGGCTACGCCTCGTTTACACGCCATATGACTGGCGCCTGAATCGATAAAATGCATCTTTAGCCACCGATGAACGCCGATCATATGAAAAAAGTGATGAATAATGGTGATGGAAAACGGTGATGAGAATTGGTGATCAAGAGCGCCCTCAGGTCCGCCCATCACCATTAATCATCACCATTTTCCATCACCAGCACTCATCACTGTTTCCTGGTCAGTGGACACGGTAATTAGGCGGCGCAGCACGAATCAACGGAGGAGAAAAGCATGAACATCGGAATGATCGGTCTTGGCAAGATGGGCGCCAACATGGCGCTGCGGCTTGTGCGCGGCGGCCACCGGGTCGTCGCCTTCGACCTCAACACCGAAGCGCGCCGCAGCGCCGCGTCCCAGGGCATGGAGGCCGCGGACAGCCTCGAGCAACTGGCTGCGGCGCTCCCTGCCCCACGCGTGGTTTGGCTCATGGTGCCCGCCGGCGCGCCCACTGAAGAAACGCTCAACCAGCTCACACCGCGACTTCAGCGCGGCGACGTGGTCATCGACGGCGGCAACAGCAACTACCGCGACTCCCAGCGCCGCGCGGCGGCGCTCGCGAAAAGCGGCTTGCGCTTTGTGGACGTCGGCACGAGCGGCGGCATCTGGGGCCTGAGCGAGGGCTATTGCCTGATGGCGGGTGGCGCGACGGATGACGTTGCGCGCCTTAAGCCCGCGTTGGAGACACTGGCGCCGGCGAAGGACCGCGGGTGGGCGCACGTCGGACCGGTCGGCGCAGGCCACTTCGTCAAGATGGTACACAACGGCATCGAGTACGGGCTGATGCAGGCCTACGCGGAAGGCTTCGAACTCATGCAGCGCAAGGAGGATCTCGCGCTCGATTTGGCCGCAATCGCAGAGCTGTGGCGGCACGGCAGCGTCGTGCGCTCGTGGCTGCTCGATCTCACCGCCGACGCGCTCAAGGAAAACCGCACTCTCTCCGGCATCGCCGCCTACGTGCCCGATTCCGGGGAAGGCCGCTGGACCGTGCAAGAAGCGATCGATCTCGGCTGCTCCTTGCCGGTCATCACGCTCTCCCTCCAGAACCGCTTTCGCTCGCGTACCGACGCGCCGTTCGCCGACAAGCTGCTCGCCGCGATGCGCAACCAGTTCGGCGGCCATGCCGTGAAGCGCGAGGACTGACCGATGGCTGACGAACCCGCGCCGGTGCCCCTCGCCAACAGCATACGTCTCGACGAGCCGCGCCCGCGTCCCTGCGGGATCGTCGTTTTCGGCGCCCTCGGTGATCTGTCTCGCCGCAAACTCCTGCCGAGCATTGTGCAGCTGCATGCGCGTGGCCTGCTGCCGGAACGCTATTACGTGCTGGGCGTGAGCCGTGAAACCGGGACCGGCGCTGCCTCGACGTTCCAGGACTGCATCGGCGAAGCGACGAGGGCGGCGGGCCTCAGCAACGCAGAGCGTAAGTCGTTCGCGGGACGCTGCTCCTATATCGGCGGCGAGCTCGCCCAGCCAGCCTTTTATCGCGACCTTGCGCTGCGCCTTGCGGACCTCGACGCAATGCATGATGCCGGCGGCCGCCATCTCTACTACCTGGCGCTGCCGCCCACGCTGCACGCCCCGGTGGTGGAAGGGCTCGCTGCCGTCGGACTCACCGCAGAAAACGACGCGGGGCGGGCCTGGAACCGCGTGGTCATCGAGAAGCCGTTCGGACGAGACCTCGCCA
>JAOTTL010000241.1:0-4795 GCA_029864385.1 Betaproteobacteria bacterium | reverse complement strand
GAGGACTGCTTCTACTCGATCATCACCGCGCGCAAGATCGCCGAGACGTTCAACACCGTCGTCGTCGTGCTCTCCGACGCCAATCTCGCCACCTCCCAGCAACCGTTCCCGCGACCGGTATTCGCGGAAACCTGGCTTGCGCCCCCGGTAGACCAGAGCGCCGTTGATGAGGGAACGAAACCTTACGACTGGGACCCCGTCACCGGCCTCGCCCGCCGCCTCGTGCCGGGCCAGCCTCACGGCATGCACACTCTGACCGGCCTGGCGCACGACAGAGCGAGCCGCGTCGCGTACGACCCTGAGATCAACGAAGAGGCGATCCATCATCGCAGCCTCAAGCTTGCCGCGCTGCAGAAAACGCTGAAGACGCCACCCGTGTTCGGCGGCGACAGCGGCGACCTTCTCGTCATCGGCTGGGGCAGCACGAAGGGCGCCATCGAAGAGATCGTCGAGCGCCTGCGCGAGGAAGGACACCAGGTGTCCTCGATGCACCTCACGTTCCTCCAGCCGATGCCGGCAGGCATCAAGGAAATCATGCAGCGGTTCCGGAAGGTCATGACGATCGAGGCCAACTGGTGCGACCGCCTCGAGGACGAGATCATCGACGAGACCAACCGGCGTTACTCGGCGCTGGCGTTGCTGCTGCGGGCGCGCTACCTGGTCGACATCGACTGCTGGAGCGAAGTAAAGGGCCAGCCGACCAAGCCGGGGACCCTCTACCGCGTGATCCGGGAGAAACTGGAGAAGGAAAGGCGGAAAACATGACGATGCGGGCCACTGAATGCGTGCTGCGGATGGTTCACGAGGAGGAGCACGACCTCGAAAGCTATCAGGCCAGCATACCGCGCTGGTGCACCGGCTGCGGCGACAATGCCATCCTCGCCGCCGTCCAGCGCCTGTGCCGCGACGAGAAACTGCGGCCTGAAAAAACCGTCTTTGTGTCCGGGATCGGCTGCTCGAGCCGCTTCCCGCACTACATGAAGACCTACGGGTTCCACGGCATCCACGGGCGCGCGCTGCCGATCGCCGAAGGCATCAAGCTTGCGCGGCCCGACCTGCAGGTCTTCGTGGCGACCGGCGACGGCGATTGCTGCAGCATCGGCGCCGCTCACTGGATACACGCGATCCGCTACAACATGAACATGACCGTGGTGCTGCACGACAACCACATCTACGGCCTGACCAAGATGCAGGCGTCACCCACCTCGCCCGCCGGTCTCAAGAGCAAGACGACGCCGCACGGCGCCTACCTCGAGGCGCTCAATCCGCTGACCGTGACCCTCGGTGTCCAGAACGTCTCCTTCGTGGCGCAAGCCGTGGACTGGATCCCGGAGATGGTCTACGACATTCTCGCGGCCGCTTTCCACCACAAGGGATTCTCGTTCGTTCGCATCATCCAGCGCTGCCCGGAATTCCTGCCACAGCATCTCGATCCGTGGCTGCACGATCCGAACCGGAATCTGCTGCTTACGCACGAGAACGGCCTCACGATCAGCCCCGCCCTCGGGAAAGCGTACAAGAACCAGCGTGTTCACGACCCCTCGGACCTCGATCGGGCGCGCGAAATCGCCTCGTCGAATGACCCGATTCCGGTAGGAATCCTCTATCGCAACCCCAACGTTCCCTGCTACGAGGAGACTCGCCACCCCTCGGCGCTGACCACGCCGGTCCGGATCCGGCAGGGGCTCGAGGCGGAGCTCGACAAATTCACGGTGTGGCCGCAGGAGGACCCGGGTGAAACGCGACGCGCCACGTGACGTCATCGTAGGCGCCAGCACGGCCCGCCCCGGCACTGCTGGCACCGAGGAAAGTCCGGCGTCGGCCACTGAAATGGGACCGGAGTTCAAAGCACATCTCGCCTTTCACCTGACCGGCCACCGGGTCGGCCAGGGGCTGGAAGCGCTCGAAGGGCGCGGCCTGCGCCCCGCCCTCCTGGCTGGATACCGTGACCTGACGCAACTGCGGTACGATTTTCCCCTCGTCCTCACGGCCGATTCTTCCGAGAAGGGCTGGGTGCGCTCGGTATCGGATATCGTCGATGACCTCCTGCGCCAGGTCGCCCCGCAAGGCCTCGACGGTGAGAAAACGAGGCGCAGCGTGCTACGCCTCGAAGGCGCGATGCGCAAACGGGTTGCGGATGGCGCCGCGGGTTCGCTGCTGTCGTTGTGGGACCAAACCGCACGCGTCCTCGCTTCGCCGAGTGACGACCCGCTTGCCGAGACCCTCAACCGGGCGCGGGCGGCTCTCAAGGAAAGTGGCGAGGTCATCGACTGTGACGCGGCGCTGCCCGGTCGTCTTTTCGTTCATGCCTGGAAGGCCGTGCAGGCGCGCAAGGCCCGCAGCCTGCGTGAGGAAATCGACCGGCTCGTTCTCAAGCTCTCGGACATTCTGAGCGCAGACTTCGCCCGGTCCGCAGCGGGAATAAGCAGCAAGAACCTGAGGTCTTCCATCGGGCCGGCTCACGAGCAGGCCTTCGACTTCGACGCCATGTCGCGCCTGCTCACGCGAAACGCTGCCAAGGATACCTTGCCCGAAAGCCGGCGCCAGCGCATCAACCGGGTGCTTGCCGTGCTGCAGTCGCAACGATTCGTGCTACCGGGTGGCCGCAGCGACGAGCCGGGCGGCGCGCAACCGCACGGATTCGTGTTCGAGACCTGCACCGACGCGCTGGCGGCTTTCCGTAGCCGCCTGCCGGAGCTGATCGAGCTCGTCAAGGCCATCGCCACCGCGGAACTCGAGATCGAGGGTCGCTACATCGAACCCGCTCACGACCTGCTTTTCGAGCAGTTCGATGAAAACGCGCTCGGTCCGAAAGACGTGCGCCTCTTCCCGGACTATCTCGTCTATATGCGGGCAGCCGAAATGCCCGACTCGGAACTCACAACGCTGATCGATGTTCTCGCGAGCGGCTTGCCGGTGAAAGTCCTGCTTCAGACCGATGATCTGCTGCCGCCGCTCACGAACGCCGGCGCCCGCTTCTCGCTCAACCTGCGCAGCCTGCGCCTCGCGAGCATGGCGCTCGGCCTGAGCGACGTCTTCGTGATGCAGTCGAGCGCTTCCAACCTGTACCAGGCGCGGGAGCACATCTTCAAAGGCATGGCACAGACCGGGCCGGCGCTGTTCAGCGTCTACTCGGGCGCCGCGGGAAGCGCGAACGGGCTTCCGCCCTACCTTGCTGCGGCAGCTGCGATGCAATCACGCGCGTTCCCGGCCTTTGCCTACGATCCGTCGGCAGGGCCGAACTGGGCGGCACGCTTCAGCCTGGACGGCAATCCCCAGCCCGAGCAGGACTGGCCCGTGGAGCGCTTCGCCTACGAGGACGAGGCGCATCAACGCATCGAGGAGAAGCTGGCCTTCACCTTCGTCGATTTCGTAGCCTGTGATCCGCGTTACGCCATGCACTTCGCGGCGGTCCCGCGGGCGGACTGGAACGGCAGCATGGTTCCGCTTGCCCAGGGCCTTGCGGAAGACACGGGCATGACACCGGATGAGGTTCCCTATTTGCCGATGGTTGACGAGCAAAACCGGCTCCAGCGCGCCATCGTTCACGACAAGCTGATGCTCGGTGCGAACCGCTGCAGCGAGATGTGGCACAGCCTGCAGGAGCTGGGCGGCATTCACAGCTCCCAGGCGGAAAAACTGCTTGCGCGCGAGCGCAAGGCCTGGGAAGAAGCGAAGCAAAAGGAGATCGAGGCGCTGTGGCGGGAGGCAAGATCGGCCACCCCGGCACCGACGGCTGCTATTCCCGTGGCTGCTGGTCCCGTGGCGGGCGCTGCGTCCGCGCCGGCCCCCGCCGCCCCCGCCACGGTCACAGCCGAAGCGGTGGAACCGGAACCGCCCTCAGACGAGCCCTCCATCGAAACCCCGCGCTGCACGACTTGCAACGAATGCACGATCCTCAACAACCGCATGTTCGCCTACGACGCCAACAAACAGGCTTATATAGCGGATATCAATGCGGGCACGTACCGCGAACTGGTGGAAGCGGCCGAGAGCTGCCAAGTTTCCATTATCCACCCCGGAAAGCCACGCAACGCGAAAGAGCCTGGGCTCGACGAACTGATCAAGCGCGCCGCGCCGTTCCTGTAGCCAAAAAGCTTCGCCGTAGCCGAGGCAACCGGACGGTGTCCACTTCAAGCTGTTCGATCGGTGCGCCGTGACCCTTTCGACCCACCATCGCGCCCGTCCTCGCGAGCTCCTACCCGAAGCGCTGCTCGGGGAGCTGCGCGTGCGCCTGGGTGATCGCTTTACCACCTCGGCCGCCGCGCGCGAGCAGCACGGAAGGGATGAATCGGCCCACCCGCCCGCGCCGCCCGACGCCGTGGCCTTTCCGACCAGCACAGCGGAAGTCGCCGAGATCGCGCGGCTGTGCGCCCGCGATGGCGTTCCAATGATCGCGTTTGGCGTCGGCACCTCGGTCGAAGGCCACGTGCTCGCGATCCATGGCGGGGTTTGCCTCGATCTCTCGCGCATGAACCGCGTCCTCGACGTTCATGTGGACGATCTCGACGCCACAGTCGAGGCCGGCGTGACGCGCAAGCAGCTCAATCAACACCTGCATGGGTCGGGCCTGTTCTTTCCGATCGATCCCGGGGCCGACGCCACCATCGGCGGCATGGCCGCCACCCGCGCGTCCGGAACCAACGCGGTGCGTTACGGAACGATGCGGGAGAACACGCTCGGGCTCACCGTTGTGCTCGCCGACGGACGGGTGATCCACACCGGCGGGCGGGCGCGCAAGTCCTCCGCGGGCTACGATCTCACGCGTCTTTTCGTGGGCTCTGAAGGCACGATT
>JAOTTL010000240.1:0-4808 GCA_029864385.1 Betaproteobacteria bacterium | reverse complement strand
GCTCAAGGGTGGGAAGTGGGAAAGGGGAGTGGGTTCGATCCCGCTTACCTCCACCAGCAACACCCGATTGGAGCCGCAGATGAACACGGATGAACGTAGATAAGACCAGGACGAAATAGATACAAAACAGAGTCGTTTCTGTTTTTGAACGTCTATCCGTGTGTATCTGTTTATCTGCGCTTAAATTCAGTTTTTGCGCCTTGTTCGCAGTCCGCAGTCCCCATCGTCTAGAGGCCTAGGACATCGCCCTTTCACGGCGGTAACCGGGGTTCGAATCCCCGTGGGGACGCCACCTTATCCCCGCTAAGCGCGGAGAAGTGGTAACAGATTCGGCCTTCCAAGGTTGCCGGGTCAATCTCAACGTGTTCGATGAAGCCGCGCAGGACATCGCGCTGCTCGTCGAGCGGTAGCTCCGCAAGGGTCGCCGACAGGTCGTCGAGCATCCCCACGATGTGGCCCTCGGTGATGTCCGCCGCCGCGCGGCTGCGCGCGAGCTGGGACTCCTCATCAATGATGCTGGCGCGGATCTCTTCCCGCTCCTGCTCCCACTTCTCGATCTGCTCAAGAAGGGGCCGTCGGGCGGTAGTCTCGTGCAGGATTGACCTGACCGGCCTTTTCTATACCAGGTTGAATGTAGTGTATGGCCTGGAAGAAGGAGTCGGAACATGGCGAAGAAGAGATTTAGCCCGGAGCAGGTGGTGGCGAAGCTGCGGCAGATCGAAGTGCTCACCGCGGGAGGCAAAGCGCTGCCGCTGGCCTGCAAGGAAGCCGGGATCACTGATGTCACGTACTACCGCTGGCGCAAGGAGTATGGCGGCCTGAAGGCTGACCAAGCGAAGAAGCTGAAGGATCTGGAGCGCGAGAACGCGAGATTGAAACGTGTGGTCGCGGACCTGTCCTTGGAGAAGGCGATCCTGAAGGACGTAGCCGAGGGAAACTTCTAAGCCCCGAGCGGCGGCGCCAGGCTGTGGAGCATGCTCGGGGCAAACACGGGGTGTCGGAGCGCACGGCCTGCAGGGTGCTCGCGCAGCCTCGGGGCACGCAGCGTTATGTGCCGACGGTGCGGGCGGACGAGGACCGGCTCACGCAGGCCATTGTGCGGCTTGCCAGCCAGTACGGGCGCTATGGTTACCGGATGATCACGGGGATGCTAAGGCAGGGCGGTTGGCGGGTGGGCAAGGACCGGGTGAGCCGGATCTGGCGCAAGGAAGGGCTGAAGGTTCCGAGAAAGCAGAGACCGCGGGCGCGGCTGTGGCTCAACGACGGCAGCTGCGTGCGGCTGCGAGCCGAGCAGGCGAATCACGTCTGGAGCTACGACTTTGTGAGCGCGTGGACGCACAACGGGCGGGCGCTACGGCTGCTCACATTGATCGACGAGCACACGCGGGAGTGCCTGGCGATCCTGGTGGCAAGGCGCATTGGCGCCCAGGAGGTGATCGAGCTGCTGGCCGAGGTGATGCTCGTCAGAGGAATACCCGAGCACATCCGCTCGGACAACGGTCCTGAGTTCACTGCCAAGGCGCTGCGCGAATGGCTGCAGCGGATCGGCGCGAACACCCTTTACATCGAACCGGGCAGTCCTTGGGAGAACGGCTACTGCGAGAGTTTCAACGGCACGCTCCGGGACGAGGTTCTCAACGGGGAGATCATCTACAGCTTGACGGAAGCGCGCATCGTGATCGAGTGCTGGCGGCGCGAATACAACGAGATCAGGCCCCACAGCTCGCTCGGCTACCGGCCGCCGGCGCCGGTGACCTTTAGGCCTCGTCCTCTTATGCTCGCGCAGCCGGAGATGGTGCAGTAAAGTAACAATGGCCCTGGTACAAAAGATCGGTCAGATCACTTCGCTGCGTATCGGCAACACGTGAGGTCGGCACGCACGGTGCATGTGCAGGAACAAGACTTCGAGTCAGCGGTCTTCTCGCACGTGGAAGATTCTCAGGATGAAGATATCGGTATTGGTGACTTCGTAGCGAATTTCGTAATCTCCCACCAGGATGCGGCGAACTTCGCGAGGCTCGAATTCGGCAAGACGGGTTCCCAGACGCGGGTAGGCAGGAATTCGTTTGGCGCCCGCGATTAACTGGCGAACGACGCGAGCCGCAGCTGGGACGTTTACCGATTGCAGAAAGTCGTACAGTCGAACTAGATCGGAGCGGGCACTTCTTGTCCACCTGAGGGCCACGACAATCAGCGGGTGCGGCTTTTTGGCTTCGCGAGGCCCTCGACCCAGGCTTCAATTTCAGAGTGGTCCACGGTGCGTTGTGCGCCGACATCCGCCAATGCTTCCAGCGTAAGCTGGTGTCGCTTCTCTTCCAGGGAGATGAACGATGCGATCGCTTCCTTCACGATCCATCCCTTCGGCCGATCCAGGCGCTCCGCCAGGCCGTCCAGTTTCTTTGCGAGATCGGCTGGCAGATGGGCAGTGACGACGCGCGTATCCATTCAGGAAATCTTTTGCAATCAGAACGATTGAAACAGTGTATTCGAGGCCGCCTTCGTTCGCAACTATGGATGTCACAGCCGGCTTGCCGCGGGATGCGCTCAAGTCTCAACGCGACAAAACGCGGGCGATCCGCAGCGCGGGGATAAGCTCGGCTCCCCGTGGGGACGCCAACATAATCAAGGCGTTATTTGTGACGCGCAGGGCTAAAAGCGCTCCGTGTCGCGCCCGTGTCGCACAGCCCTCGCGTGCCCGCACCCAACGTCACCCGCATCGAACCCCATGACGCGCACGCGCAGGCAAGTGGAAGGGGATGTGGTGGCGTGTTCAACTTGTGCGACTGGTTGGCGATCCGATTGGAATTGACAATGTCGCTTACAACATAAACCCGATCCGCGAACCCATCACAATCGACATCAAACCCGGCAGTGACCCAAACAGCATCATGAACCGCCCCGGGATTCCCGGAGACTCCATTTCTTGAGAGGATGGAGTTATGAACACGACGAAGAGGCATTCACCGGAAGTACGGGAACGCGCGGTGCGGCTGGTATTCGAGCACGAGGGCGAGTACGAATCGCAGTGGGCGGCGATCGAGTCGATTGCGGCGAAGATGGGGTGCACTGCGGAAACCCTACGCAAGTAGGTGCGGCAGGCCGAGCGTGACCAGGGTCGGCGCGGGGGCGTGGCCAGCGCGGAGCGCGATCGGCTCAAGGAGCTGGAGCGCGAGAACCGGGAGCTGAAGCGGGCGAACGAGATTCTGCGCAAGGCGTCGGTTTTTTTGCCCAGGCGGAGCTCGACCGCCGACCGAAGTGATGGTGGCGTTTATCGACGCCCACCGTGCCGAGCATGGGGTCGAGCCGATCTGCGAGGAGCTGCAGATCGCCCCGTCGACATATTACGAGCACAGGGCACGGCAGGCCGATCCGCAGCGCTCGCCGCCGCGGGTGCAACGCGATCGCGCCCTGGTGCCCGAGATCCGGCGCGTGTATGAGGAGAACTTCCACGTCTACGGCGCGCGCAAGGTCTGGCGTCAGCTTGGTCGCGAGAATTTCATCGTCGCTCGATGCACGGTCGAGCGCCTGATGCGCTCGCTCGGCCTGCAGGGCGTGGTGCGCGGGCGCAAATGCCGCACGACGATCGCCGAGGACAGCACCGAGCGACCGCTTGATCATGTGAAGCGGCAGTTTCAGGCAAGCCGGCCCAATGAGCTGTGGGTGGCAGACTTTACCTACGTTGCGATGTGGGCCGGCTTCGTCTATGTCGCGTTCGTCATCGACGTGTTCGCCCGGCGCATCATCGGCTGGCGCGTAGCGCGCTCGATGCGGGTCGAACTGGTGCTAGACGCCCTGGAGCAGGCGCTGTGGTCGCGCTCCGGCATCCACGGGGTCGTTCATCACAGCGACCGCGGCAGCCAGTATCTGTCGATTCGCTACTCCGAGCGGCTGACCGAGGCGGGCGCCCAGCCCTCGGTGGGCAGCGTCGGCGATTCTTACGACAACGCGCTGGCGGAGACCATCATCGGTCTCTACAAGGCCGAGGTCATTCACCGTCGCGGCCCGTGGCGGCATCTGGAAGCTGTGGAGTACGCAACACTGGAATGGGTCGACTGGTTCAATCACCGCCGGCTGCTCGAACCGATTGGCAACGTCCCGCCGGCGGAGTTTGAAGCGTCGTATCATCAGTCAACGGGTCAGCTGCCCATGGCGGCCTGACTCAAACCCGGAGCTCTCCGGAAAAACCGGGGCGGTTCAGATTGCCCCACTTCCCGTCTTGGCGTATGGTATTGACCGGGGAATGGGATACAGTGTTATGTGGCATTTCGTCGACCTAACGAATAGGGTTTTATCCACCCTGCTGCCGCACGGCGGATAAAACCCTATTCGTTAGGGTGCAATTAAATGGGAGGGCATCGACCATGCGGTTATCTCAGTTATTTTTTCTCGCAGTAGCCGTGTCGGCATCAAACACAGTGCACGCTGCTTCGTGTCAAGATCTGGCTGCGGCATTTGCGAAGGACGCAGCCGCAATGGGCGACACCGAACTGGGAAGACTAAGAATGTGCGTCACTGAGGTATCGCGCCAGAGATCCAGTACGGCAGTCCCTCAACTTGCTGCAGTGCCGCTACCTGCACCGGGAGCGGCACCGTTACCTGCACCGCCAACTGAACCGCCACCTGCACCGGGAGCTGCACCGCCAACTGCACCGCCACCTGCACCGGGAGCCGCACCGTTACCTGCACCGCCAACTGCACCGCCACCTGCACCGGGAGCCGCACCGTTACCTGCAGCGCCACCTGCACCGGGAGCCGCACCGTTACCTGCACCGCCAACTGCACCGCCAACTGCACCGCCACCTGCACCG
>JAOTTL010000239.1:0-4811 GCA_029864385.1 Betaproteobacteria bacterium | reverse complement strand
CCTGGGACACCGGCTCCACCTGCAGCTGCTCCACCTTGTTGCGGTAGCCGTAGCGGTTGATGCGCACGAGCCCCGTATCCACTACGAAACGGATGCCGGGCACGGTCAGCGAGGTCTCGGCGACGTTGGTGGCGAGCACGATGCGGCGCGCGCCACCCGGGCGGAACACGCGCTCTTGCTCTTCGAAGGAAAGCCGCGCGTAGAGCGGCAGGATCTCCGCCCCTTTCGGATGGTGCTGACGCAGGGCGTCCGCCGTCTCGCGGATCTCGCGCTCTCCCGGCAAGAAGACCAGGACGTCACCGCCGCCCGGCGCGCGCGCGAGCTCGTCCACCGCATCGAGCGTCGCCTGCACCATGTCCTGCTCATCGTCGCGCTCCCCGCGCCCGGCGAGCGGCCGGTAGCGCATCTCGACCGGATAGAGCCGGCCCGACACCTCGATTACCGGCGCATCGCCAAAGTGGCGCGAGAAACGCTCTGCATCGATCGTCGCCGAAGTGACGATGAGCTTGAGGTCTGGTCGCTGTGGCAGCAGTTGCCTGACGTAGCCGATAAGGAAGTCGATATTGAGGCTGCGCTCGTGCGCTTCGTCGATGATGATCGTGTCGTAGGCGCGGAGCTGGCGGTCGCTTTGTGTTTCCGCGAGCAGTATCCCATCGGTCATGACCTTGAGGTAGGTTTCCGGGGAAACGCGGTCGGAAAAACGTACCTTATAGCCGACGGCGTGCCCGAGCGGGCTCGTGAGCTCCGAGGCGATGCGCGCGGCGACCGTGCGCGCGGCGATGCGGCGCGGCTGGGTATGGCCGATCATGCCCGCGACACCGCGCCCGAGCTCCAGGCAGATCTTGGGCAACTGCGTCGTCTTGCCCGATCCGGTCTCGCCACAGACGATCACTACCTGGTGGGCGTCGATCGCGCGCGCGATCTCCTCGCGCTTCGCGACGACCGGAAGCTCCTCGGGATAACGCGGCTGCGGCAGATTCGCGCGCCGCTGCTCGATGTCAGTGCTGGAGTGTTGTCTCACAAGTTCAGGATCAAACTGCCACAGAGAACACAGAGATCACAGAGAACAAAAAAGGCCGGCTGTGACCGGCCTTTCCGGACGACGGATGCTATCACTCACTGCCGACACGCCCTAGCGCAAAGCCTCTGCCTGCGTCTGCGGCAACGCCGTCCGCAATGCATCGGCCCGCTGGTCCTTTGGCAAGCTCGCCAGCATTTTTACCCGCGCGTAGAACCGGCCAAGGTCACCGCCCTCGCGCTCGAGCAACGACTGGAACGCCGGCACGAGCTGCGTGTAAATCACGACCGAAGCGATCTGCGCGTTGTTGGGCCTCTGCGCGAACCAGTGGTCATAGCCCGCAAAACCGGAGCTGTCCCTGAACACGCGGTATTCCTGGTCCATCTGCTCGAGTATCGCAGCCTTGCGGATACGCATCGCGTCTGGTGCGACGCCCGAGCGATAGAGCGCGTCGAGCCGCTGTCGGGAGCGCTCGACGATGCGCTTGAACTCGTCGCGCGCGTACTGCCGGCGCTCGAAATCGGCTCGCGCCGCCTGGTTACCGGTGCGGGTGAGCCAGCGCTTCATGCCTTCAGCTTCGACGGCGGTTGCAAACGACTCGTTGAAAACCGTGTCGTCGGGCGCATAGGCGACCTGGTGCGCAAGCTCGTGGAACAGGAGACGCGCGATCTCGACGTCGGGGAACTGCATGAACGTATTGAGCAAGGGATCGGCAAAATAGCCGAGCGTGGAATAAGCTGGCACCCCGCCCACGTAAACGTCATGCCCCTGTGCCGCCACGCCCGCGGAGAAGCGCTCGGCCGCCGCGCGATCGAAATAGCCCCGGTAGGCGACACAGCCCACAACCAGGAAGCACCACTGTATGGGTGAGACAGAGAACTCCGGCGCCGCAAAAACATTCCACACCGCGAACGGCCGTTCCAGGTCGGCGTAGCGCCGGTAACTGGCATTGTCTGGAAGCTTGAGCTCGTCGCTCGCAAAATCGCGGATTTTCTCCACACGGGCAAGCTTGCGCCGCAGCGTCGCGTCAGTGTCGGGGTCACCGATTACCTCCGGCACCGGCCGTTCGCGACCCCACATATCGAGCTGCCCGCTTACCGACTGCCAGTAGTAGCCGACGCTATTACAACCGCCCATCAACACCAGCAGGCCCGCAATCGCCAATGGTCGAATGAGAAGCATTGTTCCTACCATTTCATACTGCGTGAATCGTAAATCGTGAATCGTGGATGGTGGTTCGAGGGCGTTGCCCGATGCTCAATTCACGAACATGTGCGCTTATCCGTGTATCAATCTTGTGTTTCTTGGCGTGCTTGGCGCCTTGGCGGTTCGATTGTAATCCTGCATCTCTCCTTCCCTCTTGGCTCGTGCCTCCGCCCTATCGGGCAAAGGCACCATTGCGAAGAAAGGCGCAAATCTGGCGCACGACGTGGCGCGAAACCAGCATCCCCGAATGACTCACGGGCAGGACGATATGATCGCGCATCCCGGGCAGCCGTGTCTCCTTGACGCTCACGACCCCATCGTTGGGCCGAGGCAATTCCGGCGCGACGAGACGCCCGAGCCCGAAGGGCGAGCTGCCCGCGATCACGCCGATCTCACGGTCTGGCGCCGGCCTGGAGTGCGCGATCTCGAGCCATTCGGGCAGGCTGCGCCCGAGCGCTGTGCGCCCGCCCGGCAGGCGCTCCAACCTCCGCGCCGCGTAGCTCTCCCCAAAGGGCGTCCCCGCCAACACGACCCGGCCCGGGGGCAGCGCCGTTGCCTGCTCGATAGTCTTCAGTACGATCAACCCGCCAAGACTGTGGCCGACCAGATGCAGCCGTGAAGCAGGCAACTCGCGCAAATAACGCGCGAGCCGCCCGGCGTTCTCGTTGAGCGTCAGCCGCATGGATGGGTAGGAGTACGCCAGCGCCTGATATCCCGCGCGCGCCACGCGGCGGCGCATCAATTCCATCGCGATACCATGGACCCACAGCCCGTGAACTAAGACAACGGTATCCATTCCTCACGGCGACCCGCGACCAAGAACTGGTGACGCGTACTGGTGATGAGAAATGGTGATGATTACTGGTGATGGACGAAGGGACAGCTTTTCTTCATCACCATTTCGTATCACCATTATCCATCACTTCTTCTGCATTATCGGCGTGCATCGGCGGCTAAGCAGGTCTGTTCCTGTTTTGGTTCTCTCTCTTGTATATCTCAATCTGTGTTTATCTGCGTTTATCTGCGGCTAATTCTTGGGTTTTAACTGAGCCCGATTCACGTTTCACGATTCACGTTTCACGATTCACGTTTCACGATTCACGACTCACGAATCACGACTCACGGATTCAACCGGCGCTGCCCCGGTAAACCGTGATCTCGTCCTCGGCGAGGTGCGTCACGTCACCCCACTCCACCATGCGCCAGATGCTCGAGCCGTATCCGAAAAGATTCACGCTCGCGTTGATGAGGGGCACCGGGCGCTGCACGCCGTGGTCGAGTCCGTGCGCTGCCCGGTAAAGCGAGTCGAGCACGAGTCCGTGCGTGACCACTACGACGTCCTCGCCTGGGTGGCGGTTGGCGATCTCGGCCAGGCAACCCAGGCAACGCTGCGTGAATCCGCGGGCGCTCTCGCCGCCGGGTACTTCATAGTCAGGGTCGCGGCTCGCGAAGCGGGCGTACTCCTCCGGATAGCGCGCCCGGATCTCGTCCGCGATAAGCCCCTCGAAGATACCGAATGCACGCTCCCGTAGTCGCGGCTCGAGCAGGAGTTCGCGCCGCGTTTGTTGCGCGATGGCATGCGCCGTGTCCCGCGCGCGGCTCAGGTCACTGCTATAGAGCGCCGAGAACGCCTGACGAGCAAGCCGGCGGGAAAGCGCCTGCGCCTGGGCGCGGCCGACATCAGACAGCGTCGTATCGGTCGTGCCCTGCATTCGCTTCTCGCGATTCCAGGTGGTTTCGGCGTGGCGGACCACGATGAGCGTGGTTTCCTTCATGAGCTAAAACTCGTGACTCGTGACATGTGACTATTGTAGCCGCTGGCGCGCACTATAATAGGTGCGCCATTTATGGACGACGCGCCCGACAGCCTGCTGGAGAACGACGAGCGCCGCCTGCGCGAAGACCGGCGGCTCCTGGGACGTCTGCTCGGAGACGTGATACGGGAGCAGGTCGGCGCGGCGACTCTGGAGCGCATCGAACGCATTCGGCAGACAGCAGTCGGCTTTCGCCGCGCGAAAACCGACGAGGATGCCCAGGCGCCCGCCGTCGAGGCCGACCTCGAGCAACAACTCGACGCCCTCGACATCGAGCAAACGCTGCACGTCGTGCGCGCGTTCAGCTACTTCTCGTATCTGATCAACATCGCCGAGGACGCGGAGCGGAACCGTCGCGAGCGCGGGGATGCCATGGATGGCCGGGCGCCCTCGGGTAGCGTCGCGTTTGCGCTCGAACGTGCGCTCGAAGCGGGCGCTACGGGCGAGGCGATCGTCCAATGGTTCAGCCGCGCGCACGTGAGCCCCGTGCTGACAGCCCATCCCACCGAAGTGCAGCGCCAGAGCATACTCGAATGCGAGCGCGGAATCGCGCGGCTGGTCGATGCCCCGCCGACTCCTGAACGCGACGAGGCGTTGCGACGCGAGGTGCTGCGTTTGTGGCTGACCTCGATGCTGCGGCTGGCGAAGCTCGCCGTCGCTGACGAAATCGAGAACGGCCTGGCGTACTTCAGGCTGACCTTCCTTGCGGAGCTGCCCCGGCTTTATTCCGGGATAGAGACCAGGCTCCAGAAGCGCCTCGGCCTCGAGCGCAC
>JAOTTL010000071.1:0-19367 GCA_029864385.1 Betaproteobacteria bacterium | reverse complement strand
CAGCGCCTCCGGGAAGGCCGCGTCGGAGTAGTAGTGGTCCCACCGGTACCAGCTTTTGCGCGCGGGCTCGGCGAGCGTGGGCAAAGCCGGGTAGATCGTGTTCCAGTTGCCGAAAACTTTCTCGAGGCCGACAGGCCTGCGCTCGCGGATGGAGTCCTCCAGGTAATACATCGCCTGAAAGCAACAATTCTGCACAAAATCCATGTTGATGCGGGTCAGGTCGTCGCTGAGAATACAGGCGCCGCTCTTGGTCAACACGTAGCGCTCGCCTTCGGCGCGGACCACGCCTGCCGCAAGCCCGGCCTCCAGCAGCACTCGCACGCCGTAGCGCGGCGTGGCGACGCTGCCGGCAATCTGGTCGAGCGTCAGGCCCGATTGCGCCGACCGGAGTGTCCGCAGAATACCGAGGTCACGCAGCAGCCGCGCCGCTTGGAACAGGATCGGGCCGAAGACGATCTTCTGCGCCTCAAACCTCGCCTCTATCAGCGACTGCGCGTCGGGCGGCTTATTCTTCGCGTCCATGGTCTAGGGCTCACGGCTAAAACATCGATCGGCGCGACTTCCGATGGTCTTCAGGTATCGGCGACTTTTTGAGACCGCTACTCGTCAGTCGTCACGCCTTTGGAGCAATCAGCCCTTCCTTTTCGAGGAGCGGATAGATCCCGCCGGCCTGGACGAGCGCTAGGAGTTTCGGTGGCATCGGTTTTCCCGTCAGCGTCGTTCCGCGCGTCACGTTCTTCACCGTCGCGTTTTCGAAGTCCACCTCGGCAGCTTCGCCCTCCTCGAACGCCTCGTCTACGCCCGGGCACTCGACCGCCGGAAAAGCAAAGTTCACGCAGTTACGGAAGAAGAGACCGTTGATGTAAGGCGCCACCAGGCAGGCGAGTCCGAGGTTCTTCAACGAGCGCGCCGCCGGGCGGCTCGAGCCCATGCCGAAGTTCTTCCCGCCGATGAGGATGTCGCCCTGCTGCACCTGGCCCGCCCAGCCCGGCCGGTTGGCGCTGAAGACGTGGCGCGCCTGCTCCTCGGGCTTCAGGTAGAACGCGGCCGACGGAAGAATCAAGTCGGTGTTGATGTTGTCGCCGACTTTCCACACTCTCGCTCGAAACTTCATGCGTCAACTCTAATGAGAACGAATCGTGCTTGGACGTCAAGAGGTGATGATAAATGGTGATGACAACCACTTGCCGTCGTTAGCCCCCATCACCAGTATCTCATCACCATTTCAGTTCAAGAACTCGCGCGGGTCGGTGATTGCGCCCTTGATCGCCGACGCGGCGACGGTCGCGGGCGAAGCCATGTAGATTTGAGCACTGGCGTCGCCCATGCGGCCCTTGAAGTTGCGCGTGCTCGCCGTGATGCACGTTTCATCCGGCCCCAGCAGTCCCAGGTGGCCACCGCCGCAGGCGCCGCAGGTGGACGGTGTCACTACCGCGCCCGCCTCCGCGAGTGTCTCAACGATTCCCTGCCGCGCCGCCTCGCGATAGATGAGCTGCGATCCCGGCGTAACGATGAGGCGCACGGTGGGCGCGACCCGCTTCCCCTTCAGCACCGCGGCGGCAAGCGCAAGATCCTCCAGCGTCCCGTTCGCGCACGAGCCGATGAACGCCTGGTCGATGCGCGTACCCGCCGCCTCTGCCACCGGCTTCGAGTTCTCGATGACGCTGTCGGGGAATGCCACCAACGGCTCAAGCGTCGACAGGTCGACCTTGCGCACCGCAGCGTACTGCGCGTCCTGGTCGGGGCGCACGCTTTCAAAGGGCTGCCGATTGCGCGCGCGCAGCCATTCTTCCATCACGTCGTCCGCCTCGAACGTGGCGAACTCTGCCGACAGCTCGGCGCCCATCGTCGTCAACGTCTTGCGCGCCGGGATCGAGAGACTTGTGATGCCGGGGCCGCCGAACTCCACGTTTTGCGTCGCGTGATCGCCATACTGGCCGGCGATCTGAAGAAACGCGTCCTTCGCCGTCACCGCGGGCGGAAGCTGTCCGCTCAAGTCGTAACGCACCGTCTCGCCGACCCGGAACCATGTCTCGCCCTTGATCGCGGAATAGACGACATCGGGCTCGCCGACGCCGCGCGCGATACAGTTGAACACGCCAGCACTGCAGGTATGCGAATCACTGCACACCAGCACGCTGCCGGGGAGCGCATAACCGTGGTCGGCGACGAGCTGGTGGCTGATGCCCTGGTTATAGCCGACATCGTGAAAGCGCTTGATGCCGAACTTCTCCACGAAGCGGCGGCCGGTCCGGTGCGCCTCCGCACTGTCCGTCGTGGAGGCAGGCACGCGGTGGTCGAAGACGACGATAATCCGGTCGGGGTCCTTCACCTTGAGGACCTCCCGCCACCGGCTGGCGATGAAGCTGTTGTCGATCAGGATCACAGTATCGACTTCGACCGTCACGAGATCGCCCGGGCCGACCTTCGCCTGGCCGCTTTTCTTCGCCAGGATCTTTTCAGCAATTGTCATGCCCATCGCTGTTCCCTCGTGACTAAACACCTCGTCGCGTTAAAAGAGTGATGAATAATGGTGATGTTTACTGGTGATGAGAAATGGTGATGAACACCATCGGGATTTCGCGGCCCACCCATCACCATTTTTCATCACCAGTAAACATCACCAGTACGGATCAGCGGGCGGCGTCAGCCGCCCGTGTAGCGGCGCTCCAGCTCGTCGAGCTGCGCCATGCCCATGAGGTC
The DNA here is from genome assembly GCA_029864385.1 of Betaproteobacteria bacterium. GTDB lineage: Bacteria > Pseudomonadota > Gammaproteobacteria > Burkholderiales > SG8-41 > SG8-41. The sequence goes on along the minus strand of JAOTTL010000071.1, from coordinate 16,664 downwards.
GTTGATTTCCTCGAACGAGACCTGAAGATCCGGGCGCTCGACCACCCGATTGTTCTTGAGCGTCTCTGCATTGAACGCCTCCATCACGTTCATCATGCCTCTCACTGCCGCCGTCGTCAGCAGCCGCGGATAGCTAACCGCTGCGACGCCCAGCGCCTCGAGCTCCTTCGGCGTCATGAGTGGCGTCGTCTTGCGCGTGCGCAACCCAAGGCCCATGTTGACGATCAGCGGCTTGGGCACGCCCTTTGCCACCGTCGCGATGTCTTCCCTGGAAAGGAGCGCATCGGCGTAGAGGCAGTCCGCGCCCGCCTCCGCGTAGAGATTCAAACGGCGGATGGCATCGTCCACCCCGATGGGACCGGCGGCATCGGTGCGCGCGATGATGATAAAATCGGGATCGACGCGCGCATCCGCCGCCGCTTTCACCTTCTGTACCATTTCGTCGGCGCCGATCACGCTCTTGCCCGCCATATGACCACAGCGCTTGGGCCAGACCTGGTCCTCGAACATGACGGCTGCGACACCCGCCTTCTCGAACGCGCGTGTGGCGAAATAAACGCTCATCGCGTTGCCATAGCCGGTATCGGCATCGGCCCGCAACAACAGGCTGGTGCAGTCCGCAAGTCGTCGCGCGTTGGAGACGTTTTCCTCCAGCCCCATCACGCCGCGATCAGCCCAGCCCAGCCGGCTCTCGGACGTGCCCGCGCCCGTGATCGAGGCGGACTTGAAGCCCATTCGCTCTACGAGACGCGCGCTATAGCCATCGTAGACGCCGGGTGCGACCAGAATTTCGGGTGCGTTGATCAGTTCTCTCAGTTGCCGACCTTTACTGGTCATTTCCGTCTCCGCTCTCTCTATTCGAGAAAGTGATGATTACTGGTGATGAGTACTGGTGATGTGTACTGGTGATGCGTGAGCCTTCCAGTATGACTGGTGTTCATCACCATTTCTCATCACCATTTTTCATCACCATCATTCATCACCAATTCAATTCACCAGGCGATGGACCCGCCATCGACCGGGATGATCGCGCCCGTGATGAAATTGGAGGCATCGGCGGCCAGCAGAACGGCAATGCCCTTTAAGTCGTCGGCATCGCCGGTGCGCCCCAGCGGAATCTCGCGCAGGATCTGCTCGGCGCCGCGCTCAAAGAGCTTCTGGTTAATGGGCGTCACGAAGAACCCCGGGCAGACGCAATTGACGTGGATGTTGTATTGCGCCCACTTGATCGCGAGGTCGCGCGTGAACTGCACCAGCGCACCCTTGCTCGTGCTGTAGACGATCGAGTTGTAGGCCTTGGGGTTGCGCCCGATCAACCCCGCGATCGATGCGATGTTGATGATCTTGCCGCGCTTCGCCTTGATCATTTCGCGGCCAAAAGCTTGCGCGCAGATGAACGGTGCGGTGATGTTGAGATCCATGATCTGCCGCCAGCGCTCGAGCGGCATCTCCTCGGGTGGCGCAACCCAGGCGCGCCCCGCATTGTTCACGAGCACGTCCACCCGCCCGAATTTCTTGAGCGTGGCGGCTTTAACGGCTTCAACCTGGTCGGGCTTCGTGACATCGGCCGCGACTGCCAACGCCATCACCCCGCATTTCTCCAGTTCGTGCGCGGCCTGCTCGCAGTTCTCGATCTTGCGCGAGCACACCACGATGTGCGACCCCGCCTCCGCGAGCCCGGTCGCCATCTGCAGCCCGAGCCCCGTCGCCCCCCCCGTCACGACGCTCACGCGCCCGTCCAGACTCATCAGTTCCTTGACCGTTGCCATCGCTCCCCCAAAACACCGAAATCAGCCACAGAGAACACAGAGAAGGAGCCAAAAACGTGCACCGCACGTCTATAGCAGCCGCTTCATTTTGCGCCCGCCCGTCGGCTCGAACCCGTTGTCCTTGTAAAAACTCACCGTCCGCGCGAACTCGGGCAAAGGCGGCGTCGCCAGCTCGAGCTGCTTCCATCCTGCCGCGCGGCCGTGCGCGACGCACGCCTCCACCAGGCGCGCGCCGACCTCCCGCGAGCGCCATTGCGGGACCACGTAAAACTCGTGGATGATTCCGAACACGCCCTGGGCGTAGAGGGACCGGCTCTCGCAAAGCGTCGCCACGCCGATCGCGCGCCCACTCGCATCGTCCAGCGCGACATAGACGGAGTACGAGCCAAGCTCGATCCACTCCCGGGAAAGTGCTGCGCTGGTCTGCACATCGACATCGAAGTGGGCCTGCCCGATGATCTCGATGATCTCGTCGGTCAGCGCTTTCACCATGCGCGCGATTTCCGGTGCGTCGGCCGGCGTTGCCCGTTTGATCGTGACTGCCATTTCCGTTATTCGTCCTTGAGCAGCTCGCGCGCGATGATATTACGCTGAATCTCGGAGGTGCCTTCGTAGATCCGCGTAATGCGGGCGTCGCGGTACATGGTTTCGATGCCCGCCTCGCGCATGTAGCCCATCCCCCCGTGGATTTGCACCGCACTGTCCACGACCTTGCCGAGCGCCTCGGTCGCGAAAAGCTTCGCGACGGAAGCTTCGAGCGTGCCCCGTTCGCCGCGTGCAAAGGTTTCCAGCGCACGCTCGACGAGCAGCCGTGAAGCATCGCGCGCCACCCCCATGTCGGCGAGCATCCATTGCAGCCCCTGATGCTCGGCGATCTTGCGCCCGCCCTGGGTGCGCGTCTTCATGTACTCGGCGCTGCGAGCAATCAGCTTGTCCATCATGCCCACGCAGCGCGCGGCGATCGTCACCCGGCCCCACGTGAGCGTCTTCAACGCCTGAACATAACCCATGCCCTCCGCGCCCAGCAGGTTTTCCGCAGGCACCTCGCAGCGCTCGAAGACGACGGGCGCGGTGCTAACGCCATGCATGCCCATCTTGAGCTCGTTGCGGCCGACTTTGAGCCCGGAACAACCGCGCTCAACGATGAAGGTCGAGATCCCTTTCGTGCCCTTCGCCTTGTCCGTGACGGCCATCACCGTGAAGATCTGCGCGATCCCGGCATTGGTGATGTAGATTTTCTCGCCCTCGAGCACGTAGCGGTCGCCCTGCCTCACCGCCGTCGTCCGCATCGAGCCCGGATCGGACCCGGCCTGCGGCTCGGTCAGCGCGAAACAGCCGATCAACTCGCCCGTCGCCATGCGGGGAAGGTACTTGCGCTTCTGCGCCTCGCTCCCCAGCGCCACGATTCCCGTGGTCGCGATCCCGGTATGGTTGGCGATCACGCTGGCGAAGCCGTAGTTCGACTTGCCCAACTCCTCCTCGAGTGCGCATTTGCCCACGAGATCAAAGCCGGCGCCGCCATACTCCTCGGGAATCGTGATCCCGAAGAACCCCAGCTCGCGCGCCATCTGCAGCAGCTCGTCGGGAATCGCGTCGTGTTCCTCGATCCAGCGCGAGCGAGGCTCGACCTCGTGCTCGATGAACCGCCGCGCCGCTTCGCAAAATTGCCGGACTTCAGCCGATAGTGCTATCGCCATCTCTCTTATCTTAAAAGCGTGACCGGTGACCACTGACCCGAAAATAGTGATGAGTACTGGTGAGGAGAGATGGTGATGATCAATGGTGATGTACGAAGTTGCGGGCCTTCTTCATCACCATGTCGCATCACCATTTTCCATCACCATTATTCATCACTTCTTTCGTATGATCGGCGTCTATCGGCGTCTATCGGCGGCTCAATTTTGCGTCTTTGAAGCGCGGGGCTTGATCAACGCGTCGGCGGCCTTAACACCTTTGCCCTTGCCGTATACGAACACGGGGTTCAAATCCAGTTCGGCAAAATTCTCTCCCAGATCGACCGCCGCTGCGGAAAGCCGGACGAGCGCATCCGCGAGCGCGTCCACATCCGCCGCGGCGGCGCCCCGCGCGCCTGCCAGCACCGGGTAGCCCTTGATCTCCTCGATCATGCGTCGCGCCTCGGACGGCGTGAGCGGAGCAAGCCGGAAGGCGACATCCCGGAGCACTTCCGCGAAAATTCCGCCCAATCCAAACATCACAGCCGGCCCGAACAGGGGATCGTTGACCGCACCGAGGATCGCCTCGATGCCGTTCCCCGCCATTTCCTGCACCAACACACCCTCTATCCGGGCATCCTTCCTGTAAGCGCGCGCGTTCGCAAGCACTTCGTCATACGCCGGCGCAACCTCTTGGTCAGACGCGAGACCAAGCCGTACCGCACGCGCTTCGGTCTTGTGTGGGATATCGGGAGACTGGACCTTGAGCGCAACCGGGTAGCCGATGCGCCGGGCCGCGGCGAGCGCTTGCTCGCTGCTCGTCGCAAGTTCTTCGCGCGTTACCGGAATGCCGTAGCGAGCAAGCAGCCGCTTCGCTGCGTGCTCACTGACATCGGCGGTCGCTTTCGACATCGTGGCGCGCGCCACATCGACGGAAAGCTCAAGCGGCGCCTCGCTGCGCGTCTGCTCGTAGCGGCGCAGCGACTCGGCGTAGCCCGAGAGCACCGCCAGCGCGCGGCCGCACCGCACCGGTGAGCGATAGTGCGGAATACGCGCGGCGTCGAGCGCCGCGTAGGCCTCGGGCGCGACGGTCTCGCGCGCGCTCCACGCAACAAAGATCGGCTTGGTGGTGTGGCCCGCCACGGAGACGATCTCGCGCGCGATCTTCTCGGCGAGCTCGCCTTGCAGCGACGCGTTGATCATCGCGACGCAGTCCACATTGGGATCGTCCACGATAACCTGGAGCGTGCGGTTGATGAGGCTGGTGTCGTTGAAAATGGCGGCGGTCACGTCGACCGGGTTGAGCAGCGAGCCGAAGCTTGGCACGAATTCGCGCAGCTTCGCGGCGGTCTCCGCCGAAAGCGGCGGCACCTGCATCCCGCGGCCGATGCACTCGTCGGTCATGAGGATCCCCGCGCCACCGGAGATCGTGATAATGGCGAGGCGGTTGCCGTCGGGCAGCCGCCCGCAGCGGAACCCGCGCCCATAATCGACCACGTCCTGAATGTCCTCGACCTGGATAATGCCGGCCTGCCGGAAGGCCGCCTTGTAGAGTGTCATCGCGCCGCCGAGGTTGGCCGTATGCGAGGCGGCGGCTTTTTGTCCCTGCTCGGTGTTGCCGACCTTCCACATGAGAATGGGCTTGCCCGCGGCCAATGCCTTCTCGCCCACTTCGATCAACCGCCGCGCATCCTTGAGCCCCTCGATATAGCCGACAATGATTTCAGTCTTCGGGTCCTGTATGTAGTAATCAATGAAATCGAGCGTTGATACGCCGATTTCATTTCCGGTCGTGACCATTTGCCGGAATGGCAGCCCGCCTTCCAGGGACGAGAGGTTCATCACCGAGAATCCGAACCCGCCGCTTTGCGAGACCATACTGACCGGGCCCGGGCTGTAATGGGCGTTGAACACCGACCCGAAGCCGGCGTAGACCTGGTCGGCGACGTTGATCATGCCTTGACAGTTCGGCCCGATGACGCCCATATCGTACTCGCGCGCGATCGCCATAAGCTCCTGCTGCAGCGCCACGCCCTTGCCCCCCATCTCGGAGAATCCGGAGCTGAAGATGATGACGTAGGGCACGCCCTTCTGTCCGCACTGGCGCAGCACATCGGCAACGCGCGCGGCGTTCACCAGGATGAGCGCGAGTTCGGGAATCTCGGGCACTTCCGCGAGCGCCGGGTAGCAGCGCAGACCCGCGACTTCCTCATAGCGCGGATTCACGGGGTAAAGCTTGCCCTCGTAGCCGTGGCCTTTGAGAAACCGGAGCGGCTGGCCGCTGATGGTATTGAGATCTGCCGACGCGCCAATGATGGCAATCGCGCGCGGATTGAAAAAACGTTCGAGGTCGGTTCGCATGCCACGCCGCCTGGCAGCCTACCGGAATTAACAGCCCGACCGGCTGCTAACGGCAAGACCGGCCGACCCTTCAGCAAAAAACGCGCCCGAATGGTTCGAATGTGCAGAAAAGCGAAGGTGATTTTGCATATTTGTGATCCGTTCGTACAATTTTCCAGTGCCAGTTTTGCATAAGGAGTTTGTCGAAGCCAAGTCCGACAAACTCCTGGAAAGTTCTTATCGTGGAGAGTCCAAAATTATACGCTGCCCTTGGTCGGGCCTGTCCCCGGTGCTATGATTCGCGTGCCCCGCGCCCGCAGCAGCCCGCATTGTGAACACCGCCGCAACAACGACCGCCGCCGCTCCGCGTTCCTTCAAGGACGTGTGGCTGATCTCGACGGGCCACGGCCTCACGCACTGGTACACTGCGACCTTCTATTTGCTCCTGCCGCTCATCGGCAAGGAGCTTGGCCTCTCGTACACCGAGATCGGCCTCATCATGACCACGCAGCACCTGATCGGCGCAATATCGAGCTTGCCGGGCGGCATGTTCGTGGACATGGTCGGGAAGAAGGGCTATCTCCTGGCCGCCTCGCTCTTCTGGGTCGGCTTTCCGTACGCGCTGATGAGCGTCACGCACAACTTCTGGATGCTGCTCGTCTGCGTCACGCTGGTGGGCGTTGGCAACAACCTTTGGCACCCTGCCGCGATCCCGACCCTCGCCCTCCGTTACCCCGACCGCAAGGGTCTCATGCTCTCCTTCCACGGCATGGGCGGCAACCTCGGTGAGGCAATCGCGCCACTCGTAGTCGGCGCGCTTCTAGCTTGGATGAGCTGGCGTGCCGTGGTCGTCGTCAACGTCGTACCGGGCATCGTAATGGCCGTTCTGATCCTCGTCATGCTAGGTGCGTTCTCGATCACGACGACTCGCGATGAAAGCGACGCCGGCACGGGCGACCGCAGCTATAAGAACTACCTGCGCGGGTTTGCAGGCTTGTTGAAGAACCGCGGCTTGATGCTGGTGTCGATCGGCGCGGCCTTCCGCACCATGACCCAGACCGGCCTGCTGACGTTCCTGCCGGTCTACCTCGCCTATGAGCTGGGCTACTCGCCGCTCCTCACCGGGGTCTGCCTCACGGTGCTCCAGGTTGCCGGTTTCGTGGCCGGTCCGGTCGCCGGCCATCTCTCGGACAAGATAGGGCGCAAGCGCATCGTCATGTCGAGCATGGTTCTGACTGGCGTGACGATTCTCGGGATGGCGCTGGCCGGGCGCACGGTTTTGTTCGTCGTGTTCGTCGCCCTGGTGGGCTTCTTCCTCTATGCGTTGCGCCCCGTTCTCCAGGCCTGGGCGGTGGAGTGCACGCCGAAGCATCTCGCCGGCAGCGGTGTGGGCCTGCAGTTCAGTATCACCGCGATCGGCGCCAGCATCTCGCCCGTGATCTTCGGCATGATCGCGGACGCCTACGACATCTACACCGGCTTCCTCTTCCTGGCCGGGACGATCGTTTGCGCGAACCTGCTCATTTTCTTCATGCCGGACGGCCATCAGCCGAAGGCCGCTGCCGTCCGGGTCGGATAGCAAAAACGCCTGTCAAAAATCAAAAAACGTCATTAGCTGCAGATACACGGAGATAAACGCGGACAGAAAACCCGCGTAAATCAATACGCTTCCTATTTATCGGCGTCTATCGGCGTTCGGTCCCTCACCCCCGCCCTCTCCCGAGAGGAGAGGGGCGGCAATTGCTTCCCCTTCTCCTTTTGGGAGAAGGGGAAGGGATAAGGGATGGGCGGCTGTAATTCGGTTTTTGAGATGACTTCAAATACCTGGCATCCGGAGCGCGAGATCGAGATCGTTGCGGGGACGCCCCCCGGCGGCGGGCTGGACCGCTCGGCCCGGGCGCTCGTGAAAGCAATCGAGTCGAACCGGCTGCTCGAGGTCCCGGTTCGGGTCAACAACGTGGCGGGCGATGGCGGCCGCAAGGCGTGGGCCTATCTGGAGCAGCACCGCGCCGATCCCCACGTGGTTTCGATCAGCTCCGCGAACCTGACGACCGACCACCTGCTCGGCAGCGCCGCGTTTCGCCACGAAGCCGCGTTCACGCCGCTGGCGATTCTCTATACCGAGTACATCGCCTTCGTGGCCCGCGCCGATTCGGCCCTGAAGAGCGGCGCCGATTTGCTCGCGAGAGTTCGCGCCGATGCCGGTTCATTGACAATCGCCCTCTCGACATCGCTGGGCAACCCCAATCACATCGCGGTCGCGAAGGTGCTCCGGCAGGCTGGCACCGAAGTCCGGGCGCCGGCCATGCGCGTATTCGATTCCGCGCTCGACGCGACAGCCGACGTCGTGGCAGGTCGCGCGGACATCGGCGCGGTCACCGCAGCCAGTCCGGTCAGGGAAATCGCGAACGGAACCTTGCGCGCGCTCGCCGTGTCGGCACCGCGTCGGCTCGACGGGCTCTACGCCAATACGCCGACTTGGCGGGAGCAATCGGTGGATTGCGTCATCGGCGCCTGGCGCGGTGTCACGGGCACTCGGGGAATAACCGCCGCTCAAATCGCGTTCTGGGAGAAACTGCTTGCCGCAATAGCCGCCACTGATGAGTGGAAAGCCGAACTGGCGCGCCACTACTGGACCGCAATGCCGCTCGCCGGAGGACCGCTCTGGGATCACCTGGAGCGCGAGCGTGCCGAGATGCAGGTTGCCCTCGGGGAGCTGGGCCTCCTGCGAGGAATGAGGGATGAGGGATAGGACTGTTAGGTGTAGTCGTCGCGATCTGATCTGACAGGCAGTTTCCGTCGATGACCCATAGCAGGCCCTCAGGGTGTAGATTAACGAGCTATCGGAGGAGGAACCCATGGGCAAAATGATCAGCTACAAGCGGCCGGACGGCCAGACCGTGGCCGGCTATCTCGGGGAGCCTACGCAGGGCGCGGTCGCGCCCGGCATCGTGGTGATCCAGGAGTGGTGGGGTCTCAACGATCAAATCAAGGGCGTCGCGGACAAGCTGGCGGCAGCCGGCTACCGAGCACTGGTGCCGGACCTCTACCGCGGCAAGGTCGCGCTCGAGGCCAACGAAGCCGAGCATCTGATGACCAACCTCAACTTCGGCGACGCCGCCGGCCAGGACGTGCGCGGCGCGGTCCAGCATCTCAAGGCGTCCGGTAGCACGAAAGCCGGCGTGACCGGCTTCTGCATGGGCGGGGCGCTCACGCTTCTTTCGGCGGTCAACGTTCCAGAGGCAGACGCTGCTGTCGTCTGGTACGGCTATCCGCCTCTCGAGTATGTCGATGCGTCCAGGATCAAGGCGCCGCTGATGGGCCACTGGGCCACTGAGGACGTGCCCTTCCCGATCGCGAAGGTCGACGAGCTGGAAGAGAAGCTGCGCGGCGCCAAGGTGAGTTTTGAGTTCCACCGCTACCACGCGAGGCACGCCTTTGCCAACGAGACGGCGGATTCGAAGAACCTGCCGATTCTGAAGTACGACCCCGCAGCGGCCGAACTCGCTTGGCGCCGGACGATGGATTTTCTCGCCAAGCACCTCAAATAACTGCTGCTGCGGGATCTCCGCCGCCTCGTCGGCGCCTGCCTGCGCGGCGTCTGCTCACCCGCTGCGTAGGATTGGCCCACAGGCCGCTTGCGACCCAAAGCAGACCCTTAGCGAAATATGACTCTCTGTTTCGCTCAGTGATCGAGCGGCACGGCAAAGACGGCGTACAACCAGAGCCGCGCGAGCAGGAAGAAGAAAAGACGGTTCACCACCCCCGAGCTGGGGGGGAAACCGCATAGAGACAGGCCAAGTGGTGAAATGCGTGTAGCTGAGCGCGCGCTCCAGAGTTAGGTGTTCTATAACTCAATGACGATGTGTGTCTGGAAAAACTTCCGAACGAAGCGTCGGGAAAGTCCATGGCCCCTGCGTCCCCCTCGACCCACGTAATGGACGCACCAGACGGGGGTGGCAATGAACGGGCAACGGCGAGCATCGCCGCGCTTATATCCACACCCGTGACGTGGCCCGTTGGCCCCACCTCCGGAGCTGCAAGGCGAGTTACCAAGCCGGTGCCGCAGGCCACATCCAGAACGCGCTCGCCTGGCAGTAAGGCAGCCAGCGCGACAAGCCCAGGTGCCCCAGGCCCTATGAAATATTGGACGGAGTATTGCTCGCGGAGCTTCGCGGCATCGCCGCTGACTTGGAACCCTGAGTGTTCACTCATGAGGGTTTCCTTCTGGACGCCTACCGTGAAATGGCTGCCAAGATAGGCGGCTTGCAAAGTGCCAGTTTGCGCTTGCCAATCTCATCCCTCAAGCGGAGCACAGTGTTAGCCAGTTCCAGTGAAGCCGCCCCGTCACCCACCACCGGGGTTATTGCCTTTTGCCTTTTGCCTTTTGCCTTTTGCCTTTTGCCTTCTGCCTTCTGCCTTCTGCCTTCCGGCTTCCGTCAGGCGTCCCTTCGTCAAATGCCCTGAATATGCTATTCTCGCTGCCTCCTATTCCGTTGCGGTCCCGCCGGAGGCAGGCGATGCGCATCGAAGTCCACGTTCACGGCAACATCTTTCTCGGCAGGGGCGTGCGCCTCTCGCAGCTGGAGTACGCGCTGCGGCCGTGGCTCGGATACCTTGACGTCGAGACCATCGCGGAGGCGGCGAGCCTTGAACGCGAGGAGCCGGGCATTCAGTTCGATCCCCGCGAACGCACGCTGACGATCTGCTGGACCGGCGACGTCGGGCGCAGCTTTCATGACCGGCTGGCCGAAGCGTTCCAGAATGTCGGGTCGCTGACGGAATATTCATCCGAGGTCGAGGTCACCTACTACCCCGAAAACGGCGACGATGAGTTCTACCAGATGTTCGTCGGGCCGACCCCCGAGTCGATCCATGAGTTCCGCCGACAATGCGTCAGCGAGGACGTGACGAACATGCTGTCGCGACATCTTGGCCAGGCCAACGTCAACCAGGTGACGGCGCTGGTGAACCAGCTCTTCGAACAGGATTGGGCGGCCCGCAAGGTCACCGGCGAGACGGCGGCGTCATCCTCCACCGTCATACCGTTGCGTCCGCGCGGCAAGCATCTGCACTAAGGCCGTGACCAGGGATCCCGAAGTCGGAAGGCAGAAGGCGAAAGGAAAAACGGTGACCGGTGAACGGTGACCCGTATTTGGGCACGAGATGATGGGGGGCTGCGATGAGGCAGCCCTTTTTGTTGTACTGTCACGGGCGACGTAACGTCATGTCAGTTGAGCAAACACTCGCAAGGAGGAACCTGTATGACATCGGAACTGTATGAGAAGGGCATGGCCACGCGTCGGAAAGTCATGGGCGACGCTCACATCAAGAAGCGTGCAGGAGGAGGCGACGAGCTCACCCGGCGGCATTATGAGATCGTCACGGAAATTGCCTGGGGTTCGGTGTGGTCACGGCCCGGGCTGCCGCTGAAGGTTCGCAGCCTGGTGACGCTGGGCATGCTAGCCGCGCTCGACCGGCCTGACGAGCTCAAGGGCCACATCAACGGCGCGCTCAACAACGGCGCGACGCCCGACGAGATCTACGAAGTGTTCCTCCACGCCGCCGTCTACTGCGGCTTCCCCGCCTCCAACAACAGCGTGCGCGCGGCGGTCGAAGTGTTCAGGGAGCGGGGGCTCCTCTGAGGATTGAAAAAGTGATGAGAACTGGTGATGAAATACTGGTGATGAGGCACTGGTGACCGGCAAACCACCCGCTCAGGCGCCCGCCCTTTCATCACCATCACTCATCACCATTAATCATCACCACTATTCATCACCAATTTCCGTCATGGATCACCGCTTCTTAAGTGCGTCGGTCCTGAAGCTGATGACCGCCTCCGGATCGACCTTGACGTGGATCACCGCGGGCTTGCGCTCCTTCATGGCCTCGTTGATGGCGTCCGCGGTCTCGCCCGGTCCGGTCGCGAAATAGCCGACGCCGCCGCAGAGCTTCATGACCTCGTCGAAGCGCGGCGATTGCACGTGCGCGCCGATGTAGCGACGGTTGTAGAAGTCCCGCTGGTAAGCAATCTCCGCGCCCCATGTCCCGTTGTCCATGACGAGGGCGATCGTCGGAATGTCATGCATGACCGCGGTATTCATCTCGCCCATCGTCATGCCGAAACCGCCGTCTCCCATGAGGGAGATGACCGTGCGTTCCGGCGCGGCCGTTTTCGCGCCAATACCCGCGGCGTACGAGAAACCGATGTTGCCGCAGTCAAGCGGCGCGACCAGCGCCGGGGGCGTGTAATACGGCAGCTGATCGGTTGCCTGCAGGCACGTTGTGCCGGCGTCGATGGTAAATAGCGCATCCCGCGGCGCCACTTTGCGCAGCTCGGCGAAGATCGTGTCGGGGTGCAACGGCTTGGCGCTTCGATTGCCCGCCTCAGCCCGCGTCTGCCACAGCTGCTGGCGGTCCTTCACGAACTTCTCATTGCGGGCCTTCCACGGAACGCGGTCCGGCGGAATCGCATCGACCGCATCCGCCAGCGCCGCCGTCACCACGCCGGCGTCACCAGCGATCCCGACCGCTACCGGGAAATAACGGCCAACCGCCACCGGATCGATGTCCACCTGCACGATCTTCGCCGACGGCGAGAGGTGATCGTACTGGTAGCGCGTGGTATTGAATCCGAGGCGTGTCCCGAGCGCGAGCACGACGTCGGCCTCGCGCATGAGCCCGCTCGCGACTGCGTTCCCGCGCGCCCCGACAGTCCCGGCATAGAGCGGATGATCAATCGGCGCGAGGTCGCCATGGGCGGCCGACATGGTAATCGGGAGCTGGAGCTTTTCCGCGAGCGCGAGGAGCGGCGCCGTCGCGCGGCTCCACTTGACTCCGGCGCCCGCGTGGATAATAGGGGCACGCGCTGCCATGAGCATGGCCTTCACCTGGTCGAGTGTCGCGCGATCCACTGCGCCGCCCACCACTGGCGTGCGGGAACCCGGCGGCGGGATGTCGACGTCGATGTCCTGGTTGAAGAGATCGCGCGGTATCTGCACCACGACCGGGCCGCGGCGGCCGGCGTCGGCGATCCGGAACGCCTCCATGATGAACTCGGGTATGCGGTCCGCGCGTGGCACCGTCATAACGCGTTTGGTAACCGGGAGGAACAGCGTCTGCTGGTCGATCTCCTGGAACGAGTCGCGGCCCAGGTGCTCGGTCGAGGGAAGGCCTGTAATCACCACCAGCGGTGAATAGGCCAACTTTGCCGCCGCAAGCCCGAGCAGCATGTTGGCCGACCCCGGGCCTGCCTGCCCGCAAATGAAAAGCCCGGGCGTCTGGGTGACGCGTCCGTAGGCGTCCGCCATGTGGGCCCCGCAATTCTCGTGCCGCACGCCGATGTACGCCATGTCCTTCATGTCATAGAGCGCGTCGTACATCTCGAGCACGCTCGATCCCATCAATCCGAATATCTTTGTCACGCCCGCAGAACGCAATGCCTCAACCGCGGCCCGACCGCATCCCATTTTCGCCATTACTTTCCCCTCAGCCCAAAAACTTCACCACCAAGAAAAGAAAACATCAAATAGGACCGCCGAGACGCCAAGAGAAACAAAGAAATTCAAACTGAACCGCAAGCACGCCGAGATCAACAAACAAACCTGGTTTTCACATTCTTCTCGGCATTCATCGGCGGCTATTTCTTGTCTTTCTGCAGAACCTCGGGGTTGAGCACGTTAATCGGCTTCCCCGCAATGAAGGCAACGATATTGTCGACCGCCGTAGCGTAGATGGAGCTGTAATTTCCTGCCTCCACGTAGCCGAGGTGTGGCGTGCACACGACGTTGGGCATCTTGATCAGAGGGTGATTCGCGCCTAAAACCGGCTCGTCCTCGTACACGTCCACCGCGGCGCGCCCCGGCCTTCCCTCCTTGAGCGCTTCCACCAGCGCGCCCTCCTCGATGAGCGGCGCACGACTCGTATTCACGATGAGCGCAGCCGGTTTCATGCGTGCGAGGTCCGCGCGCTTGACGATGCCACGCGTCTCCGGGTTCAGCGGCAGGTGCAGCGTCAGAACATCGGCGGACGAGAAAAACTCATCGCGGCTGCCCGCGACGTCGAAACCCGCTTCGCGGGCGCGCGCGGTCGAGGCCTCGCGGCCAAAGCACACGACGCGCATCTCGAACGCCTTGCCCACTTTCGCAACGACGCTGCCGATCTTCCCGAATGCGTAGACGCCGAGTGTCTTGCCCTTTACGCTGTCCCCGACCGTGGATTGCCAATGGCCTTCCTTCAACCGCTGAACCTCGTACGGAATGGAACGGAGCGCGGACAGAATCAGGCTCCACGTTAGCTCCGCAGTCGGGTTGGGATTACCCCTACCGGCGCCCGAGATCAGCACGCCGCGCTCGGTGCACGCCGCCTTGTCAATATGGGCGATGTTTCCTCCGGTCTGGCTGATCAGCTTGAGCTTCGGCAGGTGCTCGACGACCGCGCGCGGAAAACGCGAGCGCTGCTGGGTGAGCAGCACGATGTCGGCGTCCTTCAAACGCTCGGCAAGCTTCGCCGGATCCTTTGCCGTATCATTGAAGACGACGACCTCGTGCCCCTTGAGGTTGGCGTAACACTCAAGATTGCGGAAAGCGTCCTGATAGTCATCAATGACCGCGATCTTCATATTCGTGCTCCTGAGAGGATGACGCGCTCGTCGGATTGCTGCCGTGTCGCCGGCTCTACGCCGCGGGGCGGAACCGGCGCGAAGGGTTGAGTTTAACGCAGTTCAGGGCCGGCGCTTCTCGGCGCCGCCCGGCTCAGGCGTGCTTGCGGATCGCGACGCCTCCGAGCGCGATGACACCCGCGATCACCCAGAACACCGGCAAGGTCCCCATGAGCGAGCCGACGGCGCCAAACAGCGCCGGCACGCCGACATGAGACGTATTGATGATCGCGATCCTCAAACCGAGTCCCTCGCCGGCCCGCCCTGGCGGCGCGCGGTTGTACGTGAGTATCACGGTCAGCGGCTGCCCGAGCCCCAACCCCAGGCCGAGGAAGAAAGAGACGATACCGAGGGCGATTGGCGTTTCAAACAGCGGAATCAGCAAGAACGTTGCGGCCCCGAGCGCCATCGAATAAAGGAGCGTGCGTTCCTCTCCGAAGCGGCGCGCCAGGGACGGCAGCATCGCCCGGGTCAAAAACCCGGCGGCGGCAAAGCAACCCATCGTAATCCCGATCACTGACGCGGATAAGCCGATCGAGTACCCGTAGATCGGCATGAAAAGCTGAAAAAGGTCGACCCCGGCCACGACCGCAGCGCCCGCGAGCAGAATGCGCCGCAGGTCCTGATCGCGCAAAAGATCCGTCATGCGCCGCCGGGCGTGGGTGGCCGTCGCGGGCGCTGCACTGGGAACACGTCGGTAGAGATACGCCATGCCCAGCACCGCCGCGAGGCACATCACGCCCGGGACCAGATAGCTGCGAACATGGCCCAGATGATCGATGGCGAATCCGCCGAGAATGGCGCCAGCGAAATCGGCGCTCGACACGACGAGCGCATAGAGATTGATGTTGCGCGTGCGCGCCGCGCCGCTGCCCAGACCGGCAAACAGCGCTTGCATCGACACCTGGACCAATATGAAACCCGCGCCGGTAATGGCGGCTGCGACGAACAGCGTTCCGAAAGCAGGCCAAAAGAACGGCAGCGCAATGCCCGTTGCCGTAACGACCAGCCCGGCCGCGATCGGCGCGCGCACGCCGTAACGGTCTCCGAGGCGGCCGGTAAACACTGCCAGCAGCAGCGGCACGACGCCATAGGTGGCCAGCAACAGTCCGGTATCGAAAGGCTCGGCCCCGAGTTCCAGCGCGTAGAGCGTGTTGATGAAGCGCGCGCTCTTGTGCGCCCCGTTCCACAAGAGCACGAGAACCAGGAGCTCGTAGAGCTGGATGACGCGAGGGGCCGGGGACGTGCCCGGAGCATTCAGTTCGGGATCATGTCCCATTATCGCGGGTGATTTTAACCTACGCGCGCGACGAGCGCTCCGCGGCGCCGATCGATCGCGTAGATTCCGCGGGTGCGCAAAGGCGCGCTGACGGTCAGCGCGCCTTCATTGAGCATTTCTGGAGTTCGCTCCGAGCGGTTTCACGATGGGCGGAGCTTCGCGGGGATACGCACCGAGATCAGGAACGCCGACGGGACGCGTGTGCTGGAAGTGGTAAGCCATCACGCCGCCTGACGGCGGCGTTCAAGGTTCAATGTTCCAGGTTCCAGGTTCCAGGTTCAACGTTCAAGATGTCCCGCGTAAGTCCACAAGTTTGAACATTGAACTCGGAACTCACTTCTTAAGGGCGCTCGCGTCGTTGCGCCAGCGCTCCCACGCCCAGTCCTGGTCGTCGCGTATCGCAGCCTCGTCCAGCATGCGCCGGATGAGCGCGGTCGTATCCGACTCATAGCCGTCAGTGCGCTTCTTGAAGTCCCACTTGTGGCCAAGTGCGAACACCGGCGATTTCAGGAATTCTCTCAACTTCATTTCAGGAAACAGCGTGAGTGATCAGTACAAAATATCTCAAGAACACCCTGGCCACGGAACCACACGGAAGCACACGGACATGGTTATCGCTCTACAGCGTACTTCGCGGTTCGGGTGTTCGTCCGTGTATTTCCGCGTGATTCCGTGGTTAATAAGGAGTCTGGTCACGATTCACTATTCACCATTCACCCGTGGTTGGTAGCCGTAGCACGAACAAGTATGTAGGAGCTTGGTGCCGGCGGGCAGCGGTTTCGGCCCCTCTTTTCCGACGATATAGCTCGCGAGGACACCGACGAGGACGGTCACCCCCAGCGCACCGGCGGAGCTGCTGCTTACCGTCAGCTGGCCGCCCGGGACATTGGCAGGGACCCGCGGCCCGGAGACAAACGACACCCTCGCGCTCGAGCTCGAAGTAG
>JAOTTL010000238.1:0-4820 GCA_029864385.1 Betaproteobacteria bacterium | reverse complement strand
GTTCCGCAAATCGTTCTTTATGAGCACGACGTACGTCGCGTCGTTTCGCGGCCGTGTTCAGATCGAAAGCGACAAAGTGTCCGGCGATTACGCCGCCAAACGCGAATAAGCCGGTTAGTACAGCGATCCATGTAGACATATGACCCTCCTCGGCATGGCCGACAGCAGCAAGCTTACGCCCGCTGCGCCGGGACGGGGAATGGCACGCCGCGAGGAAACGGCGCAAGGCGAGCGGGGATGGTTCTGGCACTATACCGTCCATGATTCGCTACCTTGCCACGCTGTTCACCTTCGCTGCATCGCGCTACTCGACGATCCGGGGCTGGTGCACCACATCCTGGAGCACCTGGGGCACGTAGCGCCCGAGCCCGCCGAGCGCGATCCGCGCGCCCTGCGGTGGCGTTGCGCCGGGCCCGATCCTGACCGTGTGAGGCAACCGGCATTGCAAATCCGGCGGTTTCACGGGCAAAATCCCCGCGTCCAGGACCTCTCCGTGATCCGAAGCGGCGCGAAAGTGCTGCCATCGGCCAAAGACGTCAAACGAGCTGGATCGATTTTCCTATCTTTCACACGCGCGATTGCCGCAAGCTAGGAAAACGCTTAACTTGATAACGAGTTGGGAGCTATCGGGGGACGCGTGGCTGAGGTCGCCGTGGCCCCTGTGCAGTAGATGCACGCGATCCATTGCTGGGCCGAAATAATCGACAAGAATAGTGATAAGACGAGCGACAAGACTAACGCTCATTCCACAAAATAGGCGGCAGAGTGACAAATCAGCAGACGACGACCTCAGCAACGACCAGCACCAACGCCGCACACGCCGCCGCACCGCGCATTCGCGTCCGCGGCCTCGGCAAGCATTTCGGCTCGCTCGAGGTGTTCCGTAATATCGACTTCGATGTCGGCGCGCGCGAGGTCGTCGCCATCGTCGGCCCGTCCGGCTGCGGCAAGACCACGCTGTTGCGCTGCATCGACGGCCTTCTGCCGCACGATGCAGGCGAGGTTCTGGTCGGCGACCAGCTAGTTATGGAGCCAATCGCCGGCGTCGCGATGGTGTTCCAGCATTTCGGCCTGTTCCCTTGGAAGACGGTGTTCGAAAACATCGCCTACGGGCTGCACATGGCCGGCGCCTCCAAAGCGGAAATCGAGCGCAAGGTGCCGGAATTCCTCAAGATGGTAGGGCTCGACGGTTTCGAAAAGGCGTTTCCCTATCAGATGTCCGGCGGCATGCAGCAGCGCTGCGGTCTCGCTCGCGCTCTCGCGGTCGAGCCGAATGTGCTGTTGATGGACGAGCCGTTCGCGGCGGTCGACGCACAGACACGCGAGATTCTGCAATTCGAACTGCTGCGCATCTGGCAGGAACGCCCGACCGCCATGATCTTCGTCACCCATTCGATCGAGGAAGCCGTGCTGCTCGGTCACCGGGTAATCGTGCTCAAGGGCAGGCCATCGAGCATCCACCAGATTATCAACATCGATCTGCCGGAACCGCGCACGCGCGTTACGCTGCGCCTGCCGCGCTTTGCCGAATTGCGCGAACAGGTCTGGAGCACGCTGCTTCGGGAAGCGCGCGAAGCCGAATTCCATCTCGAACGGTAGGGTCGTCATAATTCATCGAGGTCGACCGTTGGTGGCTGTCAACTTACGTCTTCAGCGCAATACGGACATAAGCCGGACGTCGCACTGGGCAGAAGCTTACTGACATGCCCTTGAGTGGTTCTGTCGTTTGTCGCGGTCAACGGCACAACCATAGCGAATACGTAATCGGCGAGGAGATTGCGCGCGGCCATTGCGTTGATTGGAACTGATCGGGTAGGATTCAACCACTCGCGGGAGTGCCTGCGGGTTTGTTCGACACGGTGGCACGCTTTGGGCCGATTCACGTAACGAACGGGGAGGATCAAAATGCGAAAACTTAATGCTCTGACGGCTTTGCTGGCGGGCGCGGCACTTGCGCTGCCGGCAGTGGCCAATGCGGAAGATCTGGTCGTCGGCATGCCGACCACGCCGCCGAATATCGTGCACATGCCGGTGATCGTCGCCAACGATCTCGGGCTGTTCAAGAAGAACGGCATCGAGGTCAAAACCGTTGCGCTCGCCGGTGGCGTCAAGGTGTTCCGCGCCATGCTGGCCGGAAATCTCGATATCGCTCAGTCGCCCGGCACGGTCACCTCGATCGCGATCTCCAAAGGCTCGAAGGTCAAGGGCATCCTGGGGACCCTGTATAAATTCGAAGCGTCGATGGTGGTGCGCGGGGACATCAAGACCATGGCCGACCTCAAGGGCAAGCGCATCGGCATTCAGCAGCCCGGCGGCTTTGCCCACATCCTGAGCAAGACCGTGCTGCGCAAAGCCAAGATCAACCCCAAGGACGTCAACTTCGTCAGCATTGCGACCGAGGACGTGCCGGCGCTGGTGGCCAACCAGATTGACACCGCCATCCTGCACGTCGAGCAGGAGATGCTGGCCAAGGAGAAGGTGCCGAGCCTGCACGCCATTGCGCGCATGTGGGAGCTGCAGCCAAAGCAGATGTACACGTACTATTCAGTGAAGGAAGACACCATTAAAGCCAAGCCGGCCGCGCTGCAAGCTTTCGTCATATCCGTAATCGAAGCGACCCGGATCATGTATACCGACAAGGCCAAGGTGCTGCCGATCATGGTCAAGCACACCGGTTATCCGGAAAAGATCGTATCGGAGACCTACGACTTCCTGGTGAAGAGCTGCATCTGGGACGCCAACACAGGGCTCTCGCCGGAGCGCGTCAACTTCACCGCCAACCTGATGACCAAGGTCGGCAACATCGAAAAGGGCAAGACCCCGACCTACGACCAGATCGTCGACAAGACTTTCGCGGAAAAGGCGATCAAAGAGCTCGGCGTCTGGAAGGGACCCGTTTGCGCGACGGCGGAGTTCTAGGGCACGGGGTTTGACAATCTTTCGCGAACAGGTACTGCCGGCTGAGGGCCGCACCTGCCCGCGAGCTACATGACTTGATGGAACGGCAGGGCGCCTGGGAGAAGCTTCTATGAGCGTCACGAACGGGGTTCGTGCCGACGGCCTCGCAGCCGGACAGCAAACGGCGCCGGTTGCGAAGCAACAGACGGCTGCCTGGTGGGAGCGCCGGGCGTTGTTCCGCTACGGCTTCCTCGCCCTGATCCTGATCGTTTGGCAGATCGTCGGGCCGCATATCAGCCCCATCTTCTTCACCTATCCGACCAAGATCGCGGTCGCTTTCTACGAGCTGACTGCCTCCGGCGACCTGCCGCATTACCTCTTGCAAAGCCTGGAAGTGATGTTCTACGGCCTGCTCGCCGCGATCGCGGTCGGCATCCCGCTGGCGGTGCTGATGGCGCGCGTACCCTGGCTCGACTGGGCGCTCGATTTTCCGATCAACGCGCTCTACGCGACCCCGCTGGTGGCGCTGGTGCCGGTGCTGGTGCTGTGGTTCGGTATCTATCTGAAGGCCAAGATCATCGTTGTGTTTCTGTTCGCCGTGTTCCCGATCCTGATCAACACTTATCAGGGCGTTCGCGAATGCGACAAAAGCCTGCTCGAAGTTGCGCACTCCTACCGCTCCAGTGAACGGCGGATATGGCTGGACGTGCTGTTGCCATTCGCGCTGCCCTACATCGCAGCCGGCCTCCGCCTCGCCATTGGCCGCGGGCTGGTCGGCATGGTGATCGCTGAGTTCTACACCACGATCACCGGGCTCGGATTCATGATCACGCGCTACGCGAACAACTTCGAGATGGACAAGACCTTCGTGCCGGTGATCGTGCTGATGGCGCTGGGCGTCTCGCTCACCACCATCCTGAAATGGCTGGAGCGGCGCATCGCGCCTTGGAGCCACGCCAACCGCTAACGAGCGAATGCCGCCCGGTCGTGCTGTTACCCGACGCCGGCGTTTAATGCGACATCCACGAACATCACGCCGGACCGCCAAACCGGCATCGGATCCTGGACTGACGCCGAAATCAAGCGAGCGCTCACTGAGGGGGTTCGTCCCAACCACGGTCGTCTGGCCAACGTGCCGCTCGCCGCGGTGATGCCGATCAGTTTCTTCAAGCCGCTTCTACCGCGCGACTTGGACGCCGTCGTGGTTTATCTGCGAACGGTCAAGCGGGTGCGCTACGACACACCGCTGCCGGAGTACAAGAAGCCCGTGCATCACGATCCGTACCCGGAAGCCGAAAAGGGGTTCACTGAAGCCATGATGGCCGATCCGGTGAAGCGCGGCGCCTACCTCGTGACAATCGGGCATTGCATGGAGTGCCATTCCCCGAGGGAGAAAGGTGTCTCCGACTACACCAGCCTTGGCAAGGGCGGCCGGGCGTTCTCTCCGAGCGCGGTAACAGAGTTCCCCAGCACCTGGAAAGGTACCATAGCGCCCAAAATCACTTCCCATCGCACGGCAGGCATTGGTGCCTGGACCGACGCGGAGATCAAACGCGCCATCACCAAGGGCATCTCGCGCGACGGACGCAAGCTACGGCCGCCGATGGGCTTCGAGTACTACAGCCGCATGACCGAGGCTGACCTCGACGCGATCGTCGCCTACCTTCGTACCGTGCCACCGCTGCAGTGAGATACGGAGCGATATTTTCTCGGCGGTCTGGCTACCAAGTGTTTATATGGGGTCCACATTTCTGAAGTTGACGCAAGAAACGGAACCTGACACTACTTTTCCCTTCGTCCATCACACGGCCTCAGAACGCCCCGGATCTCGCCCCGAAAGGGACGTTCATGTCACAATCCGGGTGGATGACGAAATACCGGATCACCCGCGAGAGCCTGCTCGACGGCAGCCACCACGCGCG
>JAOTTL010000070.1:0-19404 GCA_029864385.1 Betaproteobacteria bacterium | reverse complement strand
GCGCGGCGACGAATTCAATTTATCCCATATCTTGGTAACGGTCCCCGAGAAAGCGAGCCCCGAGAGAATCCAGGCGCGGCGTGAACGCGCCGAGCAGGCGCTTGCGCAAATCAAGGGCGGGACCGACTTCCGGCAGGTTGCAGCCACGTTCTCCGACGCACCCGATGCCCTGCAGGGCGGCACGCTGGGATGGCGGGATGCCGCAAGACTGCCCGCACTGTTCCTGGACGCTGTTCAGGGGCTCCAGCCCGGTGGCGTGAGCGGCATCTTGCGCAGCCCCAACGGGTTCCACCTCCTGAGGCTGAACGAGCGCCGCGGAAGCACATCGCCGGTATCGGTGCGACAGACCCACGCACGGCATATCCTGATCAAGACGAACGAGCTTGTCTCCGAGGCCGAAGCTCGCCAGCGCTTGCTGGGCCTGAAAGAGCGGCTCGACAACAACGCCGATTTTGCCGAGCTGGCGCGCCTTCATTCCGAGGACGCGAGCAACGCGAAGGGGGGCGACCTCGGCTGGCTGTCACCGCGCGATACGGTTCCCGAATTCGAGCGCGCGATGGACAGCCTCAGCCCCGGGCAAGTGAGCGAGCCGGTCCGCTCCCAGTTCGGCTGGCACCTCATCCAGGTTCTGGAGCGGCGTAACGAGGACGTGTCCGGCGAGCGCCAGCGCCTCGAGGCACGACGCGCGTTACGCGCCCGCAAATCGGATGAGGCGTATCAGGAATGGCTGCGCCAGCTGCGCGACAAGGCGTATATCCAGTACCGGCTCGATGAGCGCTCCGAGATTCGGTAGCGAGCCCGCGCAGCCCAACCACCATGCTCATTTCCGCCCTGCTTGCGTAGGTCTCCCATCCCAGCACACGCCTCAGGCCTGCCGTTGATCGCGGTCACCGCGGGCGAGCCCGCCGGCATCGGGCCCGATCTCTGCGTGGCGCTCGCGCGCCGGCGCGTCCCCGCGCGTATCGTTGTCATCGCCGACCGCGGCCTGCTCCAGACCCGGGCACGCCAGCTACGCATCGCGCCGAGGATGGAAGATTTTTCGGGCCAGGAGAAAACGGTCCGGCGCGCCGGTGGCCTCCTGGTGCGCCACGTGCCCCTCGCTGCACCGGCAGTCGCGGGGCGGCTAGACCCGGCCAACGGCCCCTACGTGCTTCGCACCCTCGAGGTCGCCGCCGATGGCTGCAGCGATGGTACCTTCGACGCGATGGTCACGGGCCCTGCACAAAAGAGTGTGATCAATGAGGCCGGCATCGCGTTCACCGGCCACACAGAGTTTCTTGCCGAGCGTCTGCACACACCGGACGTCGTCATGATGTTGGTGGGCGGCGGCTTGCGTGTTGCGCTTGCCACGACCCACCTTCCACTTCGGGACGTAGCATCGCGCATTACGCGCACAGGCCTGGAGCGCACCCTGACCGTCTTAAGGCGTGATCTCGTCGAACGTTTCGCCATAGCGCGCCCGCACATTGCGGTCGCCGCGCTCAACCCGCATGCCGGGGAAGGCGGTTTCCTCGGGCGCGAGGAGATCGAGGTGATCACCCCGGTTCTGGCCAGGCTGCGCCGGCGTGGGTTCGACCTCGCGGGTCCGCTTCCCGCTGATACGCTCTTTACGCCGCAACGGCTCAGGGGCCATGACTGCGTGCTCGCGATGTATCACGATCAGGGTTTGCCGGTGCTCAAGTACGCGAGTTTTGGCGCTGGCGTGAACGTGACGCTCGGGTTGCCGATCATCCGCACCTCGGTCGATCACGGCACGGCACTCGAGCTCGCCGGGCGGGCCAAAGTGGAAATCGGGAGCCTGCTCGAGGCAATCATGCTTGCGGCCCGGCTCGCCGAGCGCGCACGGCGCCGCTGACCTCGCGTTTGGCGGCCCATGCGCCACCGGCCCCGCAAGCGCTTCGGTCAAAATTTTCTGGTCGACGCCGCGGTCATCTCCGAAATCGTCGATGCCATCTATCCGCGGCGCGGCGAGCGCTTGGTCGAGATCGGCCCAGGCCTCGGTGCCCTCACCGGGCCGCTCCTCGAACGGCTCGATCACCTGCATGTGGTCGAGATCGATCGCGATCTCGTGAGCCGGTTGCGGGCGGATTTTCCCCTCGCACGGGTTACCGTGCACGAACGCGATGCTCTCAGTTTTGATTTTGCGACGCTCGGCAGTGGGCTGCGGGTAGTAGGCAACCTCCCGTACAACATATCCACGCCTCTTCTTTTCCATCTCGCGCAGAGCGCCGCTTCCATCCGAGATATCCATGTCATGCTCCAGCGGGAAGTCGTGGAACGAATGGTCGCGCGCCCGTCCTCCACCGACTATGGGCGCCTGTCCGTCATGATTCAGTATCGCTTCATGCTGGAGCCCCTGATGACCATCCCGGCTACCGCCTTCCGGCCCGTGCCCAAGGTGGAATCAGCGGTCGTGCGCATGGTGCCGTTTGGCCGGCTCCCTCATTGCGCGCGTGACGAGGCGTGGTTTGGCCGCATCGTGACCGCCGCATTCTCCCAACGGCGCAAGACGCTACGCAACGCGCTCAAGCGCTATATCGGCGCCGATGATTTCAGCCGGCTCGAAGTTGACGCCAACCTTCGCCCGCAGGATTTAGCGATCGCCGAGTTCGTGCGACTCGCTGATTTTGCCGCAAGGAATTCGTCGGGACCCAACCCCACGAATTCCTTAGATAACAACCTCTAGGAACAATTAAGCCAGGGAAAGACGACTCCGAAAATCGCCTGCGCCACTGCCGCAATTCGGGTATCTTGTTCTGGAGAAATCTCCCGTAGGGAAATTGTCGGACGCCGCTCCGACAATTTCCTAAGCGCCCCGGCGCTGGACGAACTCGATCTTGTAGCCGTCGGGGTCCTCGACGAATGCGATCACTGTCGTGCCGTGCTTCATGGGGCCAGCCTCGCGAGTGACCGTACCACCCCGTTTCTTCACTTCTGCACACGCCTTGTAAGCGTCGTCGACTTCAACCGCCACATGGCCGTAGCCGTTTCCGAGATCATATGACTTGGTATCCCAGTTATTAGTAAGCTCGAGAACGGCCGCCCTTGATTCGTCATCGAAACCGACGAACACATTGGTAAAGCGCCCGCCCGGATAATCGGCCTTGCGCAATACCTTCATGCCTAGAACCTTCGTGTAGAAATCGATCGAACGCTCTAGGTCGCCAACGCGGATCATGGTGTGGAGAATTCTCATGGTCGCCTCAGATCTCGACTATCTCGAAGTCTTCTTTGCGGGCCCCGCATTCGGGGCAGGTCCAATTAATCGGCACGTCGTCCCATCGGGTTCCGGCCGGGATCCCTTCCTCCGGAAGCCCCGCGGCTTCGTCATAGATGAAACCGCAGATCAGACACATGTAAGTTTTGTACACCTGGGTTTCTGCACCCGTCATGCCCGCATCCGTCATGCTCGCTTCCGTTTTAAGCTAAAATTCGATTTTAACGAATCTACCCGCCGGCAACCAAGTTTGCGGTCATTCGTTATCCCCTGCCCATGCCGGATCTCCCGCCCATAGTGCTGGTGTTCGCTGCCACGGATCCCAGCGGCGGCGCCGGGCTGCAAGCGGACATCATGACGCTTTCGAGCATGGGCTGTCACCCGTTGTCGGTGGTAACGGCAGTCACCATTCAGGACACAATTGGGGTGGATGGTATCAGCCCGATTGACGCCGAGTGGGTCGCCGACCAGGCGCGCTGCGTGCTCGAGGACATCCCGGTCGCCGCATTCAAACTCGGCTTGCTCGGGAGCGTCGAGCAAATTGCCGCCATCGCCGAGGTCGTTTCCGACTATCCCGAGGTGCCGTTGATCCTCGATCCGGTGCTGGCTTCGGGGCGCGGCGACGAGCTCGTCAATGAGGAAATGGTCATCGCATTGAGAGAGCTGCTCGTACCCCAGACCACTATCCTGACGCCTAACACGCTGGAGGTTCGTCGGCTGGCCGACGATTTCGAGGAGGGCGAGGCACCGGATCTTGCCGAGTGCGCGCGGCAGCTCATCGCTTCCGGCTGCGAATATGTCCTCGTCACGGGCACGCACGAGAACACGCCCCAGGTCGTGAACACGCTCTACGGCCAGAACGGTGTCGTGCGCAGCGACGCCTGGCAGCGTCTGCCAGGGTCCTATCATGGCTCCGGATGCACGCTCGCCTCAGCGATCGCGGCTACGATCGCCAACGGGCTCGAAATCAGCGACGCGGTAAAGGACGCGCAGGAGTACACCTGGCAGGCGCTGAAGGCGGCGTTTCGCCCCGGCATGGGCCAGCACATCCCGGACCGGCTGTTCTGGGCACACGAAGACGAGCAGCGCGATGAAGGCAGCAGTTAGGGGACTCTACGCGGTCACGCCTGACATCGCCGACACCGCTGAGTTGGCGGCAAAAGTCGAGGCCGCCCTCGTCGGCGGCGCGGCGCTCGTCCAATACCGCAACAAGACGGCTGATCCCGAGCTGAGATTGGTTCAGGCGGGTACGCTGCGAGCATTGTGCCAGGCGCGCGGTGTCCCGCTCGTCATTAATGACGACGTCGACGTCGCGACTGCACTCGATGCGGACGGTCTGCACTTGGGAAAGGAAGACAGCATGCTTTCGGAGGCACGCGCACGCCTTGGGCCGGAAAAATTGCTTGGCGCCTCCTGTTACGACCGCCTCGAGGATGCGGTTGCGGCAGTTCGCGCAGGAGCGGATTACGTGGCTTTCGGCAGTTTCTTTGCCTCCGTGGTAAAACCCGGGGCCGTGCGCGCCCCCCTGACGCTACTGCGCGAAGCCAGGCAAGGGCTTGGGGTACCCACTGTGGCGATCGGGGGCATCACGCTCGATAATGCATCGCAACTCATCGCAGCTGGCGCCGATGCCGTGGCCGTCATTTCCGCCCTCTTCTCCGCCTCCGACATCCGCGTTGCCGCCGAGCGCTTCAACGAACTCTTCAAGACAACGCTACGAACATGAAACGCAGCCAGAAACTGTTTCAGCATGCCCAGCACTTCATCCCCGCAGGCGTCAATTCTCCAGTCCGGGCATTCCGGTCAGTGGGCGGAACACCCCCCTTCATCCAGCGCGGGAAGGGCGCGGTGATCTGGGATGCTGACGGCCGCGCCTATATTGATTACGTTGGGTCGTGGGGCCCCCTAGTCGTCGGCCACGCCCATCCGGAGGTGGTTCGAGCGGTGCAGCAGGTTGCCGAGCGGGGGCTGTCATTTGGCGCGCCCACGGAGCAGGAAGTCGAGATGGCCGAGCTTCTGTGCAAACTGGTGCCCTCGCTCGAACAGGTGCGGCTCGTCAGCAGTGGCACTGAGGCCACCATGAGCGCGATACGGCTCGCCCGGGGTTTCTCGGGTCGGGCGAAGATCATTAAATTCGAGGGCTGTTACCACGGTCATGCCGACGCGCTGCTCGTCAAGGCCGGTTCGGGCGCGCTCACTTTTGGCCACCCAAGCTCGGCCGGCGTGCCGGCCGAAACCGCGCAGCATACCTTGGTGCTCGACTACAACAATGAAATTTCCCTCGAGCAAATCTTTGCGCGCGAAGGGTCTGAAATTGCCGCGGTCATCGTTGAACCCGTCGCAGGAAACATGAATCTTGTTAGCGCGCGACCCGGCTTCCTTGAACTGTTGCGCAAGCTCTGCACAAAAAACGGTAGCCTATTGATTTTCGATGAAGTCATGACCGGGTTTCGTGTTGCGCTCGGTGGGGCTCAAAGCCTCTACGGTGTCCAACCGGATCTGACGACGCTCGGCAAGGTCATCGGCGGCGGCATGCCCGTCGGTGCGTTCGGAGGCAGACGCGATGTCATGCAATCGATTGCGCCGCTGGGGCCGGTCTACCAGGCGGGGACGCTCTCGGGCAACCCGGTGGCGGTTGCCGCGGGATTAGCCACGCTGGCGCTGATCCGCGCGCCGGGCTTCTACGACCGCTTGGCCGCGACGGCCCGTGATCTCTGCGAAGGCCTGTGCCGCGCCGCGCAGAGCGCCAGCATCGCCTTCTCCGCCCAGAGCGTAGGCGGAATGTTTGGGCTCTATTTCCGCGCGACGCCGCCGACGACCTACGCGGAAGTGATGCAGTGCGACAAGGATGCCTTCAACGCCTTCTTTCACGCCATGCTGGCCGAGGGCGTTTACCTAGCGCCTTCAGCGTACGAGGCGGGATTCGTTTCCAGCGCGCATGGTGCCACAGAGCTGCAAAAGACGATCAGCGCAGCAACAAGAGCGTTCTCGGCCACCCGCTAGGCACAGGGCAGCAAGGGTGAGCGGCGCGCGCGCCCATCGTGCTGCATCACCGCAGTCCGGAGATATATTCCGCAACCGCCGCAATTTCCTTGTCGGACAGCTTCCCGGCCACGGCGCGCATCATGCGGTTCCGGTCGTTCGCGCGCGTGCCCGCTCGGAACGCCCGAAGCTGCGCCGCCGTGTATTCGGCATATTGACCTGCCAGGCGCGGGAACTGCACCGGCATCCCGGCACCGTTTGGCCCGTGGCAGGCGCTGCACGCGGCTATTCCCGCCGATGCGACCCCTCCCCGATAAATCGCTTGCCCCAGCATTACAAGCTCGGCATCGCGCGCCGTACGGGGCTTGGGTTGTTGCATCTCGAAGTAGGCCGCCAGATCGCGCATGTCCTCGACAGAAAGATTCGCGACCATCGGGCCCATCACGTTATGAGGCCGTTCAGCGGGCTTGCCGCCCTGCGACTTGAAATTGGCGAGCTGCTTGGCTGTATATCCCGCGTGCTGTCCGGCGAGAACGGGATTCACCGGCTGCGCGCTATTTCCATCCAGGGCGTGACAAGTCACGCACACCTGGCTCACGATTGCCTGCCCTTTTGACGGGTCCGCCTTGGGAGGCGTCTGAGCCCATGCGCCAGGAGCGGCGAGCACGCACACGACGGGCATTGCTAGCCAGCGGAAGTTCATGCGGGATCCTCTTTCAACTTCGAAATTGCGCGGAGCGCGTATTGTATAGTAAGCACCGGTTCGCACGCCAGTTTCAGGCACGATAACAAGAACCTATGTCGCTATTTGCCCACGCCGAATTCTACCGGACGGTTTACCGCCCAACAGAGCTGCCGCCCGACCGTGGCGCGGAGGTGGCGTTTGCGGGACGATCCAATGCGGGCAAATCGAGCGTGCTGAACGTACTCGTCAATCGACAACGCCT
Source organism: Betaproteobacteria bacterium (assembly GCA_029864385.1). Lineage (GTDB taxonomy): Bacteria > Pseudomonadota > Gammaproteobacteria > Burkholderiales > SG8-41 > SG8-41. The sequence continues at coordinate 12,258 of JAOTTL010000070.1, read as the reverse complement.
TGCGCACGTCAGCAAAAGGCCGGGGCGGACGCAAGCCATCAATTTCTTCAGCCTCGCGGGCGCGCGTTACCTCGTTGATCTGCCCGGATATGGCTACGCTGCGGTCCCCCACGCCCGACGCGAGCATTGGGGCGAGCTGGTAAGCTTTTATCTCATGAACCGCGCCTGCCTGCGCGGTCTGATACTGATCTGCGACGCCCGTCGTTCCCTGGTCGCACTCGACCACCAGCTCCTTGAATGGTTTGCCGCGACCGGCAAGCCGATCCACGTGCTCCTCACCAAAGGGGACAAGCTTTCACGAGCGCAGGGCGCGGCGGCACTGGAACTCGCGACGCAATCATTAGACCGGAGTTACCTGGGCGTTTCCGTTCAGCTGTTTTCCAGCTTGACCCAGAACGGTGTGCCGGCTGCGCGTAAGGTAATCGCTGGCTGGATGCAATAAAAAACCCCCGGTTAAAGGGGAGTAAAACCGGGGGTAAAAAGCCCTAATTTGGAATTAAGGCACCCGCTCAGGGAGGAGAAGCGGGAGACGATTAAACATCGTCTCCATTTAAGACGACTATAATCGCCAATAGTTCCCCCACGTGCCTGGTTAAGATATGGCTTCTTATTCATAAGGTTAGATATCCATGTTTGCCCTAGGAGAGTACCCACGGCGGCGCATGCGGCGCATGCGCCGTAATGAATTTTCCCGCCGCCTCATGCGTGAGCATCAGCTCACAACAGACGACCTTATTTACCCGATTTTTGTCATCGAGGGCCGGAACCGTGTAGAGGCAGTTCCCTCGATGCCGGGCATCCAGCGCTACACGATCGACCGCCTGCTGCCGCATGCGGAGCAGTGCCTGAAAGCCGGTATCCCTGCCATTGCGGTCTTCCCGATGATCTCGAGGGATTTGAAGACACCGGATGGACGGGAGGCGATCAACCCGAAAGGCCTCGTGCCGCGCGCGGTGGCGGCGCTCAAGAAGCGGCTGCCAGAGCTCGGCGTGATCGCGGACGCGGCTCTCGATCCCTACACGACGCACGGGCAGGATGGCGTAGTCGATCGGGCAGGCCATGTGCTTAACGACGAAACTGTCGCCCTGCTCAAGAAGCAGGCGTTAACTGTTGCTGGCGCTGGCGTGGATATTGTCGCACCTTCCGACATGATGGATGGCAGGATTGGTGCCATCCGCGCCGCGCTGGACGCGCAGCGGTTCATTCACACCCGGATCCTCGCGTACTCTGCCAAGTACGCATCTGGTTTTTACGGTCCATTTCGCGATGCCGTCGGTTCGGCACGGGCGCTCGGACACGGCAACAAGTACTCCTACCAGATGGATTATGGCAACAGTGACGAGGCGCTATGGGAGATAGGGCTCGACCTGAAAGAAGGCGCCGACATGGTGATGATCAAGCCGGGCTTGCCGTATCTCGACATGGTGCGCCGCGTGAAGGATGAATTCCGCGCGCCGACCTTTGTGTATCAGGTCAGTGGCGAGTTCTCCATGTTGAAGGCCGCCGCGGCCCGGGGTTGGCTCGATGAGCAACCGTGCGTGATGGAGGTACTTACCGCCTTCAAGCGAGCGGGCGCCGATGGCATCCTCACCTATTTTGCCCTCGACGTGGCGCGTTGGTTGAAGGCGGTGCGCTAAGCGACGAAATCCCGAATGCCCTTCTGGCTCGTCGCCGCACGCCGCGGGCACCGCGTACGCGGAAGCGCCACGGTTTGCCATTAGGAAATGGTCGAGCGCCCGGTCGGTCTTTCGGACAAGGGGGCCCGGGGCGGAACTCTCCTTTACGCCTGCGCCAGCAAGTCTTCAACCATCCGCAGTTTGGCCCGCTCGATTGGCTTGCCTTCTGCGCTGGTTCTTAGTGGTAGCCGCAGGTCTCGCGGTGATAGCACGGTGATCTCAATTTCAACGCCATCGTCGCTAATGGTGAACACTGGCACCGTTTGTAACTCCTCACCAGAATACAGACGGCTTTGCGCCGCGCGGTACGGAATGCCGCGATCGATGAGAAAAAGCTCTACCGCCTTCGCGTTCTCGGTAAACAGCTGGACGTTGATGTCCGCGTACTTGCCGGCGTTGCCGTTCAGTACCGACCCGGTGAGATAGGGATTGAATTGGACCATCTTCTGCATCGCCCGCACCGCCGTTTTGCGCAGGGCACGCAATCGCTCGCGATGCGTGTCAGGCTGGTAGATCTGCCGATAAACCTTGAGCGCCGTGTCGATTTCCTCGTTGGTGGGCAGCTCACGCGCGTCAGGCGTCCCCGCTTGACGCGCGGCCTTGCGCTTGGCCAGCGCGTAATCCTCTATACCATCCTCCGCCATCAGTCGCGCCGCGAGGTGCGCGATGCGACCGCGCGTCTCATTTCGGCCGTAATCCCTGGCCACGGCGCCTAGAACAGCTGGTTGCGCGCGTCGTCGGGCGGACGGTTTCCCCCGACGACGCCGCCGACAAGCGTTTCGTGCTCGGGAGGGAGAAACTCCTGATAGAAGTAATCTAGGACACCCTGCCCTTCAGCCACACGCAAGCCGTTTACCCGGTCGACGTTCACCGCGACGATGCCTTCGGGTGGCACGAGCGGTTGCTCCGGCACATCCTTCAGTACCGCTCCCATGTAATCTATCCAAATGGGCAAAGCCGCCTGAGCTCCGGTCTCGTTACGCCCCAACGTTTTCGGCGTATCGAAACCGATCCACGCGACCGCGACCAGCCCAGGGTTGAACCCGCAGAACCACGCATCCAAGAACTCATTAGTGGTACCGGTCTTGCCAGCGAGGTCGGTGCGTTTTAGCTTCATTGCCCGCGCCGCTGTCCCCATTCGCACGACATCACGCATCATGCTGGTCATGACGAACGCGTTGCGCGCGTCTATCACGCGCTCGGCCCCTGTTCCGGCAGCCGCCGGTTGCGCCTCGAGCAATACCTTGCCTTGTGCATCTTCGATTCGCTCGATGAGATACGGTGCAACCCGGTAACCACCATTCGCAAATACCGCATAAGCGGTGACCATCTGCATCGGCATCGCGTTGCCAGCGCCCAACGCCATGGTCAGATAGGGGGGATGCAGCTTCGGATCAAAACCGAAACGCGCGGCATAATCCTGCACGTACTGGGGAGAGATTGCCTGCAGAATCCGTACCGACACCAGATTCTTGGATTTGACGAGCGCCATGCGCATGCGCAAAGGCCCCGAAAATTTTCCATCGAAATTATTCGGCTCCCAAGGCTCCGATCCGGTCTGAGCAGCAGTGAACATGAGCGGCGCATCGTTAATAATGGTGGCCGGCGTGAAACCTTTCTCGAGCGCCGCGGAATATACGAACGGCTTGAAGCTCGAGCCGGGCTGTCTGAGCGCCTGAGTGACGCGATTGTATTGGTTGCGACCAAAATCGAAACCTCCGACAAGGGCGCGAACGGCACCATCGCGGGGATCCATAGAAACGAAGGCTGCCTCGACCAGCGGTAACTGCGTAATGTGCCAGCGTCCCTTCGCGTTCTGCTGCACCCGGATGATGGCGCCACGTCGGATGCGTTGGCTGGGGCGCACCTTCGAGCCCAGCTGCCGAATCGCAAATCGAAGTCCGTTCTCACTGATGTTGATCCACTCGCCGCCCTTGCGATAGGCCCTGACGCGTTTTGTGCTGGCCTCAATCACGATGGCCGGTGATATGTCATCGCTCGCGTGCACATCATGCAAACCATCCTCCAGAACCTCGTCGGTGAGTTTTGCCGGCAGCCTCACGTAACCTTCCGGGCCGCGATAGCCATGGCGCCGATCGTAGTCCTGCACGCCGCGGCGCAACGCCCTATAGGCGGCTTCCTGGTGTGAAGTCAGAAGCGTCGTATAAACCCGAATTCCGCGCGCGTAAGCTTCCTCACGGTAGCGCTCGTAGAGCAGCTGGCGAACCATCTCGGCGAGATGCTCCGCGTGCACGGCGAATTCCGTGGATTCCGTCTTTAGCTTGACCGTCAGCTCCTCCCGATCGGCGGCCGAAAACTCGTCGTCCGAAATTAGCCTCAGCTCGCGCATGCGTCTAAGTACGTATTGCTGTCGCAGTTTCGCGCGTTTGGGATTGGCGATCGGGTTATAACGAGAGGGCGCTTTCGGTAGCCCGGCAAGCATTGCCATCTCCGCGAGATCGAGTTCGTTGAGGGTCTTGCCGAAGTAGGTCTGCGCTGCCGCGGCGAAGCCGTACGCTCGCCGCCCAAGATAGATCTGATTGACGTATAGCGCGAGGATCTGATCCTTCGCAAGGTCCGCTTCAATCTTGAAAGCGAGCAGCGCCTCATTGAATTTTCGGGTAAGCGTACGCTCCTTCGAAAGGAAGAAATTGCGCGCAACCTGCATCGTGATTGTCGATGCTCCCTGCCGCACGCCGCCCGATGCAAAGTTGGAAATCGCCGCGCGCGCAACGCCAATGTAATCGACGCCCCGATGCTGATAAAAACGTTCGTCCTCCGCGGCAAGAATCGCACCGATGAGTGGCGTGGGTACCCCACTGATCTTGACCACCGCTCGGCGCTCCTCGCCAAACTCGCCGATCAACTTGCCATCAGCGCTGTAGACCCGAAGAGGAATCTTCGGCTGATAATTCGTGAGCGCATCGAGTGACGGCAGCGTGGGATAAACGAGGGCTGCCGCGAACGCGACGATCATTACGCCGGCGAGAGCGCCCGCCAGAATCAAAAGAAAGGGGAGGGCAAGCCAACGAAACGACATAAACCTCAATTAGTTACAGAATAATGTTGTGTTTTTACCACAAGTAATTCAGGTAGATGGGCTACAACGTTAAGATTGTGAACCTCGACACAGCACCGAAACGCGTTGCGCGGTAAGCTATGGTCGCTCAGGGAGATTATAGGCACGGTTCCGGACAAAAGAAATGGCTCAAAAACACTTTACACCCAAGATAGTTGTTGGTACGCTTTAAAGTGAATTATTGGATTGTTTGTCCATTACCCTATGATCAAAGGAAAATCCGGTTTCAGCCTCGGCGCGCTTGAGGACCTCTTCAAGACCAAGACGCCGCCACTCATCGGTGTCGATATCAGCTCCTCGGCCGTGAAGATGGTGGAAATTTCCGAGTCGGGTCGTGGCATGTACCGCGTCGAGCGCTACGCCATCGAGCCACTGCCCAAGGACTCCGTAGTCGAGGGCAACATCAACAACCTGGACGCCGTGAGCGACGCCCTCAAGCGCTGCCACAAACGTTTGGGGAGTGGCATTAAAAACCTCGCTCTCGCCCTGCCCAGCGCGGCGGTAATCAGTAAGAAGATACTCGTGCCTGCTGGCCAGACCGAAGACGATCTCGGGCTGCAGGTGGAAACCGAGGCAAACCAATACATCCCTTTTTCTCTGGATGAAGTCAATCTCGATTGGCAGGTGCTCGGCCCCGCGCCGAACAGCCCAGAGGACGTCGAAGTGCTGATCGCGGCCTCGCGTAAGGAAAAGATCGAGGATCGGGTTGCGGCGGCCGAGGTGGCAGGGCTGAAAGCGGCGGTCATGGATGTGGATCTCTTCGCCTCGCAGGCCGCCTTCGAACTGATCGAGGATCAGTTCCCCGAGAAAGGCAAAGACCAGAACATCGCGGTCGTGGACGTGGGGGCCTCCGTGATGACGATCAACGTTCTGCGCAACGATCAGTCAGTCTACACGCGCGAGCAGGCCTTCGGCGGCAATCAGCTGACCCAGGAAATACAGAACCGATTCGGGTTGTCGCCAGAGGAGGCTGAAGCCGCCAAGCGCGCCGGCGGACTCCCGGAAAACTATGAGTCCGAAGTCCTGCACCCATTTCTTGACATGATGGGCCTCGAGATTGCACGCGCACTGCAGTTCTTCTTCACCTCGACCCAACACAACCAGGTCCACCACGTCGTACTCTCGGGCGGCAGCGCTGCGATACCGGGGGCGGATGAGGCCGTAGGCAGGCGTGTTCAGGTAAATACCATCATCGGGAACCCGTTCGCGAACATGGCCCTCTCGTCAAGGATCCGACCCCGCAATCTGACTCAGGACGCGCCGTCGTTAATGGTGGCGTGCGGGCTCGCCATGCGGAGGTTCGGCTCATGATCCGCGTCAACCTGTTGCCGCACCGCGAGGCCCGGCGCAAACAACAGCAGCAGCAGTTCTTCATTCTGCTTGCCTTCGTGGCCGCCGTCGGGCTGGCCTCATGGTTCTCCGTGCACACCTATTTGAGCGATCGTTTGCAGGAGCAGCAAAGTAGAAACAGTTACCTCGCTGAAGAAATCGTCAAGCTCGACAAGCAGATCGCCGAGATCAAGAAACTTCAGGAGCAAACCGCCGCGCTGCTTGCGCGCAAGAAGGTGGTTGAAACGTTGCAGGGCAATCGGGCGGAGGTGGTGCACCTGCTCGACCAGCTCGTCAGGCAGCTGCCCGACGGCATTTACCTCAAAGGCATCAAGCAAAAAGGCGGCGTCGTCACCATTACAGGCTATACGCAGTCGCAGGCACGGGTGTCGACGTTGATGCGCAATTTGGATTCCTCGCAATCCCTTGAGAATCCGGGTCTCGTCGAGATCAAGGCGGTACAGCTGCGCGGGCAGCGGATCAACGAGTTCACGATGAATATCCACATCACGCGCGCCAAGACCGAAGAAAAGACGCCCAAAAGACCCGGGGCACGCCCGGCCAAAGGGTAATGAGCGATAGCCATGACACTAGACGACCTCAGGCGGCTTGATCCGAAGAAGATCGGTAGCTGGCCGATCGGGCCCAAGTTCGGTGCGCTGCTGCTCCTGCTGCTCTTGCTGATATTCGCGAGCTACTGGTTCGACTGGCAGCACCAGATCGAGCAGATCACCGCCGAAAAGCTAAAGGAAGATCAGCTGCGCACGACGTTCCTGGAGAAGAAAAGGCGCGCCATCAACCTGCCTGCCTATCGCAAACAACTGGAAGACATTGAGAAGCAGTTCGGTGCGCTGCTCAAGCAATTGCCGGGCAAATCGGAAATGGACGCGCTCCTCACGGATATCAACCAAGCCGGCCTGGGACGAGGATTGCAGTTCGAGCTTTTCAAGCCGGCCGCCACCGAGAGTCAGCGCGATTTCTACGCCGAGCTACCGATAACTATAAAGCTTACCGGCAGCTATCACGACATCGGCGCCTTCGCGAGCGATATCGGGAAGCTACCTCGTATCGTGACGCTGAACGATATCGCGCTCGCCGCGGGGAAAGGCAGCGCGGGTAAGGACGCCAAGGGTGGCGACACCCTGGTGCTCAATGCCACAGCGAAAACATTCCGCTATCTTGATCAAGAAGAACTTTCGCAGCAGAGAAAAGCTGCGGCCAAGAAGGGCGGGGAGAGAAGATGAAGCTCAGAGCCATCACCATCGCGCTTTCGCTCCTCACGCTCGCGGCGTGTGGCGGCGAGCAGCATTCGGACCTGAGGCAGTTCGTAAAGGATTCCGAAAATCTGCCGCACGGCCGTATTCCACCGCTCCCGGAAGTGAGGCCCTACGAGGCCTTTTCTTACAATGCGTTTGATTCTCTGGATCCGTTCGTACCCCGGAAGATTGAGCCGCCCAAGGGGATCAAGGTCGCTGGCGGCGTAGCGCCTCCCGACCCGGACCGGCGCAAGGAACCGCTCGAGGCGTATCCACTCGAGAACCTGAAGATGGTCGGTACCCTGGAAAAGGAGAAACAGTTCCATGCTCTGGTCCAAACCCCGGACAACAACCTCTTCCGAGTCACGTCAGGCAACTTCTTGGGGCAGAACTTCGGTCGAATCATCGGCGTATCCGAATCCGCTATCAAATTGAAGGAGCTCGTTCAGGACAGCAGCGGTGAATGGAAAGAAGAAGAGCGCACCATGCTGCTGCAGGATTAATCGGAGGCAAGAACAATGAGCGTCGCTACCCGTTTTGTTCCCCCAATCTTGCGCGTCGTTCTGGCGGCCATAATGGTTGCCGGGAGCGTGGCTGCGTATGCCCAGTCCAACACCATCCAGGGCATCAGCGTTTCGCCCCAGGCCGGCGGCAAGTTGCTGGTTAAGGTCTCTCTCAAAGAGGCTCCGGTTAATCCTCCGGCGGGATTTACCATCAACAATCCGCCCCGCATCGCGTTCGATTTCCTCGACACCAACAGTGCCATGGGCCGTGCGACCCAGGAAATCGGTGAAGGCGATTTGCGCAGTATCAACGTCGTTCAGGCTGGCAACCGCACCCGGCTGGTACTGAACCTCAACCGCGTGCAGAGTTACGACACGCAGATCGAGGGCCAGGCCCTGCTCATCACATTGCAAGGGGCGGCTTCGGCCGCGGCTCCAACCGGCGTGACCACGCACTTCGCGGAAGCGAAACCTGTCGATTCAGGTCACACGCTGCGCGACATCGATTTCCGGCGCGGACGCTCCGGCGAGGGGCGTGTCGTCGTCGATCTGTCCGACAGCGCCGTCGGCATAAATCTCAAGCAGCAAGGACGCGCGATCGTCATTGATTTCATCAATACCGCGCTGCCGAATAATCTCAAGCGTCGCATGGACGTTACCGACTTCGGCACGCCGGTGAAGCGCGTGGACGCATTCTCCCAGGGCAACAACACGCGGGTCGTGATCGAGCCGAGCGGGAATTGGGAGCATACGGCCTACCAGACCGATACCCGCTTCATCGTCGAAGTGAAGCAGATCGTCGAGGACCCGAATCGCCTCGTGCGCCCGGGTTTCACTGGCGAAAAGCTTTCTCTCAACTTCCAGAACGTCGAGGTGCGTGCGGTTCTCCAGGTGATCGCGGATTTCACAGGCCTCAATATCATTACCAGCGATACTGTGACGGGCAACCTCACGCTGAGACTTAAGGACGTGCCTTGGGATCAGGCGCTCGACATCATTCTTCAGAGCAAGGGTCTCGACCTGCGCAAGACCGGTAACGTGGTCTGGATCGCGCCGCGTGACGAGCTGGCCACCCGCGAGAAACTCGCCTTGGAAGCCAAACAGCAGATCGCGGATCTCGAGCCAACCCGCACCGAAATCTTTCAGTTGAATTACCAGAAGGCGGAAGCGTTCCGTACGCTCCTCACCGACGACAAGCAGCGCATTCTCTCCAAGCGTGGCAGCGCGGTCATTGATACGAGGACCAATACCGTCTTCGTGCAGGACACGCCCACGCATCTCGAGGAGGTGCGCACGCTGATCCAGCGCGTGGATATCCCGGTGCGGCAGGTCATGATCGAATCGCGGATCGTTGAGGCCACGGACCAGTTTGCCCGCAACCTCGGCGTTCGGCTCGGCTACCATGATCAGACGGGGCGGGGCACTAAACTCGGGACTGGCGGCGCCAATAAGCGCATTTTGGGCGGCGGCAGTCTTGCCGACACCGGTTTCCATACTGGGCAGTCCGCAACCGTCCCCGTCTGGCCCACGGATTCCCTGTCTGTGAACTTGCCGGCGCAAGGCATAGCTGGCGCACTCCCCGGTGCCTTCTCGCTATTGCTGTTCAACCAGTCGGGGACAAAATTCCTCAATCTTGAGTTGACGGCCCTGCAGGCCGATGGCAAGGGCAAGATCATCTCCAGCCCGCGCGTGATCACGGCGGATCAGGTTGAGGCGATAATCGAACAAGGCACGGAGATCCCGTACCAGCAGGCCACGTCGAGCGGCGCAACGAGCGTCTCGTTCAAGAAAGCGACGCTCTCTCTGAAGGTGAAGCCGCAGATCACACCGGACGACAACGTGATCATGAACGTCGACGTCCACAAGGACAGCGTGGGACAACAGACACTCTCCGGGCCGTCGATCGATACCAAGCAAATCACCACGGAGGTGCTCGTGTCGAACGGCGGCACGGTGGTCATCGGGGGCATCTACACGCAGGAAGAACGCTCGACGACCAGCAAGGTGCCGGTGCTGGGTGATCTGCCCTACGTCGGTTTCCTTTTCAAACAAAACCAAAAACAGGATGACCGGACAGAACTCCTTATTTTCATTACGCCTAAAGTGATTAAGGACAACGTGAGTCTGCGCCGGTAGGTTCGGGAAATCTCAGCAAAAAGGCGGCCCGCAGGCCGCCTTTTTTGTTTTCCTCCATTTGGCACTAGGCCAGACCACATTCCGCTAGAATCCCGGCATGATGGGCACCAGCAGGCCACCCCACGCTAACGAACACGTCCCGGAGAATATTTTCCTGGTGGGCCTGATGGGCGCCGGCAAGACCTCGGTCGGCAAGCTCCTCGCGCAACGGCTCGGAAAGGATTTCTCCGACTGCGACCACGAGATCGAAGGCGCGACCGGGGTAAAGATTTCGATCATATTCGAAATCGAGGGTGAAAGCGGTTTCCGGGCGCGCGAATCGAAGATGCTCGCCGAGCTGGCAAACCGCAGGAACGTAATCGTCGCAACGGGCGGGGGTGCCGTTCTTTCCGTCCCCAACCGCAAGCTTCTGGCCGATAACGGTATCGTGGTCTATCTGCGCGCCGCGCCTGCCGATTTGTGGCGCCGCACGCGCCACGACAAGCATCGCCCGCTGCTCAACACGGAAGATCGGATGGCCCGGTTCGAGCAGTTGTTCGCGGAACGCGATCCGCTCTATCTTGAGATCGCTGATATCATCGTCGATACTGGCAGCCAGAGCCTGGGCGCTCTCGCGAGCAAGCTCGAGCGCAAGATTCTGGAGTTCAAGGCGCGGGCCGGCGGCTGCGAGGACAATCCTTTTCCCGCTGGCTGACACTCACTGATTACGCCTACCATGGAAACTCTCACCGTTGCCCTCGCGGAACGCAGCTATCCCATCCATATTGGAGCGGGCCTGCTCGCGCACCCGGAGTTGATCGCAACCCGATTGCCGCAGAACAAGGTGGCAATCGTGACCAACACGACCGTAGCCCCGCTTTACCTTGCCTCCCTGCGGAGAGCACTTGAAACGCAAGGCGTAGACGCCGTGCCTATCACTTTGCCGGACGGCGAATCCTTCAAGAACTGGGAGACGCTGAACCAGATATTCGACGCCCTGTTGCAGAACCGCAGCGAACGCGGCACGACCCTGCTAGCACTCGGGGGCGGGGTCATCGGTGATCTGGCCGGCTTCGCCGCTGCGGTCTATCAACGCGGGGTTCCATTCGTCCAGGTTCCGACCACGCTGCTCGCTCAGGTGGACTCGGCCGTTGGCGGCAAAACCGGGATCAATCACCCGCTCGGGAAAAACATGGTCGGGGCTTTCCACCAGCCGCTGGCGGTGATCAGCGATACGGATACCCTCTCCACTCTGCCCGCCCGCGAGCTCTCCGCCGGACTGGCTGAGGTCATCAAATACGGCCTGATCTGCGACCGCGCATTTTTCGAATGGCTGGAGAGCAACATTCACCGCCTCGTGCAGCGGGAACCCGAAGCGCTTGCCTATGCAATCGAACGCTCATGCGCCAACAAGGCGGAAATCGTGGCCCTCGACGAGCGCGACGAAGGGCAACGGGCGCTGCTGAATTTCGGCCACACGTTCGGGCATGCTATCGAAGCGGGGCTCGGGTTCGGCGTATGGCTGCACGGGGAAGCCGTAGCGGCGGGGATGGTGCTGGCAGCCCGGCTCGCGCAAAAGCTGGGCTTGATCGGCACGGAAGAAGTCTCGCGCACAAGCCAGCTCCTGTCGGCTGCCGGCCTTCCGATCGAAGCGCCTGAGCTCGGGCGCGATCGCTACCTCGAATTGATGGGCCATGACAAAAAGGTCAAGGGCGGACGCAACCGCTTCATATTGCTGGCGCGGATCGGGGAGGCGTTCGTTTCAGAAGAAGTCGGCCAGACTGCCCTCGCGGACGTGCTCGGAGGCCCGCAAGTGCATGCGTGACTCGGCACTCGCGCCCTGCGCCGCGCACCCCGAGCGGTCACGCGGGCGACGGTACCGGGAAGCGCCGCCCCGCGGCCGCAGTGAATATCAGCGCGATCGCGACCGGATCATTCATTCGACGGCTTTCCGGCGCCTCGAATACAAAACGCAGGTTTTCGTCAATCACGAAGGCGATCTGTTCCGGACGCGACTGACGCACAGTCTGGAGGTTGCCCAGATTGCGCGCTCCGTCGCTCGCAGCCTGCGGCTCGATGAAGACCTCACCGAGGCGATTGCCCTTGCCCACGATCTTGGCCATACCCCTTTCGGCCACGCGGGTCAGGATGCGCTCCATGCCTGCATGAGGCGCCATGGTGGCTTTGAGCACAATCTGCAGAGCCTGCGCGTCGTGGACCTGCTCGAGCAGCGTTACGCTGCGTTCGACGGCCTGAACCTCACGTTCGAGACCCGCGAGGGCATTCTGAAGCATTGCTCC
>JAOTTL010000237.1:0-4857 GCA_029864385.1 Betaproteobacteria bacterium | reverse complement strand
AGAGTCTTATCCATTGACTTTATTCATGGCCGCAGATAAACGCAGATAGACACAGATGTACCGAAACGGAAAAATCCTTATTAGCCGCCGATGCACGCCGATCAACGCCGATAAACTCCCGAACTGAGCCACCGAGGCGCCAAGCAAGAAAACGCTAATTGAACCGCAGAGCACGCCGAGAGAAACAAGCCATTATTTAAGATTTACGGGTGTTAGCCCCATCACCCGTCACCCGTCACCCATCACGCTTGAATCACCGGTCACCGGTTTTCTCCACGGTGGCCTTCTCGAGCGCCAGGAGCGCATCGAGTCCGAGCGTGTCGTGCAGCGCATCCTGCTCGGCCTTGCGCGACGTGCCGGAAAGCGCCGGAACGGGTTTGCCGGCCGCCAGCGCCTGATACCCCTGCTGCATCGTGCGGTGAAACCACAATGCCGGGGTCGTGACAGACAACAGCCGATAGCCCAGCGCGCCCAGCTCGTCGAGGGACATTCCGAGGTCCTGCGGGCCGTCTCCCGGAAGCGAAAACATGAGCGGCGGCCCAAGGCGTTCGCCCACGAACCGCGTTTCCTCCGGCGTGCGCGGCGAGATGTAGAGGACGTCCGCCCCCGCCTCGCGGTACGCGGTCGCGCGGCTCAATGCGTCGTCCATGCCGCTCGCGCGCACGCCGTTCGTGCGCGCAATGATTACAAACTCGCCATCCCGGCGCGCGCGCACCGCTTCGCGCACCTTCGCGACCATGAGCTCCTGTGGGATCATATGCTCGATCCCGACGTGGTGATGCGCGCGCTTCGGCAGCAGCTGGTCCTCGATCTCGATCGCGCAGAATCCGGCGGCCTCCGCGGCCCTCACCGAAAATCCCACGTGCATCGGATCGCCCCAGCCGCACGTGCCGTCGAGGATCAACGGGAGATTGCAGGCCGCCCGGATCTCAATGCCCGCCTGGACCATCTCCGTGAGACTGAGATTCGCCTCGAGCACGGTCTTGGCGTAGCCCAGCAGCCCGCCACCCAGGTAGAGCACCTCGAAGCCCGCCTGTTCCGCCAGCTTCGCGCTGAGCGGGTTAAACACGGCTGGCGCAAGCAGCGCGTGCTTTCCGGTCAGGAGATCGCGAATCTTGATTGGTGGTTTCACGGCTGCTGCCACTCCCGGATAAGCGCTCTTCTTCAACCCATCATCAACGCTGCGCGGCCGGTGACGAGCCCTCTGTCCAGCTGCTGGTGTACGGATTCCGCCTCCGCGAGCGGCACTTTTACGTTTACCATCGGCCAGATATCCCCTCGGGCGACGAGCTCGAGCGACTCGATAACCTCCTGCCGCGTCGCGTAGCGGCTGCCCATAACCTCCAGCTCGTTACGCTGGATCGTGCGGTCAGCGTGGAACCCTCTTCCCTGGCCGGCAAGCAGCATCAACCTGCCCCCTTTGTTAAGCGAACCAATCGCTGCCTCGGTCGTCTCCGCCGTACACACGAAATCGATCGCGACGTCCACGCCTTTGCCACCGGTGAGCTCGCGCAGCTGCTCGTCGACCTTGCCCCCGGAGGCATCGACCGTCACATGTGCGCCCGCCTTGAGACACGCGTCGAACTTGGAGGCCATGACATCCACGCCGATGACTTTCCTCGCACGCGCCCAGCGCGCGAGCATGAGCATGTGCACACCGAGCCCGCCGCCCGCACCGAACACGCCGACCGTGTCGTTGTAACTGATCCGCGCCCTGCGGATCAGCTTGACCGGCGTGGCGATCGCGTCGCAGGTGACGCCGACCTCGGCCGGATGTTTGCGCCAGTCGAGCCCGGCGGGTAGTTTGATGAAGTTGCGTGCGGGCAGCTTGATGTACTCGGCATAGCCGCCGTCGCAATCGCGCCCGATATGGCCGGCGAGGTTGTCGCACAGCGTCTCGCGGTTGATGCGGCACCAATAGCAGTGCCCGCAACTGAGGTAGTAATAGGCAGTGACCGGGTCCCCTGCCTTGAGCTGCGTCACGCCTGCTCCGACCGCCACGATCTCGCCGGTGATCTCGTGACCCACGATCCGCGGAAACTGCACGGGATTCCGGCCCGCCCTCGTGTGGTGCACCGTGAGGCCCGCACCGCACGCGAGCACCTTCGCAACCGCTTCGCCCGCCCCCGGTACTGGATCGGGGACCGTCTCCAGCGTAAAGGGCTCATTCTTGCGTTTCAGCACCATCGCTTTCAAAAGTGTTACCCCTTAGTGAATCGTGAGTTGTGAAACTTGAATCGCAAATCGTGGTTGGTTTCTCTCCGTGTGCTCCGCGGTTCACAGACTTTCGTGAACGGTGAGCCGTGAGTAGAGATTGTTTTCTTGGCGCGCTTGACGTTTTGGCGGTCTCGGCGCCTTGGCGTTATAGATCCGCGTCGATCTGCGTTTATCGGCGGTTAAATCTGTAACGAATCAGCGCCCGCGCGCGCCGCTAGCCGGCAACCACGCGGTCGGGGCGAGCGCCTGCTCCTCGCTGATGCAATCGATCACCACCGGCTTGTTCATGCCCCACGCCCGCGGCAGCAGCTCCTTCAGCTGACCCGGCTTCTCCACGCGGAAGGCCGCGCAACCCAGCGCTTCGGCCACCTTGCCGAGGTTGGCGTTCGTCTGGAAACGCCACATTTCGCCGGAGAGCGTGTCGCGCTTCTCCTGGTACGCGGCGCGCACGAGCGGAATCTCCTGGTTGAGGGAGCTGTTGTTGTTGATGACCACGACCAGGTTGATGCCGTGCCGCGCCGCCGTTTCCAGCTCCGGAAGGTGGTAGTAGGCCCCACCGTCGCCCGTGAAGCACAGCACCGGCCGGTCAGGCAGCGCGCATTTCACGCCCATCGCCCCCGGCAGGCCCCAGCCGAGGGAGCCCTCGCAGCGGATGTAGCGCTGGCCGGGCCGCGTAATGTCGATCATCTGCCCGGTCCACATTCCGGCGTGCCCGGTATCGGTCACGACGACCCCGTTATCGGGCAACGCCTCGGTGATCTCACGGCACAGGCGCTCGGGACGCAATGGCACAGCCTCCGAGCACAGCATCGGCTCCATTTTCGCGCGCCACTCCTTCACGAGTTGCTGCACGCGGCCGGTCCACGGCAAAGCGCTGTCGGGCGCTCTGAGCTGCGCAGCATCTACCATCATGCGCAAGGCCACCTTGGCGTCCCCCAGCAACGAAACCGTGTTGGGATAGTTGCGCCCCAGCTCGGCCCCGTCGATGTCGAGCTGGATGACGGGCGTGCCGGCGGCCGGAACCTTCCAGTTGGCGGTCACCTGGCCGCCGGTGTGGTTGCCGACGAAGAACACAAGGTCAGCTTCGGACACGGCCTGGTTCGCGCAGGCCCGGGAGTAGACCCCCACGACGCCGACGCAGAGCGCGTGGTTGTCGGGAATCGCACCTTTGGCGGTGAGCGACGTGGCGACGGGTATCTTCAGCTTCTCGGCCAGCTCGACGAGCTCAGCCTGCGCCTGCGACATGATCACCCCGCCGCCAGCGACGATGATCGGCCGCTGGGCTCTGGCAAGCTGCGCCACGGCGTCGCGCACCCGCTCCGGCTCGGGCACTGGGCGGAACGCCGGCACGTGGGAAAACTGTGGTTCGCTGAGCGGCTGCAGGTCGGCCTCTATCTCGACGCCCTGGCCGTGGGAGCCGCGCAACCGCAGGTGCACCGGTCCCGGCGCGCCCGTGGTCGCCGCGCGGAAAGCCTGGCGCAAGAGATCGGGTAGCCGTGTCACTTCGTCCACTTCGAGGCTCAACTTCGTCACGGAGTCGAACTGCGTGAAATCCTCCACCTCCTGGTAGGCGCGCCGGTAACGCCCCGCAGTGGCGGGGCCGCCGGTGACCGCCACGACCGGGGAACCCGCCATCCAGCTGTCGCGCAGCCCCGCTGCGAGGTTGGAAGCGCCGATCTGCTGCGCGAGGCAAACGCCAGGTCTGCCGGCGGCGCGTGCATAGCCGTCGGCCATATAGGCCGCCGCCTTCTCGCCGTGAGTCAGGATCTTGCGCACGCCGAGGCCGTCCATCTCGGCCATCGCCTCGAGCAGGATCGTGGGCACGAAGAACACGTGCGTGACGCCGTAGCTCTTCACCATTTCCGCGAACGCGCGCGACCCGGTCATCCTTGGCATATCGTCTGTCCCTTCAAATCCGTTTTAAAAACGTCAAAAAACATTTCAATGGCCACGGAAGCACACGGACGTAATGCAAGAACGAACAAGAGCAACGCCATTCCCGACCCCTGCCTGTGTTTCCCCGGCTGTTGTGGCTCTCAAGGCAGCGTCTACTCCGGGCGCGTCCCGGAGGCCACGATCGCCTTGCGCATCTTCTCCGATTGCAGCCTGATCCACTTGTCCAACTCATCGGGCGTGCTCGAGCGCGGCTCGGCGCCCAGCGCGAGCAGTCGACTGCGGAATTCCTGCGTCTTCAGCGCCTGGGTGATTTCGGCATTGAGCTTCGCGAGGATGGACGCAGGCGTGCCCGCGCGGGCAACGAGGCTGTACCAGCCGATGAACTCGTAGCCCGGAACCGTTTCCGCGATCGTGGGAATGTCCGGCACGAGCGGCGAGCGCGTGGTGCTGGTGACGCCCAGCGCCCGCACCTTGCCCGATTTCACCGCCGGGAGCACGGCCGGGATGACGGAAATCACCATCTGAACCTCCCCGGACATGGTATCGATCATCGCGGGCGTCACGCCCTTGTACGGGACGTGGAAGATGTCGATTCCGGTCATGGTCCGGAAGATCTCCGCCGACAGGTGCGGTGGCGAGCCTGTGCCGCCGGAGCCGTAGTAGATCTGCCCCGGCTTCGACTTGGCCAGCGCCACGAACTCCTTGATGGACCGCGCGGGAAGGGTGGGATGCACCACCAGCAGA
>JAOTTL010000069.1:0-19588 GCA_029864385.1 Betaproteobacteria bacterium | reverse complement strand
GCCACCGGTTTGCAGTCGAAATTCAGCGTCTATCACAGCGCCGCCGTTGCGCTGATCGACGGCGCTGCTGGCATCGCGCAGTACAGCGATCAGCGCGCGCTGGATGCCACAGTCACCGCACTGCGCCGCAAGGTCACGGCGGTGGCGGACGAGAGCTTTCGCACGGACCAGGCCTGGGCGCGAGTCGTCATCGGCGGGACGGCCCACGAAGCGAGCATGGACCATGCTAGCGGCACAGTCGACAACCCCATGAGCGATGCGGCGATCGAGGCCAAGTTCCTCGCCAACGCCGAGCCGGCGATCGGACTGGACAACGCGCGTCGCCTGGCCGAAGGTGTCTGGAAGCTGGACATGGCTGCTGACGTTCGCCCGCTGATAGCGCTCGCCGCCTAAGCGCTGAAAACACCAAAGACCCAACGCCCATTAAGCCGCCGATGAAAGCCGATGAATGCCGGTGAAAGCGGGTGAATAGCGGCGCGTGGCACTCGCGCCGGTTATTCGGCGAGCAGTGCTCTCGCCCGCTCCAGCAGCGCCGCGCCCTCGGCCGCGCCGCGACGCGCGAGCCGCGCCCGCCAGCGAGGACAAAGGTTCTGCTCCTCGGCGGTGAGAAGCACCACGCTTTGCTCCGGCCGAAGGTTCTTGACCGCATAGAACGCCGCGCCCCGCACGCGGCTCCCGAGCTCGCCGGTGGTACCCACGATCTCGGGTTCGTTCTTGTCCATGAAAATCTCAATCCTGACAAGCAGTTACAAAAATATCTCTGTTCCCTTGAAATGGGCACGCATAGCCCAATCTTTTTGAAGTCGAGAGGGAGACCATGATGCAGGAAACACCCGATGCCCGCACGGCTGACTTGAACCAGCAGGAAGGACTGGCGGGCGAACTGACGGAGCAACCGGGCGCGCCCGAAACGCCGCAGCAAGCACCCGAGTCCCCCGCTGCCGAAACGATGCCGAGCCCCGAGGTGCTGCTCAAGCGCGCCGAGCTCGCGGCACAGGAACACCATGATGCTTGGCTGCGTGCGAGGGCGGAAGCGGACAACATTCGCAAGCGCGCGCAGGTCGACATTGCCAGTGCCCACAAGTTTGCGGCGGAAAGTTTTGCAACCGAGATGCTTGCAGTCAAGGACAGCCTCGAAGCGGCCCTTGTCGTCGAGAACGCATCCGTCGAGAGCATGAAAAGCGGCGTCGAGCTGACGCTGAAGCAGCTCCGAAGCGTATTCGAAAAGTTCAGCCTGGTTGAAATCGACCCCGCGGGCCAGAAATTCGATCCCCACCGTCACCAGGCGATCAGCGTGGTCGAGTGCGAAGCCGAGCCCAACACCGTGGTCCAGGTCCTGCAGAAGGGCTACCTGCTGCACGACCGAGTGGTCCGGCCTGCGCTGGTGACGGTGGCGAAGGCAAAAAGCGTTGAAAGTTGAGGGTTGACCCCAATATCCCTCTCATGAAGGATTTTTCAGGAAAACCAAAAAGGTAGAGACATGGCAAAGATCATCGGGATTGACCTGGGGACCACGAATTCGTGCGTGGCCGTGATGGAAAACGGCCAGCCTAAAGTGATCGAGAACTCGGAGGGCGCGCGAACGACGCCCTCAACCGTCGCGTACATGGACGATGGAGAGATTCTTACGGGTGCGCCGGCGAAGCGCCAGGCGGTCACCAACCCCCAATACACCCTTTATGCGGTTAAACGCCTGATCGGCCGGCGGTTCGCGGAGAGTGAAGTGCAGAAGGCCGTCAAGGTCGTTCCCTACAAGATCGTGGAGGCGGGCAACAAGGACGCTTGGGTCGAGGTGCGGACCAAGAAGATGGCGCCGCCCGAGGTCTCGGCGCAGGTGCTCGCGAAAATGAAGAAAACCGCGGAAGACTACCTGGGTGAGTCCGTCACCGAGGCGGTGATCACGGTGCCCGCCTACTTCAACGATTCCCAGCGCCAGGCGACGAAGGACGCCGGCCGCATCGCGGGCCTCGACGTCAAGCGGATCATCAACGAGCCGACGGCGGCCGCGCTCGCCTTCGGCATGGACAAGCACGGCAAGGGCGACCGCAAGGTCGCGGTCTACGACCTCGGCGGGGGCACCTTCGACGTCTCGATCATCGAGCTCGCCGATGTCGAAGGCGAGAAGCAGTTCGAAGTGCTCTCCACCAACGGCGACACGTTCCTCGGGGGCGAGGACTTCGACCAGCGGGTAATCGATTACCTGTGCGACGAATTCAAGAAGGAGAGCGGCCTCGATCTGCGCAAGGACATGCTCGCGCTGCAGCGGCTCAAGGACGCGGCGGAAAAGGCCAAGATCGAGCTCTCCTCGTCGCAGCAGACCGAGATCAACCTGCCCTACATCACGGCCGATCAATCCGGGCCCAAGCACCTGGGGATCAAGATCACCCGCGCAAAGTTCGAAAGCCTGGTCGAGGACCTCATCGACCGGACCATCGAGCCTTGCCGCATCGCGATGAAGGACGCCGGCATCCAGACCTCGGATATCAGCGATGTCATTCTCGTGGGCGGACAGACCCGCATGCCCAAGGTCCAGGAGAAGGTCAAGGCGTTCTTTGGGCGGGAGCCGCGCAAGGACGTCAACCCGGACGAGGCCGTGGCGGTCGGCGCTGCGATCCAGGCGGGCGTGCTGAAGGGCGACGTCAAGGACGTGCTGTTGCTCGACGTAACGCCGCTCTCGCTCGGCATCGAGACGCTCGGGGGCGTGATGACCAAGCTCATCCAGAAGAACACCACGATCCCGACCAAGGCCACGCAGGTGTTCTCGACGGCGGACGACAACCAGACCGCGGTCACGATTCACGTGCTGCAGGGCGAGCGTGAGATGGCGCGCGTGAACAAGAGCCTTGGCCAGTTCAATCTGGCCGACATCCCGACGGCGCCACGCGGCATGCCGCAGATCGAGGTCACGTTCGACATCGACGCGAACGGCATCCTGCATGTGTCCGCGAAGGACAAGGCGACGGGCAAGGAGAACAAGATCAAGATCCAGGCGAGCTCGGGTCTCAGCGAAGAGGAGATCCAGCGCATGGTGAAGGACGCGGAGGTGAACGCCGAGGAAGACCGCAAGGCGCGCGAGCTCGTGGACGCCCGCAACCAGTGCGATCACATCATTCACGGCGTGAAGAAATCGCTCAAGGACCACGGCGACGAGCTCAACGGCGAGGAAAAGGCGCAGATCGAGCAGGCGCTGAAGGAAGCCGAGGAAACGCTGAAAGGCGAGGACAAGGCCGTGATCGAGGCCAAGACGGAGGCGCTCGCGCAGGCGGCGCACAAGCTCGCGGAGAAGATGTACGCCAAAGAGCAGGCCAAGCAGCAGCCCCAGGGCGCCGACGGCGCGGGGGCCGCGGGCGGCGCCGAGGCTGCCAGCGAGAAGAAGGACGACGGCAATGTCGTCGATGCGGAGTACTCGGAAGTGAAAGACGCAAAGAAATAACGATCAACCACCGAGGCACAGACACACTGACAACTTCACAAAGTCTGGATTGCGGAGACGCAAGCAGGGTCAGGGGCACCTTGACCTGCGCTTGCGTTTTTTCGCGTTGAAAGAACGCAGCGGCCTCTGTGACTCCTGACTCCGTGTCTCTGTGGTGAAGAACACAAATGGCGAAAAGAGACTACTACGATGTGCTCGGGCTGAACCGCGACGCCTCCGACGAGGACATCAAGAAAGCGTACCGCAAGCTCGCCATGAAGTGGCATCCGGATCGCAATTCGGACAATCCCAAGGCCGAGGAGCATTTCAAGGAAGCCAAGGAAGCCTACGAGATCCTGTCCGACACCCAGAAACGTGGGGCGTACGACCAGTTCGGTCACGCTGGCGTGGATCCGTCCATGGCAGCGGGTGCCGGCGGTTTCGGCGCTGGAGCCGGCGGCTTTGCCGATGCGTTCGGCGACATCTTCGGCGACATCTTTGGCGGGGGTCGCTCGCGCTCGAACGTGTTCCGCGGCGCGGACCTCCGTTACAACCTCGAGGTCTCGCTCGAGGAGGCGGCGCGTGGCACCGAGACGCGCATCCGCATCCCCGCAATGGAGCAGTGCGACTCCTGCCACGGCACTGGCGCCAAGTCGGGCACCTCGCCCAGCACCTGCCCCACCTGCCAGGGCCACGGCCAGGTGCGCATGCAGCAGGGTTTCTTTTCGATCCAACAGACCTGCCCGCGCTGCCACGGCAACGGCAAGATCGTCGCTTCACCATGCCAAAGCTGCAGCGGAGCCGGGCGAGTCAAGCGGCACAAGACGCTCTCGGTGAAAATCCCCGCCGGGGTGGACGAAGGCGACCGCATCCGCCTCTCGGGCGAAGGCGAGGCCGGCATGAACGGCGGCCCCCCCGGCGATCTCTACGTCGTGATCCACATCCGGCCGCACTCGGTTTTCACGCGCGACCACAATGACCTGCACTGCGAGATGCCCATCAGCATCACGGTGGCGGCGCTCGGCGGCGAAATCGAGATTCCGACACTCGATGGTTACGCCAAGATCAAGGTGCCGTCGGGGACGCAGACCGGCCAGATGTTCCGGTTGCGGAACAAGGGCATCAAGGGAGTGCGCTCCGCGAGCCACGGCGATCTCATCTGCCACGTGATGCTCGAGACACCGGTGAACCTCACGGCGCGCCAGCGTGAGCTCCTGGTCGAGCTCGAGCAGATCAACCAGACAGGCGCAGGACGCCACAATCCGCGCGCCAAGTCATGGATGGAAAAAGTTCGTGAGTTCTTTACGCAGTAACTCGCGAACTTTTGTTGTCAACGAGATTGACAACCATGCGTTACCGTCTGAGGGACGCGCGCGGTGGGTGCCAATTGAAGCCTTTTTCGATCCAGGTAGATGATCGCGAATCACAAAGCCCGGTCGTTGGGCTATTGCAGGAGTCGCCTGACTTCCGCGTTGCGGTCACGCGCTTGAAGCTCGGTGACTATCTGGTCGACGGGCGGTTTCTGTTCGAGCGCAAGACCACGGCGGACCTCCTGGCCGCAATCATCAGCGGCCGGTTGTTCAGCCAGGCTCTCCGCCTTGCCGTAACGCCCTTGCGGCGCGCGTTGATCCTAGAGGGTACGGGCCGGGAGCTTGCGGAGAGCGGGATTCATTGGGGGGCGATTCAGGGTGCGCTGGTAACGGTGACGCTTTTCTGCGGCATTCCGTTGTTGCGTACGCGCACGCCGGAAGAGACTGTGCGAACGATTCTGTTTGCCGCGCAGCAAGGGCAGGCCTACGCCATCGGAGCGTTGCCGCGACCAGGCTATCGCCCGCGCGGTAAGCGCGCTCGCCAGCTTTTCATTCTTCAAGGTCTGCCCGGGATCGGCCCTGAACGGGCCCGGCGACTGCTGGCGCGGTTCGGGGCCGTGGAATCAGTGATAAGAGCGCGCGCGGAAGAACTGATTGAAGTACCGGGCATCGGCAAACGGACCGCAGACCGGGTCCGCTGGTGCGTGGAACAGCCGCGCAGGGAATACCTCTAAGACCGTACCACTATCTCTTGGGCTTATAAGGAATTTCTCGGACGGGCAGTCCGAGAAATTCCTAGCGCTTGCCGAGCGCGAGCTGCGTGAAGTTGGGTTCCGGATGCGGCAGCGGCGGCAGCGACCACGTGCCGGTGCCGACGGGCCGTATCTCGCGATCGACCGGGACCTCCACCAGGTATGGCTTGTTCGCCTTGATTGCCGTCTCCAGTATCCCCTCGAGGTCCGCGGTGCGTTCCACGCGGGCCGAATCGACGCCGAACGAGCGCGCCATCATTGCAAAATCGGGGCTGTACAACTCGCCCGTCTTGTTTTTTTGGAAACTCGTCGCCAGCTCCTTGCCGAAGAATCCGAGCTGGAGGTCACGGATCGAGCAGTAGCCGTTGTTGTTCCAGACCACCCACACTGCGGGAATATCGTACTCGACCGCCGTGGCAAGAATGTGCGGCGTCATGAGAAACGATCCGTCTCCGACCACGGCGACCGCAGGGCTCTCGGGCCGGGCGAGCTTCGCGCCCAGTATCCCCGAGGTTGCGTAACCCATGCAGGCAAAGCCCCACGACTGCAGCAGGTGGCGCGGCCGCCGGCTCTCCCAGAGCTGTATGACCCAGTTGTGGTGCACGCCCACGTCGGTCGCGAGAATCGCGTTCTCGGGCACGACACGTGAAAGCCCCTTCATCAGCCGCTCGGGGCGCAACGGGACCTGCTCGCTGCCGACGAACTGGTCCTGATAGTCATCCCAGATCTTGCGGCACTCGCGAAGTTTCGCGAGCCAGTCGCCGTACCCCTTGCCCTGCCCCCTCAGTTTGTCCCGAACCAGACGGATCATGAATTCGAGACTCGCGCGAGCATCACCCAGTATCCCGAGATGGGCCGGATAGTTGCGCCCGATCTCATCCGGGTCCGTATCGATCTGGATGAGCTTCGTCGGCGGAATGGCAAACGTGTAGCCATGGATCCAGGCGCTCGACGTGCGATCATCGAAGCTGCAGCCGATGGCAAGCATGACGTCGGCGTTGCGCGCCGCCTCCGTCGCGGCATAGGTGCCGTTGCGGCCGATCGCGCCGAACGCTAGCTCGTGTGTTTCGTCGATGGCGCCCTTGCCGTTCGGGCTGGTGACGACAGGGATCTTTGTCAGCGCAGCGAAATCGAGCAACGCCTCGCTCGCCTCGCTGAGCAGCCCGCCCTGGCCGACGAGGATCACCGGTCGCTGTGCGCCGAGCAGCAAATCCACGGCCTGCTCCAGAGCCGCGGGGTCGCCCGGGAAGCGCTGGCTCACGAGCGGGTATGGATCCGGCACCTCGACCTCGGCCGTCTCCTGGAAGACATTGAGCGGAACGTCGATATTGACTGGGCCGGGCCGGCCGGAGCGCATAAGTGTGAACGCCTGCTGCACCGCGAGCGGGATCATGTCCACGCGGGTCGGCTGGAAGCTTTTCTTGACGTAGGGCCGGATCACCGAAGGAAAATCGCCCTGGAAGTAACGGCCGGTCTCCTGGAACGGCAGCCGATTGAACTGATCCGTGGGCACATTGGCCGTGATCGCGAGAAACGCGGAGGAGTCCATCATCGCGCCGGCGAGCGCAACCGGCAAATTGCACGATCCAGGCCCGCACGAGGTGTAGGTCGCCACGGGCTGGTGGCGCATCTTGTAATACGCATCCGCCATGTAACCGGCCGATTGCTCATGATGGGTGGAAATCGTCTTGATGCGGTCAGCCGCGCCGAGCGCCGAGTCGAGCAGCCCCACGTTCCCATGTCCGCAGACACCGAACAAATAGGGAACGCGCTCCTTCACCAGATACTCGATCAGGATATCGGCGCCCTTGAGCGTCCGTGCCTTTCCACTCGCCGTTGCCGGCGCCGTTGTCTTGGCGGCGGCCCGGCTCTCGGGTGCATTCATCTACCTCTCCTTTGGTAAGCGATCCGAAAACTGCGATGCCCTGGTCGCCATTTTACAGTGTATCGGCCAGGCGTCGGAGCAGCTATGAACGCACCGATATCGAATTCGTTGACGGGTGCGCCAACGATCCGTCATTCGTCAAGCGCGATGGCGCTTGACGAATTCCCAGTCGATTTCCACGCCGAAACCTGGCTTGTCGCTGAGATGCACGTAGCCGTCGCGCACCTGAGCGCGTTCGGTAAACAGCCCGAACCAGAGCGGATCGCGCTCGGGGCCCCCGTGCGTCTCGACGCCGAACGCCGCGCCCGGGAAGGCTGCCACCAGGTGAGCATGGATCTCGGGTGCCAGGTGAGGCGCAATCCGGACGCCATGCTGTTCGGCGAAGTGGGCGACGCGCAAGGCTTCGGTGAAACCGGCGGCCCGGGTCGAGTCGAATTGCACATAGCGGATCGCCCCGCTCGCAATGAAGTCGCGCACGGTGAAACGAGTCAGCTCCCTTTCCCCATGCGCCAGCGGGATTGCTGTTGATTGTGCGAGCCGCAAGAAGTCTGATGGCTGCAAGTACCAATGCAGCGGCTCTTCAAGCCAGAATATGTTCGAGGGCTCGACGGCTCGCGCGAACGCCACGCACGTATCGAGATCATAGGGCGCGTTCATGTCGAGCATGAGCGAGATGTTCTCGCCAATTGCCTGGCGCACGGCGTGCACGCGCTGGGCCTCGTCAGCGACGCCCTCCGCCCCAGTCTTTAACTTGACGGCACGGTATCCGCGGCCGACGAAACCGGCTAGCTCCCGTGCGTAGTCCTCGACCGAGGCCCCTTCATGATAGTAGCCGCCGGTCGCGTAACTGAAGATCGGCTGCGCGCTGCCGCCAAGCAGTTGATAGACCGGCATGCCGGCGCGCTTGCCCTTGATGTCCCATAACGCAATGTCGATTCCCGCAATGGCAGCCATGACCTGCGCACGCTGTCCGCGCGGCAGTGGCGGTGGCAGCCCGTCGCGCCCCGCGTAACCGCCGGGACGCGGCGAGGTGAGCGCGAAAAGTTTTTCCCAGATATCGACGGTGGCCGTCGCCTCCATGCCCTCAATGATTCTCCCGAAACGGTCCACCCATTCGCAGATGGCCTTCATCGGCGCGCCGTGAATCTGGCCGCAACCGGCGAGACCGTCATCGGTTTTCACTTCGACGAGAATCGCACTCGCGGAATCCAGCGGCTCGTGCGCGGTCCACAGTGGGCGTGCGAGCGGCACCGACACGGCGTGCGTTCTGACCTCCCGAATACAGCTCATGAATTTTCCTTGGTCGGATTTGCGCTAACGCGACGTGCAGCGCCCGTCGCACGCAAACAGCCGTGGTAGGATAGCGCTGCCATCATACGCCATGCTGCTCAAAATGCTTATCACCGCGGCGAAGTCTCTGGTTCAGGGCCGCGGCACAGCGCTGGAGCATCCACTTGAGACCGAGGACAGGCTCAGCCGCTTGCACGGAAGAGCCGGGCTCGAGCGGCACCTCGCGATCCTCTATCGCGATATCAAGGTCGGGCACGAGAATTTCGCCGACCTCTATGCCCGCTGCCTGCGTCACACCGGCACCGCGGTTACGCCATTCAATACGATGCAGCGGTTCCAGACGCGGCTCGAGCTCGTTCAGTATTTCCTGGCAACGCTGGCGCTGCCGGGCGCGCGCGCGGAGTGCGGTGTCTACCGAGGCGCGACGGCGCTGCTGATGTGCCACGCGTGGCGCAACCGCCAGCCCGAGTTTCGGGGCGACGATCTCTACCTCATCGACAGCTACTCCGGGACAAGCGCGTCGGTCGCGCAGGACCGGATACCGGTGCGCGATGCCGACGGCCCGACGCGCATGGAAGAGTTCTTTCCGGCTGGCAAGACGGACACGTCGCCCGAAATCGTGCGCGGGTTCTTTGGTGAATTTCCCAACGTGAACGTCTGCGCCGGGTGGATCCCGCAGGTCTTCGCGACGCTGCCCGAGCGTGAATGGGCATTCGTGCACCTCGACCTCTCGCTCTACGAGCCGACGCTGGCCTCGCTCGAATACTTTTATCCGCGCCTGACCAAGGGTGGCGTGATCCTGTGTGACGGCTCGATCTTCTGTCCCGGGGTAACGCAGGCCTGGGAGGACTACTGCGGACGCCACGACCTTTCCTACGTGCTGCTGGGCCACCGCGAGACGGTGCTCATCAAGTGAAGAGGAAATGGGAAACAGGCAATAGCGAATAGGGAACCTCCAAGCGCCGTGCCGAGAGGCTTACCGACTCGCTATTCACGTTGCCTGTTTCCCATTTCTAATTTTTGTTTTCCATTTTCTGTTTCCCCGATTACAGGCGCCTTATGCTGGCAAGTTTGCTCAAGCGGCTGTTGCGGCGCGGCACCAACCATCCGTCCGGGACCCGGACCGGCCCAGCTGCTCGTGGCGAGGGCGCCGAAGCCTGGCTTGAAGAAGCCTTGCGTCTCCAGCAGAGCGCGCGACACGAAGAATTGTTCGCGCTTTGCGAGTCCATTCTGCAGCGCAAGCCCCAAAACGTTGAGGCGCTGCAACTACTCGCGGTCGCCCTGTGCGCCTTGGGACGGTCTCGAGAGGGCCTTGCCCACTTGCGCCGAGTAACCGAGCTCACCCCGGAAGTAGCGGAGGCCCATGCCAATCTCGCCACCGTTCTCGCGGCAACGGGTGACGCCGAGGGCGCAATCGCTGGTTTCCGGGAAGCCGTGCGTCTCCGCCCGGACTTCGGCGAGGCGTGGAACGGCCTGGCTGCCTTGCTGAAGACGCAGGGACGCTATGACGAAGCCGAGCATTGCTGCCGCTCCGGCTTGAACGCCAACGGACACCACGCCGGCCTCTATCACGTCCTGTCCGGCGCCCTCTTCGAGCAGGGCCGCGTTGACGAGGCCATTGCCGCCGTGCGCGCTGCGTTGGCTGCTATGCCTGACCTGTCCGCGGCACACAGCGATCTCGTGCGCATGCTCAATTATGTCGACGCCCGGGAGCCGGCCGCGATTTTTGAAGAGCATCGCGCCTGGGGTGAGCGTCACGCGCGCGTGCTGACCGAGGCAGCGTTGCCCCATCGCAATGACCCTGACCCGGCGCGGCGGCTGCGGGTCGGGTTCGTTTCCCCCTACTTCCGCAAGCACGCGATGACTTTTTTCTTCGAATCAGTCGTCGAGCATCACGATCGCCGGAGCATGGAAATCTTTCTCTACGCCGACGTCGCGCAGCAGGACGAATACTCCGAGCGGCTCAAGGCTTACGGCGCGAAATGGCGACCGACCGCCGATCTGAACGACGACCAGCTTGCGCGGGCCGTGCGGGAGGACGCGATCGATATCCTGGTCGACCTCAGCGGGCACACGCCTTACAACCGCCTGCTAGCGTTCGCGCGCCGTCCGGCGCCGATCCAGATAACCTGGAATGGCTATCCGAACACGACCGGGATGATGGCGATGGACTACCGCATTACCGACGCTTTCAGCGATCCGCCCGGGATGACCGAAGCACTGCATTCCGAAACGCTCGCGCGCCTGCCCGACATCTACATGACGTGGCGCCCGCCCGCAGACGCGCCGGATGTCGGCGCGTTGCCGGCGTTCGGGTCCGGGCACACCACCTTCGGCTCGTTCAATTCCTGTTTCAAGATCACGCCGGAACTCGTCGCCCTGTGGGCCCGCGTACTGCAGGCGGTGCCACATTCTCGGCTGATGCTGCTCACCATCACGAGCCGCGGCGCCGAGCAGCACATTCGCAATCTCTTCGCCGGCCGCGATGTCAGTCCCGATCGGCTGGAACTCCTGCCGCGTATGACTCATGAGGAATTCCTCGCCGCCCACCAGCGCGCGGATATCGCGCTCGACACCTATCCGTACCACGGAACGACGACGACCTGTTTCTCGCTATGGATGGGCCTGTCGGTAGTCGCTCTCGCGGGCCCGACCCATGTCTCGCGTGTCGGCGTCTCGCTGCTCAGCAATCTCGGCATGCGGGAGTGGATCGCGCACAGCCGCGACGAGTACGTGGACATCGCCACGAAGCTCGCCTCTGACCTGCCCGCGCTGGCGGCTACCCGGTCGGGACTGCGCCAGAAGATGCTCGATTCACCCATCACCGATGGCGCGCGCGGGGCGCGTGCGCTGGAAAGCGCATTGCGGAAGATGTGGTCGGATTGGTGCGCGACCAGATGAGCTGGTCCCGCGCGCGAAGTGCCGCGGCGGACCGGCGGCGGACTCGGGGGTTCTAGATGAGCGTACCGACCACCGCTCCGATCATGAGCGTCGCGAGCGTCCCCGCCACGATCGAGCGCAGGCCGAGCGCGACGATTTCATCGCGCCGCTCGGGCACCATTGTCGCCATGCCGCCGATCAGTATCCCGAGACTTCCGAAGTTGGCGAACCCGCACAGGCAATACGTCATGATGATGCGGCTGCGCTCCGAGAGGCTGTCTTCGGACAGGCGCGCCATGTCGAGATACGCGATCAGCTCGTTAAGTACCGTCTTGGTGCCCATCAACGCGCCCGCCACAGGCGCCTCCGACCACGGCACTCCCGCGAGCCATACCACCGGCGCCATCGCGTAGCCGAGCAGGCGCTGCAGCGTGATTTTTGCACCGCCCCAGTCAGGCAACATTCCCAGGGCGAGATTGACGAGTGTAACCAGCGCGATCAGCACGACCAGCATGGCGACGATGTTGAGCAGGAGTTGCAAGCCGTCCAGCGTGCCGCGCGTGACCGCGTCCATGCTGCTCGCGGCCTGTTGCGGCGGAAGCAGCCGTCCCGATGTCGGAGCGCCCCGCGGCGGAACCATTACCGCGGCAACGAGTATGGCTGCGGGGGCGCTGATGATGGATGCCGACAGGATATGGCCCATCGCCTCGGGCACCACCGGGCCGAGGATGCTTGCGTAGAGCACCATGACCGTGCCCGCGATTCCGGCCATCCCGCACGTCATTACGATGAACAACTCGCCGCGGCTCATCTCCCGCAGGTACGGGCGGATGAACAGCGGCGCCTCCACCATCCCGACGAAGATGTTGGCGGCGGTCGACAGCCCGACCGCACCACCCACGCCCATCGCTTTCTCGAGCACGGTCGAAGTCGCGCGCACGATCGCCGGCAGCACGCGCCAATAGAACAGCAGTGAGGAGAGCGCGCTCACCACCAGGATGAGGGGCAAGGCACGAAACGCCAGAACGAAACTCGAGGTCTGCGGCAGTTCCTGAAAGGGCTGGGCGCCCCCGCCCAGGTAGCCGAATACGAATTGGGTGCCCGCCTGCGTTGCCCGCTCCAGCGCAAGGAGGCCGTCGTTCAAAACGAAAAAAAAGCTCTTGAACAGCGGCACCTTGAGCAGCAGCGCCGCGAGCACGACCTGGAGCACGATGCCCGATACGACGATCCGCCACGGGATCGCGCGCCGGTCCTCCGACATCAGCCAGGCCAGGCCGATCAAGGCGAAGAATCCGAAACCGCTTTGCAGGGCCAACCAGTTCAATACGCCTCCAAAACCATTCTTAGCCGCGGATAAACGCAGATAAACACAGATTCAAACATTTAAAAGACCAAGAACGAGCGCAGAACCGATTAGCCGCCGATGAACGCCGATGAACGCCGATGGACGCCGATCAGTTCAATGCCGGCAAACTGGAGGCGCGCTCAATTCCGGCGCCAGGTGGTGCCTTGCGGTCCGTCTTCCAGGATGATCCCCGCATCCAGCAGTTCCTTGCGTATGCGATCGGCTTCCGCGAAATTCTTGGATTTTCGTGCGGCAGAGCGCTCAACGATTAGTCGTTTAATCCTTTCAGGAGAATAACCGACCGAAATCGCGGGAGCGTCCCCTGCGATATGTAGCTGTCCGGTCGGCGGAGCAATCGCCATCGTCCTGCCTTGGAGATAATCCGTAGGGTCGCGTTGCAAGAGCCCGAGGATTCTACCCAGGGATTTCAGCAACCGCGCGTCCTCCGGCCTGTGGGTGCGATTCACCTCGCTGGCGAGCTCGAACAGCACGGCGATGGCCTCCGGCGTATTGAAGTCGTCGTTCATTGCGTCGCGGAAACGGGCCGCATAAGGATTGTCCCAGTCAACCGACCCGGCCTCGACCTCGAAACCTTTCAGAGCCGTGTAAAGGCGCGTGAGCGCCTGTTTGGCCTCGTCTAGAGTTTGATCCGAATAATTGATCGGGCTTCGATAGTGCGCGCGAATGATGAAGAAACGGATCACCTCGGGATCGTACTTCGCGCGCACTTCGCGCACGGTGAAGAAGTTGCCGATCGATTTGGACATCTTCTCGTTATCGACGCGGACGAAGCCGTTGTGCATCCAGTAATTGACGAACGTTTCCTGGTTCGCGCCTTCCGACTGCGCGATCTCGTTCTCATGATGGGGAAATTGCAGGTCCTGGCCGCCGCCGTGGATGTCGAAATGCTTTCCGAGGAGAGCGCTCGACATGACCGAGCATTCGATGTGCCAGCCGGGCCGCCCTCTGCCCCACGCCGATTCCCAGAACGGCTCGCTCTCCTTGGCGCGTTTCCACAGCACGAAGTCGAGCGGATCCTGCTTGGCCGCATCCACCTCGACGCGCTCACCGGCGCGCAGGTCGTCGAGCGACTTCCCGGACAGCTTGCCGTAGCCGGGAAACTTGCGTACGGAGTAATTGACGTCGCCGTTGGCCGCGCGATACGCGAGCCCCCGGCGCTCCAGCATGCCAATCATTTCCTGCATGCCCGAAACGTAATCGGTCGCGCGCGGTTCGAAGTCCGGCTTTTCGACGCCGAGGACGGCATTGTCCTCGTCCATCGCCTGGATGAAGCGCGCCGTAAGCGCCGCGACGGTTTCGCCGTTCTCCTGTGCCCGCTTGATAATCTTGTCGTCGATGTCGGTAATGTTGCGCACGTAGGTAACCTGATAACCGAGCGCACGCAGCCAGCATCGCGCCACGTCGAACGCCACCATCACGCGCGCGTGCCCGAGATGGCAATAGTCGTAGACCGTCATGCCGCACACATACATGCGTACGCGGCCGGGTTCGATCGGCACGAACGTCTGTTTTTCCCGGGTCAGCGAGTTATAGATCTTCAGCATGATCGGGCGTTCCCCTGGCCCATGGAGCAGCACCCCTAGGAGTTTGTCGGACTTTGGGCCGACAAACTCCTCAGGCAAAACCGCCTGCCGGAAAACGGCGAAAATGAGCCATCGAAACACGAAGTCAACGCTATTCTCGTGGTCGATCGCAGTCCAGTAGCGCGTATTCTGCTAGAACTCATGTCAAATCGTCAGGCGGTTTTGCTTCAGCAGCGTGTCGGGATGCAAAGTCCGACAGGCTCCTAGAGGCTCCCCAGAACGCGAGGGCAGCCAGCCCGGACGCGCCCGCGGGGCGTCCTTTCCGGGCTGTTCGCGGGCGAGCGAGATGGGGTCCTGAGCATCGGGACGGATGAGTCCTGGCGGACAGCGCAATTCAACCTTATGGAGGCCGCCGCAACGGGCACAATAGGACTGAAAACCGGGGTAAATGTCGAGTTTGAATTACCCGACGTTCTTGGTAAAATTTCGAGGTTCTCGTCAGTAACCCACTGAAATTATCGGGAAAGTATAGCACAATGGCATTTCTTTCCGTGCGCTTCCCGACGCTCCTAGCCGCACTGTTCATCGGCCTTGTCGTCGCGGCGCCTGCGCTCGCCCAGCGCGACGAGTTGGGGGACGCGAGTGAGTTGATCAAGCTCGGGCAGTACGAACGCGCGCTCACGCGCGTCGAGGCGTACCTCGAGGAGCAACCGAAAGATGCGCGCGGACGCTTTCTGAAGGGGCTGATCCTCGCGGAGCAGAAGAAGTTCGACGAAGCGATCGCCGTCTTCACGGAACTCACGCAGGATTTCCCCGAGCTGCCCGAGCCGTTCAACAACCTCGCGGTGCTCTATGCTAACCAGGGTCAATATGACGAGGCGCGTTCGGCGCTCGAGATGGCCATCCGCACGCACCCGAGCTATGCCACGGCGCACGAGAATCTCGGTGACGTCTACGCGAAGTTGGCAAGCCAGGCCTACGACAAGGCGCTGCAGCTCGATCGCGAAAACCGGACCGCACAGACCAAACTCAATCTGATCCGTGAGCTGTTTTCGAGCGCCGCAGCTCCAGCTGGACCAGATCAGGATCGTTCTTTATCCGGGCCGCGATGATCTCGCTTTGGTTCTTCAATCGGAAAGCCATGCTTAGATTTCTAGTCACGCTGATCGCCGCGCTTTGCTCCGCTGCGTCGTTTGCCGCCAATCCACAGGTCGAGTTCAAGACCAACATGGGCGCCATCGTGCTCGAACTCTATCCAGACCGGGCGCCGGCCACCGTGAAGAACTTCATGCAATACGTGAAAGACGGCCACTACAACGGCACCGTTTTTCACCGTGTCATCCCGAAATTCATGATCCAGGGCGGCGGTTTCACCCCGGATTTCAAGCAAAAGCCGACGCGCCCGCCGATCCGGAACGAGGCCGCCAACGGAATCAAGAACACCGTAGGCACACTGGCGATGGCGCGCACCTCCAATCCTCACTCGGCGACCGCGCAGTTCTTTATCAACGTCGCTGATAATGACTTTCTCAACTTCCGCTACCCTACCCGAGAAGGCTATGGCTACTGCGTGTTCGGCCGGGTGGTCAAGGGCATGAAGGTCCTTCAACGCATTGCCAGCATCGCCACGGGCCCCGGGCCGGCGCCACATCGCGACGTCCCGCGGCAAACGGTCGTAATCGAGCGCGCACGGCTTCTCAGCGAAGCTGAGAAGCCGTCAAAATGAACCCCCGATCACCCATTACCCATCACATATCTATGGTCAAGCTGCATACCACTCTCGGTTCCATTTCGCTCGAACTCGATGCCGAGCACGCCCCGCAGACGGTCGCCAACTTCTTGCAATACATCAGGGACGGCCACTACAACAACACGATCTTTCATCGCGTTATCGAAACCTTTATGATTCAGGGCGGCGGTTTCGAGCCGGGAATGAAGCAGAAACCGACGCGGGCGGCGATCAAGAACGAAGCCGATAACAAGGTCGCAAACGCGGCCTACACCGTCGCGATGGCGCGCACGTCGGAGCCCCATTCGGCATCCGCCCAATTCTTCATCAATGTCGCCAACAACGATTTCCTCAACCACACGGCCCCTACGGCACAGGGGTGGGGCTATTGCGTGTTCGGGCGGGTCGTCGACGGCACCGATGTGGTGGACCGGATCAAAAGCGTCAAGACCGGCAGCAGCGGCTTTCACCAGGATGTGCCCGTCGAGGACGTGATCGTCGAGCGGGCGGAAGCGGTCTGAAATCAGGATTCAGGATTCGGGATTCAGTGAATGACAGAAGACGATGGCGTAGTTAGTTCTCGCTGAATTCTTAATCCTGACTCCCGAATCCTATGTCGCACAACATCTTCATTTCCGACCTGCACCTTGCCCCCGAGCGTCCCGGTACCGCCGAATCCTTCTTCGGTTTCGTGAAGGGGCCAGCCACACAGGCTGAAGCGCTATACATCCTCGGTGACTTATTCGAGTACTGGATCGGAGACGATGATCTGTCCGATCCATTCAACGCCTCGGTTGCCAACGCGCTGGGCGGGCTCACCCGGGAAGGTGTGGCCGTCAACCTGATGCAGGGAAACCGCGACGTCCTGATGGGTGATGAGTTTGCCGCGCGTTGCGGCGGACGCCTGATCGCAGACCCCGTTCTCCTCGACCTTTACGGCACCCGCACGCTCGTCATGCATGGTGACACGTTGTGCACCGACGATGTCGAATACATGAAGTGGCGCACCAAGGCGCGTGACCCCGCCTTCCAGGCTAGATTCCTGGCGCAGCCCGTCCCCGAGCGCAAGCGGTTGATCCTCGGCATGCGCCAGAAGAGCGAGGAGCACAAGCAGGGGCAACCGCCGGCTATCATGGACGTCGCGAAGTTGACGGTGGAGCAGGTTTTGCGCGATTTCGACTATCCGCGTCTGATCCATGGCCACACACATCGCCCAGCGCGCCATGTGCACCGAGTCGACGAGCACGATTGCGAGCGGTGGGTGCTCAATGACTGGTATGAGCGCGGCGGATACTTGCGCTGCGATGCGAGTGGCTGCGCTACGAGGGCACTGTGAGCCAAAGGTGCGATCGCGCGTTCAGTGACATGTGTTTGATCCATGTCAAGGCGCCGGCGACGCGGAATACGACAATGACTGTAGGATGAGCATCAATGCACCTGCCTGACGCGGTAACAACAGCCGTCGCACAGGCAAAGGTCGAGGCACGCGCAGCCGCTACCAGCTCGCCAGCCATCCAGGCACCAGTAGCGTTGCCCAAGTATCTCGAGCAGACCTATTGGTGGGCCTACCTTCACCCGCGGGCGGTGAGTTTCTTCGAGCGCCAGTGGCTGGTGAATCTCATCCTATGGGGCAATTACGCTACGTTGCGTGACGCAGCATTCGCCGAGCTTGCCGCCCTGCGTGGCGGCAAGGTGCTGCAAGTCGCGTGCGTATATGGCGATTTCACCGTCAAATTGGCACAGCAGCTCGGCCCTGGAACGCGTCTCGACGTCGTCGACGTCGCGCCGGTTCAGCTCGAAAACCTCCGCAGAAAAATCTGTGCGCGGGCCGGAGTTACCCTGCATCTCCAGGATTCGGCCGATCTCGCTTTCGCCGATCAGAGCTACGATCGCGTCGTTGTTTTCTTCCTCCTGCACGAACAGCCGGCGGATGCGCGCGCGCGCACTATCAAGGAGGCACTGCGCGTCACACGCCGCGGAGGCAAGATCGTGATCGTGGACTACCACCAGCCGGCATGGCTCAATCCGTTCCGCTACATCATGCTGCCCGTTTTGCACATGCTGGAGCCGTTCGCGCTGGACATGTGGTTCACGGACATCGCCGGTTGGCTGCCGGAGGACGCGAAACCCACCAGCGTCGAGAAGCGTGTCTACTTCGGCGGGCTCTACCAGAAGGTCGTCGTCACCCTGTAATGGACAGGATTTACAAGATTTACAAGATTTACAAGATCAGACCAGGAATATAAGGGCTGACCTAAACCCGGTATTCCGCCGTGACATCCCGCGCGAGCGGTGGCTGACCGGTCCCGCCAGAATCGAGGGGGCTCGTCACGCCCCGGCCGCCTTTGTTCAGCACGTGCGTGTAGATCATCGTGGTGCTCACATCCTTGTGGCCCAGCAATTCCTGGACGGTACGAATGTCGTAGCCCGCCTGCAGCAAGTGGGTCGCAAAACTGTGCCGGAGCACGTGAGGCGAGACAGGTTTTCCGATCCGTGCCGATCTCGCCGCAAACCGGACGGTTCGTTGCAGGCTTTTCTCATCAACGTGGTGCCTGCGCGTCTTCCCGGAGAGTGGATCGACCGAGAGCTTGCTGGAGGGAAAGACATACTGCCACGGCCACGATTTTCCGGCGCTGGGATACTTCCTCGCCAGGGCGAACGGCAAGTACACCTCCCCGTAACCGTCCTTTAGATCGGCGTCGTGCATCGTCCTGACGCGTAACAGGTGGTCGCGCAGCGGCTCGATCAGGCGCTCCGGCAACATGGTGACGCGATCGCGACCGCCCTTGCCTTCGCGAATCGTGATTTGCCGCATCTCGAAATCCACGTCCTTCACCCGCAGCCGCAGGCACTCCAGCAGCCGCATCCCCGTCCCGTACAGTAGGCTCACCATGAGCCAACGCGTGCCCTCCAGCCTTGCCAGCAGCGCGCGGACCTCGTTCTCGGTCAGGACAACCGGAAGGCGCGCCGGGCGTTTGGGTCTTTCGATGCCGTCGAGCCATGGCAGGTCCCGCTGGATGATTTCCTTGTAAAGAAAGAGGAGCGCGGACAGCGCCTGATTCTGGGTTGCCGCGGCAACCCGCTCCTCCTTGGCCAGATGAGTCAGGAACGCTTCGACCTCCGGACCGTTCATCTGCTCCGGGTGGCGCTTGCCGTGGAAGTAGATGAAGCGCTTGATCCAGTGGATGTACGCCTGTTCCGTGCGCAGGCTGTACTGCTTGTAGCGCAGCCTGTCTCTGACCCGGTGCAGTAGCTTCGGTGGCGTGGACACGACCCCCTCCGTGGTGTGTAATATCCCTCAACGATTTGTCGCATAAGAAAGTTGACATCATCATGAATCAACGAGTTACAGGGTGGCCGGCTGTCTTACACCCCACATCTTGTGTTTTTAAATGCGACACTTACGGGGTCGACATCTAGTTGGGCCTCACGGAGTCATTT
>JAOTTL010000236.1:0-4897 GCA_029864385.1 Betaproteobacteria bacterium | reverse complement strand
GCGCTGATGTCCTACCGCGGACTGAGTGCGGTGCTTGACGCGCGCGAACACGTCAGGCAGGAGACCGACAAATGGCGGCGCGTGGCAGCGTTCTTAACGCGCTTTGAGCGCGACGTGGAACTTGCGTTGCCGCGTCCAGTGCGTTCCGCGACCGGTACCGCGCCGGCGTGGCGGGGTGAGGCGGTTGCGACATTGGAGGGGCGCCTTGAATTCAGCCGCTTTGCCTCGACCGAAGGCGTGGACACTGCGCGACGCATTGGCTACGGTCTGAACGAGAAACAGGAGGTCGAGTTGTGGGTGTGGCCCGGCCTCGATGTTGCGCCTGACACGGTGCCCGCGCGCTACTCTGTGCTGGCGGGAGTGAAAGTATTCGAGCTGCAATATCTCAATCCCGCTCTTGTATGGGTCGATGCCTGGCCCTTGTCACCGGCCGACCCGCCGATTCCCCGGGCCGTGCGCCTGCGCATCGTACTCGCCTCCGACGAGGAGATCGTGCGCGTATTCGCGCTGCAATCATGAAAACGCGGCAGCGCGGCGTCGCCATCGTGCTTGCCATGGGTGTGGTCGCCCTCGCCGCAATGGCGGCGACGGCGATCGTGGTATCGCAGAGCACCTGGTCACGTCGGGCCGAACTCACCGCCAACCATGTCCAGGCGCAGGCGGTGCTCCAGGCCGGCGCGGACTGGGCCCGCGCGTTGCTGAGCGATGATCGCCGCATGAGCAGCGTCGATCATCTGGGAGAACCATGGGCACTGAAGTTGCCGACGATGCGTGTTGAAAACGGCGAACTCGTGGGTCGCATCGAGGATCAGCAGGGCACATTCAATCTCAACAATGTGGTGACGAAGGGAAAGATCAGCCTCGCGCAGCTCGCGCACTTGCGGCGGCTGTTAGCGATTCTGAGTTTGCCCGATGAACTGGCCGACGCGCTCGCTGACTGGATCGACGAAGACAACCAACCGCAGCCGCGGTATGGAGCTGAGGATGCATACTATCTTGCTTTGGATCCGCCTTACCTTACCGCCAACCGGCCGCTGACCGACTTGGACGAACTCGCGTTGGTGCGCGGCTTCGATAACAATGTGCGTGCACGCCTGCGCCCGTACGTAACAGCGCTGCCCCGCTTTACCGCCGTCAATGTGAATACGGCCCCGCCGGGAGTGCTTGCCGCGGTGATCGAAGGCCTGGATCTCGGCAGCGCCGAGCTCTTGGTTACGCAGCGGAACCGGGCCTATTATCGCAGCGTGGACGACTTCCTCAAGCGGCTTCCCGCGGGAGCGGAGGCGGCCAGGAACGAGATCAGCGTGAGTAGCGATTACTTCATGGCGACGCTGCGCGTGATCATCGGCGGCGCACAGGCGCGCGGGAAAGCGCTGCTCGCGCGCGGCGCCGCCGGGTGGCCCGTTGTCGTCTGGCGAAAATACCTTTGAACCTGCTTCGAATTTACGGTTCTTTGCGCGACCTGCCGCAGCAGTGTCAGTGGGCGTTGATCAGCGGCGGCCGCGAACCTCTCGTCGGCGCGGGCCCGCTGGCGCAGTTGCCGCAGCGCGCCGAACGTGTCCAACTGGTGCTTCCCGCCGCCGACGTCCTGATCACCCGCGCGCGCCTGCCGCAAACGGCCAAGCGCCATGCCGGGTCGGTGCTTGCTTTCGCGGTGGAGGACGAGACCCTGGGCGATCCCGATGCCAACCAGGTGAGTTGGCTCGCTTCGGTCGCCGGCGCCGATGTGCTCGCGGTCGCGGACCGGTTGGGCCTGAAGCAATGGCACGATGCGCTCGACACTGCCGGCATCCACAAGCACGAGGTTCACTGCGAAACCTTGATGCTGCCGTGGACGATGGGAGAATGGAGTCTCGCCTGGGACGGTCACGAGGGATTCGTGCGTACCGGCGAGTTTGAAGGCACGACAACCAGTTGCGGCGGCCCGGGATCTCCCCCGCTGTCGCTGCGTATGATGCTCGAAGAGGCCAAAACGCGCGGCGAGGCGCCGGCATCGATCGCGGTGTATGCAACTGCGCCAGACTCGCCACTTGAAATCGAGGCATGGCAACGCGCGCTCGGCGTCGCGCTGCGCGTTGCCGAACCCTGGGACTGGCGCACGGCGCCGCCCGGAGTTGGCGTCAGCCTGGTACAGGAGCGCGCGCGCTGGCGCATTCCCCCCGGCACTCTGGCAAGATTGCAACCCGCGGCCTGGATCGTGGGCGTTGCCTTGGCGATCCATGCGCTGGCGCTAGTCGCCGATTGGACGCGGCTCGCCACCGAGCAGCGCAGCTTGCGCCAGCAAATGGAATCGCGATTTCGCGCCGCCTTTCCCGAAGCGGTCGCGGTGTCCGACCCGGCGCTGCAGATGCGCCGCAAACTCGCCGAGGCGCGCCATGCCGTCGGCCAACCCGACGGTGGCGACTTTCTGCCGATGATAGTAGCAATCGCAGACGCGTTAAAGGGGGTGCCGGCGGACAGATTGCGCATTCTTTCCTACGAGAGCGGACGCATGACGCTCGAGCTTGCGGCCGTGGACGAGGCGAAGGTGCGCGGCGTCATAGCGCGCTTGCTCCAGGCGGGCATGCGAACGGACGCTTCGCAGGGCTCGATGCGCGCGGGCAGCGCGACGGTGGTCCTTACGGTGCGTTCGTTATGAGAGCGCGGCTACGTAAATTGTGGGAATCGCGCTCCCCCCGGGATCGGGTGGTGATCGCCATATTAGTGGCGGTCGTGGGCGCTGCGCTGTATCTGTGGCTCGTACAATCGGCAAACCGGGCGCGTACGCAGCTCGGTTCGTCGGTGTCCGTCCTGCGCGCGCAGGCGTTGCGTCTCGAACTGGACGCGACCGAACTCGCGCGCGCGCGCGCCGCGCGGGTCCCGCCGGCCCCGCAGACCGATTTGCGCACGCAAGTGCAGGCGCAGGCTGCGGCTGCGGGATTTGCCGGCGCGCTATTGCGCATCGATGCCGTGGACGCGAACCAGGTGCAGGTGGTATTCGGCTCCGTTGCGTTCGCTGACTGGCTCGCCTGGGTCGCAGCCCTGCAGGCGCAGCATATCCGTCTCAGCACCGCTCGGACCGAAGCCTTGTCCACGCGAGGTCTGGTGGGCGTGACAGCCACCTTCACCCGCACCAAACCATAGTGAGGCGTTGGCGCCTTATCGGCTTCGGTCTAGGCGCTTACGCGCTTGGACTCATCGTCACTGCGCCGGCGACCTTGATCGACACCGGCCTGCGGCAAGCGAGCGAAGGCAGGATACGCCTCGCCGAAGCCCGTGGCACGCTGTGGTCGGGGACGGGACAGATCGAGATGCGCGATGTCAAGCGCCGAACCGGAATCGCAAGAAACGTTGTCTGGCGTGTTCTGCCCGCATATTTTCTGCGCGGAAAGCTCCGGTACGAAGTCGCGCTGGACCACGCGGTCAAGCGTTTTCCCGCGACCATTTCCCTGTCAAGGATTGAAGTGGCGGACGCCGACATCAACCTGCCGGCCGCGGTACTGGGTCTGGGCGTGCCCAAGCTGGCGGGGCTTGAGCTCGCCGGCGATGTGCTGCTCCACGTCGCACGGCTTTCGCTCGGGCGCGGCGCCATCGAGGGCAACGGCACTCTGCAATGGCGCGGCGCCGGATCGGCGTTAGCGCCAGTCTCGCCTCTGGGCGACTATGAACTGCGCTTCAAAGGCGATGGCTCTGTCGTGCGCGCGTCGCTACGCACGCTTCAGGGACCGCTGCGGCTCGACGGTGAAGGATCCTGGACCAGCGGCCGCAATCCCGTGTTCCTGGCCACCGCGCGCATTCCCCCGCAGTACCAGCAGCAACTCGCGCCGTTGTTGCGACTGATTGCAGTCGAAC
Source organism: Betaproteobacteria bacterium (assembly GCA_029864385.1). Taxonomy (GTDB): domain Bacteria; phylum Pseudomonadota; class Gammaproteobacteria; order Burkholderiales; family SG8-41; genus SG8-41. The sequence goes on along the minus strand of JAOTTL010000236.1, from coordinate 1,066 downwards.
GTAGCGACGGAAGTTTCACGCTGCAGCTCAAATAGCTAAATCGGGAGCGCAGCTCCAGTTTAACTGCCAGCATTGCACCACAGGCCATGCCCGTTGGTTGCTGAGTGCCATATGCACCCGCTTGTGCCGCGACCCGCGCGGCAACTCGTGCGCGGCGCGCGCGAAGACAAAGAGGGTATCAATGTTGCAAATTTACGACACTTATCAATTTTGGTTTGGAAAGTTGACCTCGATCAAATGATTGCGAATGGCCAGTTCAGCATAATGCGTCTGGTATAGGGGAAGCGCGTCGGAGGGCCGGCAGGTCATCAGGACAATCCGGGGCCGGAAGGACTCGAGGTCAACCGCAATGGTGGACGGTTACGTGAGGAGAACTGCGATGAATAGAGCGCACCGAGCTGGGCGGGCTTGGTTGCTGCCGATCCTGATCTTGGCCGGGGGTGTCCTCTTCAGTCCTCGATTGATGGCCCAGGCTCCAGGCCCCGAGGTCTGCAAACTCTGTCACGAAGAGAGATACGCAAGTTATTCTCTCACGCGGCACAGCATGAAAGCGGACGCGCGAACGCCCGCCGCAAAGGGCGGATGCGTGACCTGTCACGGCGACGGCACCGAGCACGTCAAGGCGGGTGGTGGCCGGGGCGTCGGCGGGATCAAGAATCCAGGCTCAAAGACCATGCCGTCCGACGAAAAAAACGGCATTTGCCTGACCTGCCACGAGGGCGGCAAGCGCATGGAGTGGTCGCTGAGCTTGCACGCCACCCGCGACACCGCCTGCACGTCGTGCCATCAGGTGCACAACAGTCATGATCCGGTGCGCGACAAGGTGACGCAGTCGGAGGTGTGCTTTACCTGCCACAAGGAACAACGCGCCCAGATCAACCGGCCCTTCCGCCATCCCATTCCGGAAGGCAAGGTCGTGTGCTCGGATTGCCACAACCCGCACGGCTCGGCCGGGCCCAAGTTGATGGTGCGCGACACCGTGAACGACACCTGTTACCAGTGCCACACGGAAAAACGCGGGCCGTTCGTGCGCAACCACCAGCCGGTGACGGAAGACTGCTCGATC
>JAOTTL010000068.1:0-19727 GCA_029864385.1 Betaproteobacteria bacterium | reverse complement strand
ATTGCAACATTTGGCTTGGCTATTCTTACTTTCATTTATGTGAATCTTACAAGGAAAATACTTAATTCCCAGTCAGATCCTTGCGTCATTTTAACGGTTATCCATGATGAAGAACGTGCAACCATACTCCAATTGGTTGCACGCAATATAGGTTCAGGCTTGGCACATGATGTGAAATTCGAATTTTCCAGACCTATACCATCCCGTGCCTTTGGTCTGACAGAAAATGATTCTAAAAATGCACAGTCGATGGAAAATGGCCCACTGATTGATGGAATTCCTGCTCTTGGTCCGGGAGAATGCCGAAAAATTGATTGGGGGCAATATGGCGGACTAAAAGCGGCTATTGGTGACAAGCCTATTATTGCAACCTGTAAATTCAAAAAAAATGGAAGGGCAATGCGAGCCACTCAATGCCCTCTGGATATTGAATCATTTTCGGGTACTGTAGCGGTTGAAACTGCAACAGCAAAATCGGCACGACAACTTGAAAAGATTGCAAAGCACCTTCAACAACTTTCCTCATATTTAAGCAAACTAAAAGTAGAGGTTGTTTCTTTGCCAGCGGAAAGAAATGAAAAAGAAAATGCATAACAATCGGCTGCAAGGGACGGCAAACAGCGCGGCGGTTTTTCAAAGGCCGTGCCCCGCATAAGGTTCGGTGGTGGTTCAGGGCTGGTTGCCCCGCATGTTTGCCGCCCCTGAGCCGTAACGTTAGGCTTTATCACACACTGTCTCCAACTTTACGTCAATGACCATGCGCCTTCTTTTCATACTCTTACTACTTTTCCTGACCGCCTGTGCCACCACTCCTTACAAGTCGGATGGTCCACCATTCACGAATCTTGCCACACCAGTCGCGGATGCGGCTTTGGTGTACCTCATTAGGCCGCCAAACGAGATTGGTAGCGCAATCTGGCCAAACGTATACGTTGACGAAAGTCGGGTAGCAGACTTAAAGAATGGTACTTTCACAATTGTGCATCTTCGTCCTGGCACCTATAAGATACGTACGGTAAAAGACCCGCAGTTCTTTCTAGCGCAGGATTGGAACTCTGAAACACAGATTTCTGTAGAAGCCGGACAGCTCTACTTTGTGGAGTGCTATATGGAGACTCGAACATGGCGTGGTATTACATTAGTTGGCACGTCTGTGTACCCTACGGAAAACTTCGAAGTGCTTAAGAACGGACTTCGCTTGCTTCCCCAACCCGATGCGGTGGCTCTGCTTCAGGCGCTTCGTTTTGAAGGGCCAGTTATCCAAACCTTTCCATAAGGAGTGCACAGAAATTTCCATGAAAAGCTCAAAGAGATCACGAATGAAGCCTAACCCGGCAGTCAAGCGGGACTGCGCGAATAAACCCTCGCGCAGCCCCTTACTTTTACGTTAGCCCTCAAACGCGCCAAGAGATGACGACCACCTCCACGAGTTCTTCGCTGGTCGCAATTGGCGCGATCGAAAGGTAACCTTCGGCGAGCCCGCCTCTCCGTTCGAGAATAACGAAGGCGAGGAAGTCCCACTCTCAGAAGTCTTTCCGCTACCGAAGGGGCAAAAGCTCTATTACAACTTCGATTTCGGCGACGATTGGCTGTTCGAAATAACTTGTCATCCTGAAACGACGGAAGCGGCGCGAAAAGCAAAGACAGCGAAGGTCGTTCACGAGAAGGGCCGTCGGCCAATACAATATCCCAGTGAAGACGATGAGGGCTAACCCGCCCATGAACACGGACCCTCCACAAGCGGGCTTCTCCCGCTCGTGTCGGGCCGCTTATCGGCAACGTTAAACGTCTGCTTTGGGTCGAAAGCGGTCGTTCAGACAATGTCTGCTTTCGGCCTAATGTGGTCATCAAGAATGCGGCTGGTTTCACCGCAAATCTCTTTTGGCGTATCAGTCCGAGAAGGTCACGGGATTTAGTGGTCGCCGATCAACCGAAAAAGAGAAGATGTCGGGCCGCGAATAGTGGCCACAAACATCCAGAGACCGCCGTGCCCGCCGTGCATCTTCCTTGTCTATCTCCGCGTACAGGATACCTTTTTCACGGTTGAGTGGCCCTGCAACTACCGTTCCCATGGGCTTGACCACAACGGCATTGCCGTCATTAATCCATTCCTGAGGTTCAAACAACTTGTCGCGTTCGGGGAAATCATCCGGCAGGTCACTGCCCTGCAGAGCGGTCGCCGTCCCGATCACCCAACAGCCTGCTTCCTTCGCGATATGGCGCATCGTCGCCAACCAGCTGTCGCCTGCATCCCAAGTGGGCGCCACATAGATATCAATGTCTTGGGCATAAAGGGCATATCGTGCCAAGGGCATATAACTCTCCCAGCAAATCAGGGACCCCAGCCGCCCGGCAGGTGTATCGACAACCCGAAGCCCAGTGGCGTCACCCATGCCCCACACCATGCGCTCGGGGTTGGTGGGCATCATTTTGCGATGCCGATTGAGGATCGCCCCTTCCGGGCCAATCACCACGACCGTATTGAAGAGGGTGGTGCCACTGAATTGGCTGTCGAGTTCGTTGATGCCAAGGACGATCGTGACGCCATGCTTGGCTGCCGCGTCCTGCACCGGTTGCAAGTCTCCCCCCGCAAGGTCCACAGCGTTTTCCCGCAGCCGTGCGTGGATTTCCCCTGAAAGCGCCATGTCGCCGCCCGGCCGAAGCCGCCAAATCCAAGTCGGGTAGCCGGGTATATACGCCTCGGGGAAGACGAGGAGGGAGGCGCCTTCAGCAACCGATTCGTCGATGGAATTAAGCATGCTCTCAATGGTCTTCTGCCGGTCCAGAAAGACAGGTGGCCTTTGAATAACGGCGACTTTGGTAGTCATGAGCGTTCCTCCGGAAATAACCGAGCCTCATGTCACTCTACCCGAATTAACTTACCGGTTGGGTTCCATCGCGCAGAGTCAACTTGCCTTTCTGAAAACAAGTGGGGGAACCCTATACCCGCTTCGGGAGAAAGGGAAGGAGTGAGGGCTGGCGTTTATCCGTGACTCTCTAACTACCGTGAATAGTGAATAGAGATTTGTTCTTCTTGGCGTCTTGGCGATTCAATTATGTCTCGTTTCTCTCGGCGTCTCAGCGGTTCAGTCTATATTTCTAGTCTTGTTGGCGGCCTTGGCGCCTTGGCGGTTCAATGATTTCCGCTAGAACACAACCACGCTGCGAATCGACTTGCCCCCGTGCATCAGGTCGAACCCCTTGTTGATGTCCTCGAGCTTGAGCGTGTGGGTGATGAGATCGTCGATGTTGATCTTTCGGTCCATGTACCAGTCTACGATCTTCGGCACGTCACGCCGCCCTTTCGCGCCGCCAAAAGCCGTTCCCTTCCAGACCCGGCCCGTGACGAGCTGAAACGGGCGCGTCTTGATCTCCTGCCCGGCGCCCGCGACTCCAATAATGACCGATACGCCCCAACCCTTGTGGCAGCACTCGAGCGCCTGGCGCATCACGTCCACGTTGCCGATGCACTCGAAGCTGTAGTCGGCTCCGCCCTTCGTCAGGTTGACGAGATACGGCACCAGCTCGGCGCCGACTTCCTTCGGGTTCACGAAGTGCGTCATCCCGAACTTTTCGGCAAGCGCACGTTTCGCGGGACTCGTATCGACGCCCACAATCATGTTGGCACCGACCAGCCGCGCGCCCTGGATCACGTTGAGGCCGATGCCGCCAAGCCCGAAGACGACCACGTTGGCGCCCGGCTCGACCTTTGCCGTGTTAATCACCGCTCCGATGCCGGTCGTGACGCCGCAGCCGATGTAGCAAACCTTGTCGAAAGGCGCATCGTCGCGAATCTTGGCGAGTGAGATCTCAGGCACCACGGTGAAGTTCGAGAACGTGGAGGTGCCCATGTAGTGGTGGATCTTCTTTCCGCCGAGCGAGAACCGGCTCGTCCCGTCCGGCATCACGCCCTGCCCCTGGGTGACGCGGATCGCCTGGCAGAGGTTCGTCTTCTCCGAGACGCAGTACTCGCATTCACGACACTCGGGGACATAGAGCGGAATGACGTGGTCGCCTTTGCTGAGCGTCCTGACGCCGGGTCCCACTTCCACGACGACACCCGCACCCTCGTGACCCATAATCGATGGGAACAGCCCCTCCGGATCGGCACCCGAGAGCGTGAATTCGTCGGTATGGCAGATGCCCGTTGCCTTGATTTCGACCAGCACCTCGCCTGCTTTCGCGCCGTCGATATCTACGGTCTCGATAGTAAGAGGCGCACCCGCCTTGTGCGCCACTGCGGCTCGCGTTTTCATGCTCCCTCCGGATTGCCGTTCGGATCTCAATAGTACAACACAGGGTGATGAGAATTGGTGATGGGGAACTGGTGATGAAAAATGGTGATGAAAACCCAATCTTGGGCTTTGCCCATCACCAATACACATCACCATTTATCATCACTATTAATCATCACCATTAACCGTCGGCAGTATCGATGACCGCGCCCGTCCATTAGACTTTGCAGGATGGAAAGATACCGCGGGCGCTTCGCGCCCTCCCCCACCGGGCCGCTGCACTTCGGGTCGCTCGTGGCTGCTGTCGGCAGCTATCTCGAAGCGCGGGCGCGCCGCGGTGAATGGCTGGTACGAATGGAAGACCCGGACCCGCCTCGAGTGGTGCCCGGTGCGGCAGACGAGATCCTGCGTGCGCTGGAGGCATGCCGCATGCTGTGGGACGGACCAGTTGTGCGCCAAAGCGAGCGCTCGGACGCATACCACAGCGCGCTGCACCGGCTACGCGAGCGCGGCGTCGTCTATTCCTGCGCATGTAGCCGGCGCGAGATCGCCGACTCCGCGGTGATGGGCATCGAAGGCTACGTCTACAGAGGTAGCTGCCGGGATGGACTGCCACCCGGGAAACGCGCGCGGGCCCAGCGCGTGAGTACGCGCGGCGCAACGGTCGTCTTCGAGGACGCAGCGCAGGGACGAATCGAGCACGACCTGGAAAAAGAGATCGGCGACTTCGTTCTCTACCGCGCCGACCGGGTCTATGCCTACCAGTTGGCGGTCGTGATGGACGACGCCGAACAGAACATCACCGATGTGGTGCGCGGTGCGGATCTGCTGGCTTCCACGCCGCGCCAGATCCATCTGCAGCGCCTGCTCGGCCTCGCTACCCCCCGCTACGTTCATCTGCCGGTGGCGGTCAATGAGGCCGGTGAGAAACTGTCCAAGCAGACGCTCGCCGCGCCGGTCAATCCCGCGCACCCGGTACCGGCGCTTGCCGCCGCCCTGACGTTTCTGGGCCAGTGCCCGCCCACCGAGCTCGGTCGCGAATCACTGACGGAATTCTGGGATTGGGCGCTGAAGAACTGGGACCTCGCGCGGGTCCCGCGGGTGCGCACCGCGCCTGTACCACCCATCGGGGACCAGGGGTAGGTGACGGATGATCATTCCGGGTAAAGGGTGATGAACGATGGTGATGGATACTGGTGATGAGAGAGGGTGATGTACAACAAGGGGTTCATCACCAGTTCGCATCACTAGTTCCCATCACCAGTTCCCATCACCAGTTCCCACCACGGAATGTCCGGCTGATTTGTCTTCATTCATCGATGATCTATGGTGGTTCAATGCGCGCTTGCGCGCGGCCACCTGTTCGATGAGCTTCCGGATCCGCGGCGCGGCATCGCGGCCGGCTTCCTCGCCCGCAATGATGTTTTGCTCTTTGTGGTCGAAGTCGAGCATGCGTGTGCGCACCGTCTGCGGTGTGATGACGACGTCGGCCGCCTCGAGCTCCTCGGCAAGGAGCGCGTAGCGGTACCGGCGTCGGTGCTCGGCCATGCCCGGTCCCGCCGCATTGCGCGCCTGAGCGAACCATGAAACGTCCACTGCAATCACGATGTCCGCGCCCATCGCGCGCGCCAGCTTGACGGGCACCGGACTGGTAAGGCCGCCGTCCACATATTTCTCACCGTTGATGACCGGCGGCACGAAGAGTCTGGGCACGCTCGCGGAAGCGCGCACCGCGACGCCCGTGTTGCCCCGGTTGAACACCGTCATCCGGTGGTTCTTCGCTTCCGTGGCCACGATAGCGAACCGTCTGGGCAGCTGCTCGATCGACTTGTCGTTTACCAACCGATTCACGAAGTTTTGCAGGGCCTCGCCCTTTACCCAACCTTCGCCGATCACAACGAAATCCACAATGTCGTCGCGCTCCAACGTCAGCGCAATATTCCAGATCTCGCCCGCCGGGCGGCCGCCCGCGTAGAGCGCCGCCACCACTGCGCCGGAACTCGCGCCCGTCACGATGTCGGCCTCGATGCCGGCATCCTCGAGGGCCTTGATCACGCCGACGTGGGCAAAACCGCGGGCGCCGCCGCCGCCAAGCGCAAGCGCGACGAGCGGTCGCTGCGACCTGAGGGGCACGATCTCGACCTGACGCGGCGCGCCGTCCCCGTTGAACTCGCTCGGCACGAGCGCGCACCCCGCGACTAGCGCAGCAGCGAGAAAAAAGGTGGCAAGCTTGCGCATGACTGCAGTCATTGTAAATCAGCCATTCTTTCCAGTCAGATCAGCGCCAAAATCGCGCACCGGGTGCACCGGACCGGGCACGGGGCATCGAATTGCTTTCACAACGCAAAACGGACAGAATTATGCACCCGCTTGCACACCACCTACCGCACTGAAACTACCTCGAGACAACAACAGAAGAGGAGCAATCCAACGAGAAGCGTTAAGCTTTTGACAACCGCCCTGGCGATCGCGGTCGCGGGCGTCATTGCGCCGGCTGGCGCGGCCGACCCGGCGAAGAGCTATCCCACGCGGCCGGTACGCTTAATCGTCCCGAACGGACCTGGCAGCGCGGTGGACACCCTGACCCGTATCGTCGCCAATCAGCTAACTCAGGAGCTCGGGCAGCAGCTCGTGATCGACAACCGTGGCGGCGCGGCCGGCATCATTGGCATGGAAATCGCCAAGAACGCGAAGCTGGTTAGGTCGCTCCGGTTGTCGGCCAACTGACGAGCCATTTTCAAGTGGCAACAAAAGGCGGCTGCGGCCGCCTTTTTTCTTTGAATCGTGACCGGTGACCCGTAACTGGGTGACTAAGTGAATGGGTGATTACGACGAATCCTGTTAACCCCAATATACTAGGTTACCTAGTCGCTTAGTTACTTAGCACATAATCACGGGCACCTGCATCTGACCTTCCGCCTTCTGACTTCTGACTTCTGACTTTGGAGAGAGGAACCCCACATGTTGTTGCTGGACCAAATGATCGAGCGCGGCCTGCCTGAGGAAACGCGCATGATGCGGGACGTCACCCGCAAGTTTGTGAATGAGCATGTGATTCCGTTCATCCGCCAGAACTGGCAGCAGGAGTGGAGCATGAAGCCGGAAGGCCGCCTCCCGGAACGGATTCTCAAGGTGGCCGACGAGATCGGCATCCGCACGCTCGGCATTCCCGAGGAGTTCGGCGGCACACCGCTCGATCCCAAGACCGAGGTGCAAACGTTCGCGGTCATTTCGGAAGAGATCTCGCGGGGCGACAGCGGACTCTCCGACAAGATGGTGCAGATCTGGAAAGTGTCCGTGCTGTTGCGAAACGTTGCCCCGCGCCACCTTCAGGAACTGTGGTTTCCGCGCATTGTAAAGGATCACACCTTCCTGCTTTCGCACTGCCTGACCGAACCGCGCGGCGCCTCCGACCGCTGGCTTCCCTACAACGTGCCGGAAGCCGCCATGCATACCAAGGCGGTTTTGAAAGGCGACAAGTGGGTAATCAACGGGCGCAAGCAGTTCATCAGCAACGCCTACGACGCGAAGCTCTACGTCGTCTACGCCAACACCGACCCGAAGGCGGGCATGCTCCAGGGCACATCGAGCTTCCTCGTCCCGCGCGACACCCCCGGCCTGACCGTCCAGCGCTGCAATGAGACGCTGGGTGGGCGCTTCATGAACAACGGCGAGATCGCCTTCGAGGACATGGCGTTACCCGCGGACCACCTTTTGGTCGAGGGCACCGCGCTCTCGAAGGCGGGCGTGTACTTCCGTCCGGGGAAGATCATCCAGGGCTCAAAAAATCTGGGCGTCGCTGTCGCTGCGCTCGAACGGACCGCGGACTACGTGCAGAACTACGTGCAGGGCGGCCGCGTCCTCATCAAACACCAGGCAACCGCCCTCCGGGTTGCCGAAATGGCGACCAAGATCTGCGCGGTGCGCGGGCTGTTGCGCGAGGCGTCACGCGCCGTGGACGAGAACGCGTCCGAGGCCGACCTGCTGTGCAACATGGTGAAGCTCTACGCCTCCGAGGCAGTGCTGGAGGTGTGCAAGCACGCGATGGAGCTGCATGGCGGCAATGGCACGATGCTCGACTTCGGCATCGAAAAGCTCTACCGCGACGCCTCGATGTTCCTGCACATGGACGGCACGGTGGATGTCACCAAGTTCAAGATCGTGAAGGCGCTGTTCCCGGACACGGCGGGGAAGTATGCCGGCCCCGAGGCCTGACGAAAACCGGTGAATGGTGAGTGGTGAATGGTGAGTGGACCGGAACCTTTGGCGGATGCCCCCAATGCTGGTCACTGGTTGCGGGTTTGATCGGCGTATATCGGCGTCCATCGGCGGCTAATATAGATTTTTGCTTTTCGTTGTATCTGTGTTTATCTGCGTTTATCTGCGGTTAATGAGTTTTTGATTTCGTGCAAAAGGTCATGACGATCGGCTAGGAGCGGACGTCCCGCCGCGCCTTCCAGAGACGCACGCGGATCCCGGATTTAACCGTTCCTTCGATCGTGTCGCCGCGCACCCGGCCGGTGTAGACCGCCCCACCGGCGCCGAATCGAATCTCGTCTCCGCGCAGGCGCCCGCCCGTGACGGGGGTTGTCTTTCCGCCAATCTTGAGCGAGCCGGAGATCATCTGGAACTCCTGCTTGAGCGCGAGCTCGCCGCCGTCCATCCGCCAGGCGCCAGCCACCTTGGTCGGCACGATCCAGAGATAGGCCGTGCAATAGGAATCGCATCCCGTCTCCCTGCTCGCGGTGACGATCTGATCGGCCCGCCACTCCGCCATCGTGAAGGAATTGGACACCACGCGCGTGCCGGGTTTCATCTCGAGGATCTTCGGACGCAACTTGATATTGAGGTCCGGCAGCAGAAACAGGGTGACGACGGTCGCCGCAGAAAAATCGGTCTCGAAAATATCGCCATTGATGAACCGGGCCTTGTCGCCGACACCCTCCTCAGCAGCCCGGCGCCGGGAGAGCGCGACCATGTCCGGGTTGTACTCCACACCAAGCGCGCGCGCGCCCCGTTTGACGGCGGAAATTACCGTGCGCCCGTCGCCCGAGCCGAGATCGACGACGTAGTCCTTGGGCGTGACCTCGGCGAGGTTCAGCATCCGGTCAACCAGCGCCTGGGGCGTGGGAATCCAGATGACATCCTTGCCCCTCTGACCCACCTCGGGCTCGAACTGTTGCGCCCGCGTATTCTGCGCGACGCTGCCGACTGCGACGAACGAAAGAATCAGCGCCCAGAAAACCCGGCGCAGAAGAACAAAAGCACTCATGCTCTTCTCCACATCGGTGAGTGACTATCTGCGCTTATCTGCGGCTAAAGACTTGATCACTGGATTTTCCAGCCGAGCCACTCGCACACGCCCCGGCCCATGATCCACTCCTTGTCCTCGGGCGTGAGCCAGGAAAGCTCTTCCGTAAACAGGGTGATGCCCTGATGATAGGTGCAAGGCAGGCGCGAGAGATCGGTGCCCCAGAACATGCGCTTCGGCCCGAACGCGTCGTAGACCTTGCGGATATAGGGATGCAGGCGGCGATAGGGATAGCTATCCGCGGTGAAACTGGGCAGACAGCTCGCCTTGGCCGCGATGTTCGGATACTTGGCAAGTGCGAGGAATTTGTCGAACTCGGCAAATGCCTCCTCATCCTTGCTGGCGTGGAGCCCGAGGTGATCCATCACGATCCTCAAGCCCGGATAGCGTCCGGCAATGTCCGCCACCAGATGTGCCAGCTCATGGGGAACCAGCATCATGATTGGCACGCCGGCCTTTTCCGCCGCAGGCCACAACCAATCGACGCGGCCTTCGGTGAGAAGCTCCCTCAGCCCGGGCCGGTGAAAGGTAAAGCGCAGCCCCAGCATGCCCGGCTGCTTGCGCCACCCCGGTATCGCTGCGCGTGCCTCCGATCCCTCGGGGTCGAGCCGCCCCATGACGGCAAACCGGTCCGGGTCCGCCTGCGCGGCAGCCAGCGCAAGATCGTTGCGCTCGCCTTCCCAGGAGGGTGGCACGATCACGGCGCAACTCACGCCTGCCGCGTCCATCTCCTTCAACAGTTCCTCCTTGCCCAGCGGTTCCGGACGGTGTGGCCTGTGGCGCGCCGGCCACGGGCGCTCGGGCGTGCTCGCCGCCCAGATATGAACCTGCGCATCGGCAATCAGCATCGGAATTTCACTCCATCGGACCTGATTTTCGAGGAGGCGCAGTATACCCTAGCGCGGCGCAGTGCAGAGTGCAAAACCGGGAAAATTTACCTAACCGATGTTTCCAATCCGTGCAATTTTATTGTCTCGCGCTCTGCACTCCATACCTTCCACTTTGCACTCTGCACTTTGCACTCTGCATTTTGCATTTTGCACTCCGCCTACCACTAGGCGGCGGCAAGGCTGTCTGCAAGGAGTTTCAAGGCCGCGGCGGCGAAGGCATGCATGTTGGCCAGACGGTCGCTGTCGCCCGTCCGGAGCACCAGCGCATGCTCGATCGGCCCGGTAACGGCGACAACCGTGTGGCCGGGGGGGTCGCCGTAGCGGTTGCCGCTGGGTCCTGCCGCGCCGCTCTCTCCCACGCCCCAGCCCGTCCGGTACCGCTCCCGAACCGAGCGCGCGGCGAGCAACGTGAACTCCTCAGTTGCCCCGTTCAGCTTTGCGAGCTCGTCTGCGCCCCGGCCCGAAAGGTGAAGCAGAACCGGGCGCGTGTAGGTGACGGCTCCTCCTACGTAGTAGACGGACGCCCCCGGCATCGCCAGCAGCGCGGCCGAAATCAGTCCGCCCGCCGAGGACTCGGCGACGGCAACTGTTTCCTTCCGCGCCTTGAGCAGCGAGGCCGCCCGCTCCGCGTGTGGCAACAACTCCAGCAGTGTCATCTTCTTCCCCCCTGTCCCGTCGGAAAAACCGCTTCCGGGTCACTGGTCACGGTGTCCCCGATGAACTGCAATCGCGCCAGGTGGGCGTAGAGCCCGTTCGCGCGCAACAGCTCGCTGTGCGTGCCGGCCGCGTGTATGCGGCCCCGGTCCATGACGATGATGCGGTCGGCGTGACGAACGGTTGCCAGCCGGTGCGCGATCACCAGCGTCGTGCGGCCGCGTGCAAGCCGCTCGAGCGCGGCGGCAACCTGGCGCTCGCTTTCCGCGTCGAGCGAGCTCGTCGCTTCGTCGAGCAAAAGGATGGGGCGGTCAGCCAGCAGTGCGCGTGCAATGGATACACGCTGGCGCTGCCCGCCCGAGAGCTTGACGCCGCGTTCGCCCAGGTCCGTATCGAAGCCCTCGGGCAGCCGCTCGATAAACTCGAGCGCGTGCGCTGCTATGCAGGCCTCGCGCACTTCCTCCGGCGCTGCGCCGGGACGGCCGAAGCGCACGTTCTCGGTTACGCTCGTGGCGAATATGACCGGGTCCTGGGGCACGAGCGCGACCGCGCGGCGAAGATTGCGAGGATCGCAGTGCCGGATGTCAGCGCCGTCCACCAGGATGCGGCCCGAGAGCGGATCGTAGAAGCGCAGGATCAACGCGAACAGCGTGGACTTGCCTGCGCCCGATGGTCCGACCAGCGCGACCCGCTCGCCCGGATCGACGGAAAACGAGACCGGTCCGAGCGCGGTGATTTCAGGGCGGCTCGGATAGGCGAAGACCACCTCGTCGAAGCGAATCGCGCCTGAGACGCGCGGGGGAAGCTGGATCCGGGGAACGGCGGGCGCGAGCTCGGGCTTCGTGTCGAGTAACTCCATCAGCCGCTCGGTTGCTCCCCCGGCGCGCTGGATCTCGCCCCACACTTCCGAGACCATTCCCGCGCCGCTCGCCACGATCGCGGCGTAAAACACGAAGGCCGAGAGCTCCCCGGCCGTAATTCTTCCGGCGAACACGTCGTGGCCGCCGATCCAAAGAATGACGCCGATCGCGCAGAAGCCAATGAGCATGACGAGCGAAATGAGCCACGCTTTCACGCGGACGCGGTGCACGCCGGCAGCTAACGCGCCGTCGGTCGCTTTCCCGAAGAACTGGCGCGTGCGCTCCTCGTGCACGTAAGCCTGCACCGTGCGGATCTCGTGCAGCGACTCGTCGATATGCGCGGAAACATCCGCGACGCGGTCCTGGTTGGCGCGGGAGAGCCGCCGCACGCGCCGGCCCATGAGAACGATCGGGATCAGCGTCGCGGGAATGCCCAGCACGATCAGCGCGGCGAGTTTTCCGCTGGTGGCGAACAGGAGCGCGAGCGCTCCCAGCATCATCAGACCGTTGCGCAAAAACATCGAGAACCCGAACCCGATCACCTGGCGGATCTGCTCGGTGTCGTTGGTGAGGCGCGAGCCGATTTCGCCCGTGCGCGCGGAATCGAAGAATGCCGGCGAAAGCGACACAACGTGAGCAAATACCGCTTTGCGCAGGTCGGCGATGACCCGCTCGCCCACACTCATCATGAGGTAGAAGCGCACCCAGGTCGCCGCCGCAAGTACGACCGCGACCGTGACGACGCCCGCGAGCGCCGCGTTGAGGAGCTGCGGATCCGCGCTGCCGAACCCCCCGTCGATCACGTAGCGCAGTCCCTGTCCCAGCGCGAGCACCGAGCTCGCGGCAACGAGGAGCGCGACGAGTGCGGCCGCAACGCGCCAGCGGTATGGAGCGAGAAAGCGCCCGAGGCGAAGCAGGTGCACCAGATCGCCCTTGGGCGGGGACACGAAAGACGGGACCATGGCCATGTACCTATCCTAACACCCGTGAGTCGTGATTCGACCGGTGAATCGCTCTCAAAGCTGAACCGTCAACGACGCGGAAGGCGCTAAGGAACACAAAAGCCTCACCGCTAAGGACGCGGAGCACGCCAAGGAAAATTGCGGCCTTAGCGACCTCTGCGGTGAAGCTTTTAGGCGAAATGTTAGCGCGTTTGGCGATCTCGGCGTCTTGGCGGTTCAATTTTGTATTGGTTCTTTCCGCCTCTCCGCGGTTCAGTTCGAATTCTTAGCGGTCCTGGCGTCATGGCGGTTCAGTATTGATTTTACTTCTCTCCGCGTCTCGGCGGTCCAATTACCGCTTTTCGTTCAGCACTTCGTAAGCGATGTGGTGCGCCTGGATCGAAGCGGGGAGACCGCAATAGACCGCGATGAGGAGTAGCACTTCCCGGATTTCTTCGATCGTGCAGCCGTTAGCGAGCGCGCCCTGCACGTGCACGCGGAATTCGGCGGGGCGATTGAGCGCCGCGTTGATTCCCAGCACTGTGAGACTCTTGATCTTCAGGGGAAGCGCGGTGCGGCTCCAGACGTCGCCGTAGGCATGGGCGTTGATCATGTTATCAAGCGGCGCCCCGAATTCGCCAAGTGCGTTCATGCGCCTGTCGATCGCCTCATCGCCGAAGATCTGCCGGCGAAGTTTCTCCCCGCGGTCGTAGAGTTCCTGTGTATCCATGGTCCTGTCTCCTCTCTGTCATGGTTTTCCAGCCGACGGCTCTTGTCGCCGCCAGCCGCGATGATCTCACGAACGCCAAGGTCGCAAAGGACGGCTGCGCCCGCCCTTCCTGCCCGCCTGGCATCAGCCCGGCGCTTGTGGCATGGGGTCAATCCCGGCGTTGCAAGCCGATTTGATGCGGGACGAGGCGTGGACTACCATAAAGTTTTCAACCTTTTTCGATCACGTGTGCCAATCGGCGGGAGGTCAACATGGCGGCGAGAAAGAAAGCGAAATCCAGAAGGAAGACCAAGGCCAAGGTGAAGCGCAGAAAGGCGCCGGCGCGCAAGCCGGCCGCGCGGCGGAAAACCGCAAAGCCTCGCAAGGCCGCCAGGAAAACGGCCGCCAGACGTGCGCCCGTAAGGAAGCCTGTTCGCGCCGCCCCCCGCAAGCCCAGGCCGGTGGCGCAGCCCGTCCGCATGGCACCACCGGAGACGGTCCCCGGCGAGCGCATCGGCGTCGTGACCCATTACTTCAGCCACCTCGCCGTTGCGGTGATCCGGCTGGACGGAGGCGCCACGCTGCAAGTAGGTGATCGCATTCACATCAAGGGACACACGACCGATTTCGAGCAGCGCGTGGATTCACTGCAGGTCGAGCATCAACTGGTTATGGAGGTCGGGCCGGCCGATGACTTCGGCCTCAAGGTGATCGACCACGCTCGCGAGCACGACATCGTCTACAAGGTGTCGTGAGGCCGGCAACAGCACGCACCGGCCTCACGCCGGCTCGATCAGCTCCGGCCCATCGTTGCGCGTGTTGTTGACGCGCGCGCTGATCGGGTAGGCGCGCATCTCCTCGGCCGGAAAGGGCGTGAGCAATCCGCTCAGCGCCTCCAGCTTTTCATTCCTCGGGTCGAGCCATGCCTCGTAGTCGCGCTCGTGCAGGATGACCGGCATCCGGTCGTGCACCGCGCGCATCAGTTCGTTCGGGCCAGTGGTGAGGATCGTGTAGCTTTCGATCGGTGCCGCGCCGTCCTTTCCTGGCCAGTACTCGTAGAGGCCTGCAGCCGCAAATACATCCTTGTTGAGCAGGCGCACGAAATGTGGCACCTTGCGCCCGCCGGCTTTCTGCCATTCGTAAAAACCGGACATCGGCACCAGGCAGCGCCGGCGCCGGAAGGCCGTACGGAACGCCGGCTTCTCCGCGACCGTTTCCGAGCGAGCGTTGATCATACGGGCGCCAATGGCCGGATCCTTCGCCCATGACGGCACCAGGCCCCAGCGCAGCAGCGTGAGCGTTCGCCCGCGCTCGGGATTTACGCGAAAGACGGGCAGGTTCCGCGTCGGCGCCGCGTTGAAGGTCGGATGAAAAGCGATTTCCTCGCCGAGGAACTCGATCGCGTCGCGGCTCGCGCGCGAGACGGGGCCGTAGATCGCATAGCGTCCGCACATTCCGTGCCATTCTAGCTTAAGTGACGCGCGGACAAGGGGTCTGCCGCAGCGTATAGTTCGACAGTCCAGCAGGCGGATTGTCTAATGGTACGGTCCATCCCGACTCGCGGATGTGTCTGACCACGACGCCCAAGAATAAATTCGAGGAGAACCATCGCATGCGCGCAATCAATTTCGTTCTTGTTCTGCTCCTGGGAATCACCGGTAGCGTTTTCGCACAAATCTACCCTGCCAAGAAGGTTACCGTAATCGTGCCGTTCTCGGCCGGAGGGTCGGTCGACCTCGTTGCCCGCACGTTGGGTAAACGCATGAGCGAGATCTGGCGCCAGCCCGTGATCATCGTCAACCGGCCTGGCGCCTCGGGTAACATCGGCGCGGAATTGGTATCACGCGCGACCCCGGACGGCTATACGCTACTGTGCGGCTCAACGGCATTGTCGATCAGCCCGAGCAGCTACAAAAAGCTCAGCTACGACGTGTTGAAGGATCTCGCGCCGATTAGCCAGCTCGTGGCAACGCCGAATCTCCTCGTCGTGCACCCCGTCATGCCGGCGAAGTCTGTGCGCGAGCTGGTCGCGCTAGCCAAGGCCAAGCCCGATCTCCTCACGGCGGCATCGGCGGGCGCAGGAACTTCGGCTCACTTCTCGCTCGAGCTCTTCAAGAGCATGGCGGGCGTGAAGATCACACATATTCCGTACAAAGGCGCGGCACCCTCGGCCGTAGCCGTGGTGGGTGGTGAAGTCGACATGGCGCTGCTGCCAATCGTAGCGGTGGTGCCGCTCGTGAAGGCCGGCAAGCTGCGCGCGCTTGGAGTCACGACCTTGAAGCGTTCGCCCGCCCTTCCCGGCATTCCGACGATCAGCGAGGCCGGCGTCAAAGGCTACGAGGCAGCATCCTGGAGCGCGATGCTTGCGCCCGCCGGCACACCGCGCCGCATCATCGACATAATCCACGCTGCAATCGTGGACGCCTTCCGATCATCCCAGGTGAAATCGGTACTGTCCCGACTGGGCGGAGAGCCGATCGGCAGCAGCCCGGATGAGTTCGCACGCGCGCTGCGCGCGGAAATCGCGAAATGGCGAGACGTTGCGAAGCGGGCGGGAATCAAGCCCCGCTAGGCGCGAATGACCGCCGCGCGGACAGGCGTTCGCCAAAACACCTGTTTGAAGCCGCAGATACACGCAAATGATCGCGGCCAATGAATGGCCTCGATTTCTAAATCACGTTCTACGGGTTCGCCCAGTAAGCGGGATTGCCGCGGAACAGGCGTTTCGGTACCGCGCCGTAGACCATGAGCACGTTGTTGACGGCCTCACCGATGCGGAAGTCGACCGCGAGGCTGCACAGCGCATAGGCCTCCGCCGTCGAAAGGCTCGCGTGCTGCTGCAGGAATGTCGTGGTCTCCTTAACGGCGCGCGCGAGCGCTTCGTCGAGGTCCGCGCCCAGTCCCATCGAGTAATAGTGGGCCGCATCCTCCGCGCGCGGGGCGCTCAGGCTCCCGCCCGCGCCCTTGTGGACGATGAGCTGCACGGTCGGCGTGAGCGAGATCTCGATCGCAGTGCCGTTTACTTCGCCGTCACCCTGGCACGCGTGGCCGTCACCGATATAGAACAGCGCGCCGGAGTTAAACACCGGCAGGTAGAGCGTGGCACCTGACGTGAGATGTTTGAAATCGAGGTTGCCGCCAAAGGCGCCCGGCGGTTTGGTGTTCGCCGGCGAGCGATCCGGCGGCGGCGCGACGGCAACGATCCCCATGAACGGCGCCAGCGGTACTTCGACCTCGAGCGCAAAGAGCGCCACGCCGCGCTCGAGATCGAGTTTTATGATTCGCTGCGCGGGCGCCGGAAGCAGGTCCGGCGCCGCGCCCGAGCCCGGCCCGGTCGCATTCACGCCGTAGGGCACGCGGATCTCGACGTCGAGCATGCGCGCTTCCAGCAGGTCGCCGGGCTCGGCGCCCTCAACGTAGATCGGGCCGGTCACGATGTGCGGGCCGGCGCCTTCGGCGCGCTTGACGCCGCCATAGACGTCGCGCGCGTCCTGCAGCACGGCGTCGGGCGCGATACCGGCCTGACCGAAGAAGACGACGGGGTCGAGCTGTGTGTTGAGCCCCTGGTGCGACACCGTGTCAATCCGCACAGTCTGCTCCGAGCGCACGCGCAGTACCGGTTTCCGTTGCGCGGCAATCCACCCCCAACTCACAGTCTCGGGAGTCGAGCGTAGCGTCGCGTCAGGCGTCAGTGTCTTTGCCATTATTCACGGAGGATAATGCAAACGGCCGTGCGCCCCAAGCCTCCTGGCGCTCAGCGAACGTTCTGCAGAAGGAGCAGCAGCCCACCTACTATTGCGATACCGTTCAGCAGGAGCAGCCTCAGGGTGTTACGCTGCGCCGGATCCGTCGCGCGCCAGAACCGGTGAAACATCGCATTGGCGACAACGGTAAACACGATCAGGCACCACACGCCGAATTCAGCATGCCAGCCCGCAAGCACGAGCGCGCAGCCAGTGAATTGCAGCGCCATCCCGAACCAGAACACGGCCACCGGCAACGGCACGCCGATCGCGACCATACGCGCGATGTGGTCGCGGACCTTCGCAGGGCCGAGGTTACGCAGGCCCGCCGCCAGAAAAAAAAACATGATGAGCAGCCTGCCAGCCGTATCGAGCCATGAAGCGTCGCCAGTCATTCTCGTGCCCCCAAATCCGTGACTAGTGTGTGCAACCCGCCTCAAACAGACAGACACAAAACCATATTTGTTGAATGAACGGAATAGTAATGGATAAAATGAGCCACGGGAGATTCATCGCCCTCGGGAACAAGGCTTTACCACCAGAAAGGCAGTCGATGCGAGACTACTGGGCAAGCAAGCTTTTCTTCGACCTTCAGGATCCCGCCGCGGGGGATGAGTACCGGGCCGATCGCAAGAAAGTGCTCGACCGCTATCCGCTCAAGCCCGAGGTTCGGGCGGCAGTCGAGGCCGACGACGTTGCCTATCTCTCGCGGCTGGTGAATCCCTACCTGCTGCGCTTCTACTTCTTCGTGGCAGGCATGCCGGAAGCCGATTTCTTGCGCAAGATCAAGGCCGCCGATTCGCGGGCGGAAGTGGGCCATGGCTAAACTTGTCGGGGTGTACGCCGCAAGCCACGGGCCTCTCATCGTTCGCAACTGGCAGAACGTCAAGCTCGCAGACCAGCAAAGCATGTCGGCGGCGTTCGCGGATCTCGGACGGCGCGTCAATGGCGCGCGGCCGGACGTGCTGATCGTGATCTCGCCCGATCACTGGATCAATTTCTTCATCGACAACCTGCCCTCGATCTGCCTGGGGGTGGGCGAAGTCCATGAGGGCCCCAACGAACCCTGGCTCAAGGATTTCCCCCACCGCGAGATCCCCGGCCATCCGGGGCTGGCGGACCATATTCTCAAGACAGCGCTCGCGCGCGATTTCGAGCCTTCGGTATCGCATCATTTGATCCTCGACCATGGTTTCTGCATCCCGCTGTGGAAAGCCGGAATCGAGCCGCTCCCCGCCATCGTGCCAGTCGTGCTCAACGATATCGAGCCGCCCTTCCCCACGGTGAAACGCTGCTATGCATGGGGCGCGATGCTGGCCGAGGCGATCGCGACCTATCCGGAAGAGCTGCGCGTGGCAGTGCTTGGCACTGGCGGTCTCAGCCACTCGATCGGCGAGCCGACGATGGGTCTCATCGAGGAAGATTTCGACCGCGACTGCCTCCGGCTGTTCGAATCGAGTGACGAGCAGCCGCTGATCGAATTCTTGACGAGGCGCCTGCCGACCGTCGGCAACGGAGCTTCCGAGATCCGCAATTGGATCGCCGCGCACGGTGCGGCCGGAGGCAACGGCTTCGAGTTGATCAACTACAAGGCGATTCCCGAGGTCTACGTCGGCTTCGGCGTCGCGTCCTGGGATCTTAACCGCAGATAAACACGGATATAACATCAATCAAAAACCAAAACGCCAGCAACTTCTGTCTGGCTTGGCTTTGCGGTTTTCGTTCTTCGAATATGAAGTTCTATCGGCGTTCATCGGCGGCTAAATTCATACATCGATATCACGCGCGCTTGAATGTCTGCGCGAGCTCGGGATCGAATTCGCCGTCGATCAGCACATAGAGCATGCGCACGGGCTTGCCGGAGCGGTTGCTCCAGGCGTGGTTCGTGCCGCGCTGGATGACGACGTCACCCGTGGTGAGCTTCACCTCCGTATCGTCGAGCACGAGGTAGATCTCGCCGTCGAGCACCACCGCGTAGTCCACGGTCTCGGTACGGTGCATGAGCGGATGGTGTCCACCGCGGCCAAAGGTCGAGGCCCCTTCGTTTCCGACCGCCCTAAATATTTCGCGTGCCTTCTCCGGAGTGAGGTTGCGGATCGCATCCGTTTCCGGAGCGACCTCGGAAATGCGAAACACCGTGCCGCGTGCCCCCGGATGGAGCCGGCGTGGCCCGGTCGTGGGATCCGGCTCTTCGCGCGTGATCAGCACTGGTGCCGCACTGGTTCTCCAGACGTCGCTCGAAATGTGGCCGGGGCGCAGAGGGTTGGCGTGCACCGACGGCACGGCGCCATCCAAAATGACGACCGCCTTTCCATCCTCGTCGTGCCCCGTAACGACCCGCCGGATCTTGCCTCGCTCAGTCATAGGGATCCTCTACTGTTTCC
>JAOTTL010000235.1:0-4912 GCA_029864385.1 Betaproteobacteria bacterium | reverse complement strand
CCGTCACGGATCACCAATCATAAGGCACGAAACTCCATGAAAATTCTGATCTTTGGCGCTGGCGCGATTGGCGGCTATCTCGGCGGCATAGTCACGATCGCACGCGCGGACGTCACGCTCGTGGCGCGCGGTGCGCAGTTGGAGGCTTTGGCAAGCGGGGACCTCGTGCTCGAGAGTGCCAAGACTGGGCGCTCCATTTCTGCGCGCGTGCGCGTCTGCAAGCAAGGCGAGGAGAAGCCGCCCTATGATCTCATCTTCGTCGGGCTGAAGGCGCACCACCTGGCCGGCACCGCGAAGCACATCGCCGGGCTGTGCTCGTCGAGTGGAACGATCGTCCTGCCGCAGAACGGGATTCCCTGGTGGTATTTCGAGAAGCTCGATCATCCGTTGCGTGGCACAAGGCTTCCGTCCCTGGATCCCGATGGCGAACTCGCGAAGGCGTTTTCGATTGATTCTCTGGTCGGCGGTGTCGCGTACCGGCCCGCGGACCTGGTCAGGCCGGGGCACATCCGCTTCGCCGATCAGCCGACCGACCGCCTCGTCATCGGCGAGCTGGACAACAAGCTCACTCCGCGCTTGCAGGAAATCGCATCCATTATCGAGCCGGCGGGCTGGCCAGTGGTGACGACCGACAATATCCGCGGCTTCAAGTGGAGCAAGCAGATGTCGAATGCCGTCTTCAACCCGCTTGGAGCGATTACCCAGTCAACGGCATTGGACGCTGTGTGCTACCCGCCGACGCGGCGTGTGGCGATCGATATGTTGAACGAGGTCTTCGCGGTTGCCGGTTCGGTCGGCGTGGTGCCGGAGATGACGCCGGGGCGCATGCTCGACTACACCCAGAAGCGTGTGAGCATGGCGTCCTCGACGCTGCAGGACGTGCTCACCGGTCGCGAGCTCGAGCTCGACGCGCTCGTGACTGCGGTCATCGACATCGCCCGGCTGACGAAAACGCCGGTGCCCACGCTGGAGACAGTGGCCGCCTGCGCCGCGCTGCTTAATCGCCGGATCGTCGAAGACCGCGTGGCGATCGTGCCGCGGCCGGTGCAAGGCTAACCGGGAAGCCGCGCACAGGGGGGTCTGGAATTGGCTACCTGTTGCATCGCTTCCGACCTGGAGATGGCAGCGGCTCATTCCCCACACGCGGTTGCTCGTGCTGCCGGGCGACTCCTATCACGTCGCGGCAAGCGATGCCGACCGGTGCGCGGGAGACGCTGGAATTCATCCGGCAAGTTGCGCCACCGGTTTAGGCCTTAGAGCGCGTAACAAGAACCAACAACTATTAGCCGCAGATAAACGCAGACGAATCACCGTTCACGGAAGGGGAGCCAACCTATGAAACTGGCCTTTATCGTTCACAACGAGTATTTCACGCGCAGGGTAATGGGGCTGCTGAAGGATGCCGGTATCGATTACTACACGCGCTGGGACCATGCGCAGGGAAAAGGCCACGGCACAGAACCGCATGTCGGCAGCGGAGGATTTTCCAGCATGAATGCCGTTTTGATGATCGGATTCCCGGAAGAGCCGCCGCTCTCGACGTTGATCAGGGGAATCACCGCGGCGAACGAGGAGATCACTCGCGATGCCGACAAGATCCGTCTTTTTCAGTTGCCGCTGGAACGCATCGTGTGAGGCGGCTGGCGTGCCCTGAGGGCGCAGGAAAATTCCGGGCAGGGAAACAAAAAAAGGGCCTGCGATGTCGCAGGCCCGAGACACATGAAGCGCTTCTGATTGTCATGTCCTTTGGTGACTTGAGCCCCCGGAGCTAAAGTCGTAACTCCACGTCCCCGCTTGTTCTTGCAGCGTTCGAGAGTATTGATACCACGGCCCGTGGAATTGGTAAGTGAAGCCCGTCACGTCGCGCGGCTCGCGAGCGGTCCGGGAACGGTGTAAAAAACTCTTTTTAAATCATAGGGATGATTTGCAGGTCCGAGGCGCCGGCGGGCGTGGCGCAGTGTCTGGTGGTGATAGGTCACAGGCCAATCGTCAAAGGCGTGGCTGCCGGCCAGGGCCGGCGTGCGCGGACGCCGTGGCCCGAGAGAGCGCGCGCCGGATAGAATGGATCCGCGCGACCGGCGTTGGCGTTTTTCGCAAGATCGCTGATTTGATACGGAGGAGTGAGATGGCTGAGAAATCGGGGCTCGTGCGCAACCCGGAGGGGGAGTTGGTCATCAAGGGCGGCGACCGCGTGAAACCTTATGGAGCTGCCTGAGGAGCTGAAGCCGGGTCTGACTGGCCTCGCCGAGATTGTCGTGGGCACGCGCGACACGGCGCCGCATGTTGGCAGCGGCAAGATCGGCGTGCTTGCCACGCCGATCATGGTCAATCTCATGGAGGCCGCCGCGCTGCAGGCGGTCGAGAAATTCATGCCGCCGGGCTATCAGACCGTCGGGACGCGTCTGGATGTGAAGCATTTTGCGGCGACACCCGTTGGCCTCCGGGTGCGGGCGGAGGCGAAGCTCGTCAAGGTGGACGGGCGCACGCTCACGTTCCGGATCCAGGCCGCGGACGAGCGCGAGCCGATCGGGGAAGGCGATCACGAGCGCCTCATCATCAACGTCGAGCGCTTTGACCAGCGCATGCAGAAGAAGCTTTCAAAATCGTGACGAGTGACGAGTGACAGGTGACCGGTGTAATTGGCTGTTGGCGGCGGTAATCGGCTGCGTTGCGTTGGTGGCGCTGGCGTGGGGCGCGGACGAGCCCGGCGCGCGGGCGCTGCACGAGCAGCAGATGATGCGGCAGCAGCAGCAGGACACCCTGCAGCTTCGCATGCAGCAGCAGCAACGCAGCCTGCAATCTCCGCCCGCTGGTGCGCGAGAGGGCGAGGCGCTCGAGCGGCTGCAGATCAACCAGCAGCAGCGGCAGCAGCAGCTCCATTACCGGCAGAACATCGAGCCGCCAACGGCCCATCCCGACGATGATGCGGGCGCGCGGCGCACGAAAGCGGAGCTGGAGCGACAGCGGGCGCAACGGCAGGGCGAGCGGCAGCTGCAGCGTTTCGACTCCGAGCTGCAGCAACGCGTCGAGAGCGGGCGGGGGGAGAAAGCCCGCGGCGAAATCCGTCCACCTGAGCCCCCTGCAACGCTGCAGTGATCGTCGAAGAGCAGCCGATGAGCGGCTAGGAGTTTGTCGGACTTGGCCCCGACAAACTCCTACGGACTGTTAAGTCCGACGGGCTGCTAGGCCTCGGATCTGCTGACGGCGGTAACGAGGCTGAGGGTGCGACGCCGCTGTTCAGCGCTGCTTATTTATCGTCTATCGGCATCAGGCGGCGACTCGGGCAGGGCCTCGCGTTCGATCACCTTGTATTCGGTAGTCACGAATTCACGGTCGGCTGCCTTTTTCAACTGCCGCTTGAACCACCACAAGCGCAGCAATACCACGCCGGCAAGGATAGCACCCGCCACGGCTGCGGCAGCCAGGAAGAAGAAACCCAGCACCACGAGCGCGAGCGCCAAAATCGCATAAAGGATGCGCTCCAGCAGGCTGCGCTGACGAACGTTGAAGTGGACGGTGGGCATGTCGAGGTCGTGTCGGGGTGAAATCCTGGGTTGGACAAGATTCCCGGAGCCGGGTTCAGGATTCGACGCCGGAGCTTTTGATGACGACGCCGCCCGACTTTTCATCGTGCTCGAGCGTAAGCAGCTTGCGCGCCTCGGCTTCGTCGAGCAGCTTGCTGAAGGATCGAAAGCCATAGTAGGACTCGTTGAAGCCCGGCTTTCGGCGTTTGAGCGCCTGCTTGACCATCGAGCCCCAGATCCGGTCCTCCGCGCCCCGTTCTGTAGATAGTGCTTCCACGGTTTCCATCACCAAGTCGAGCGCCTCCTGTTTCTTGTCGGCGCTGCCCGCTGGGGCCTTGGCGGATTCCGCGTGGCCAGCGGTTTCCTTCCGGCGGGCCTGCTTCTTCGGTTTCTCGCGGACGAGGTCGTCGTAGTAGATGAACTCGTCGCAGTTGGAGACGAGCAGATCGGAGGAAGATTTCTTGACGCCGACGCCGATGACCGTCTTGTTGTTCTCGCGCAGTTTGCTCACGAGGGGGGAGAAATCGGAATCGCCGCTGATGATGACGAAGGTGTCGACGTGCGATTTGGTATAGCAGAGGTCGAGGGCATCTACCACCATGCGGATGTCGGCGGAGTTCTTGCCCGACAGGCGGCGGTGCGGAATCTCGATGAGCTCGAAGGCAGCCTCGTGCATGGCCTTCTTGAAGTCACGGTAACGGTCCCAGTCGCAATAGGCCTTCTTGACCACAATGTCGCCCTTGAGCAGCAAGCGCTCGAGCACCTTTCTGATGTCGAAGTCGGCGTAGCGCGCCTCGCGCACCCCGAGGGCAACGTTCTCGAAGTCGCAGAACAGCGCCATGTTCTCGGTATCCAGTTTGGCGGCCATGTTTCTTATCCCGTCAGTAATCGCGAACGAGTTATGAAGAATGAGGCACGAGCAGATGGGCCGGGCCTCGCCCGATGGCCGGCCGCAGCCTCAACTGCTTTCACCCGGCATTGTGACGCCGCGGCGGGGATCTGTCGATTTCCGGGCCGGATGCGAGGCGATGGGCCCACCGCGTGGTCTCCGGCAGGCGATAGCGCGTCACGCACGCCAGGGTGCACGCCACCGCAGTGTCGAGGCTCACGCAGTGCCCGACTGATACGAAGATCGGCTTGACGTGTGCGCGCGAGCGCAGCACGGCGCCAATGATCTCGCCGTCGTCCCGGAGCGGCGTCCATGAACCCCGGCGCAGCGGTGGTTCGCGGGAGGTGCCGATGA
This sequence comes from Betaproteobacteria bacterium, assembly GCA_029864385.1. Taxonomy (GTDB): domain Bacteria; phylum Pseudomonadota; class Gammaproteobacteria; order Burkholderiales; family SG8-41; genus SG8-41. Next base: position 145 of record JAOTTL010000235.1, on the reverse strand, counting down.
GCCGGCTTTTGGCGACTCCGATCGTGGGAAAACCGGCCACAAGACCCAGATGGCTCGCTAGGCCGCAGCGGCGCGGGTGCGCGAGACCCTGCCCGTCGCAAAGCACGAGGTCGGGGCGCACCGTCAGCCGGGAGAGAGCAACGAG
>JAOTTL010000234.1:0-4925 GCA_029864385.1 Betaproteobacteria bacterium | reverse complement strand
GCCGGCTATCGCATGATTGCGCGCGGTGGGCAGCGGGCTTCGGGATTCCCACGTGTTGGTCGCGGGATCGTACACCTCATTGGCAGAGAGCGAGCGGTGCGGCCGCGCCGGATGAATATCCATCGCCTTCGAGCCCGGATGAACGCCCGCGCCCCCGATAACGTAGATCTTGCCGTCGTGCGCCACTGCGTTCGGAGAGCCGCGCTTGGTCGGCAACGGCGCCAGCGCTTTCCAGCTGTCGTTCGCCGGGTCGTATTCCCACGCGTTGTCGATCGGCACCCACGAGCGCGGCCCCTTGTCCGGGTACTTGAATCCGCCCATCACGTAGATCTTGCCGTTCAATTCGGCGAGCGCGACGTGGTGCGACTTGAGCGGCATGCCTTTCCTTTTTGTCCACGAATCGTTTGCCGGATCGTATTCGTACACCATGCCCATCGGTTTCCATCCCGGGGCGATCCCGCCAAACACATAGAACTTGCCGTTCGCGGCTATGCCGTAGACCTCCTCGGCCGGCTCGGGAAACTTCGCCTTCATGCTCCACTTCTGCGCGTAGGCGGCGGACATGCCAAACGACACCGCCAGCAGTGCGACAAGACCAAAGCGCAACCACCTGATCAAAAAAATCATCTGACCTCCTCGAATTTTTTGCAGACTCGTCGTGTGCGCGGGGGACCCCGGACACGCCCCTACTCGAATTTCGAGCCTGCCCATACTACGACGATCGCAGCCCTAAGAGCAAACCACGCCACCGGGTTATTGATTCAACGGCATAACGGCGCAGAACTCCAGCACCGGCTCGAGATAGTCGGTGAAGTCGCTAAAGCCATGATCGCCGCCTTCGATCACCCTCTGCCGGCAGCCGCGATAGCGCTCTACGGCCTGGCGGTAGTCGAGCACCTCGTCGCCCGTTTGCACCATCAACAAGTAGCGCTCGGGACGCGTGATGGTTGCCACCTCCATGTCCGCTAGCTCGTCGAGATGCGCCTGCGTCAATTCGTAACGCTCACCAGTATGAAAGTTTTGTTGTGGGCCAAGTAACGCGCGCAGTCCCTCGTAAGGCTGCACGGCGGGATTGACAAGCACCGCTCTTACCCCGTGCCGCTCGGCGAGGCACGTCGCGTAGTAGCCGCCCAGCGAGCTGCCGACCAGCGCGACCGGCCCGCGCCCGCCAGTGATCAGCGCCTCGAGCATCTCGAACGCACGCTGCGGCCGATGCGGCAAGTCCGGGCACGCGTAATCCGCCGCTCGCCCGAGAGCCGTCATGCGCTCGCGCAGCAGCCCTGCTTTCGACGAGCGGGACGAGCTGTTGAGACCGTGGATGTAAATGAGCATCCTGCTTGAAGAACGTGATGAGTGACGAGTGATGGGTGATGGGTGATGTGCCTAAATCCGTAGAACGTGATTCGTGAATTGACCATGGCTCTTGGTCGGTAGCTTTTCCTGGCACCTTGGCAGTTCATTGCATTACTGGTTTTTCTTGGCGTCCTTGCATGTTCAGTTTTGGGGTTTATCGGCGTTAATCGGCGTCCATCGGCGGCTAGTTTGTTCTTGTGATTCTTCTTGGCGTCCTTGGCGTCTTGGCGGTTAAAGCAGTTTTTTCGCCAGGGCGAGGAGCATGGTGTCGTTCCCGCGCGCGGCGATCAGGGACAGGCCCAGCGGGCAGCCTTCGAGCGTCGCGAGCGGCAGGCTCACCTGCGTCAGCCGCGCGAGCCCTGCGATCGACAGGATCGCGAGCGCGCGCGCGCGAATATCGTCGAGAACCTGCGGCGGCGACTCCGTGAGCGGTGCGATGCCGGGAGCGCTCGGCAGCACGAGCACCGTCTCGCCCTCGAGCAACGCGGCCATGCGGCGCGTGATGTCCTCGCGCCGCATTTTCGCGCGCGCCACCGCCCTCGGATCGACGGTGGACGCCCAGGCAAACCGCTCCTTCACGCCCGGCCCAAACTGAGGATTTACGCGTGTCACCCAATCGGCATGCTGCGCCCAGGCCTCGGCGCTTTGCAGCAGGCGAAAATAGCCCGTCCATTGCGCGAGCAGCTCATCAGCCACCGTCACCGCCTGCGGCACGCCGATCAGAGCCTCGACTCGCGCGATAGCGGGCTTGAGCGCATTCGCAACCACTTCCCCGGCGAGGGTAAAGGCATCCTCGGCTAGTAGCACTCGACGGGGCCTGGGGGCGGTCCCCTCGTCCCGCAACAGGATGCGGCCGACCTGCTCGAACAACGCGGCGTCCCGCGCGAACCAGCCGCACGTGTCGAAGCTCGGTGCGAGCGGGCATACGCCCTCCATGGGAATGCGGCCGTGCGTGGGACGCAAGCCGATCACGCCGCAAAAGCTCGCCGGGAGTCGGACCGAGCCGCCAGTGTCGCTCCCGATCGCAAAATCCACGACGCCGGCCGCCACCACCGAGACCGAGCCGCTGGAGGATCCGCCGGGGATGCGCCCGGGCGCGTTGACGTTGACCGGCGTTCCGTAGTGCGCGTTCTCCCCGGTGAGGCTCCACGCCATCTCGTCGCTCAACGTCTTGCCGACGAGGTTCGCGCCGGCGTCGAGCAACGCTTGCACGGCGGGTGCCGTGCGCGCGGCCGGATCGTGCGTGCGCAACCAATCGGGGCTGCCAAAGCCGGTTTTCTGGCCCGCCACGTCGTAGATGTCCTTCACCGCAAACGTCCGGCCGGCGAGCGGGCCGTTTGCCGCCCCCCTCACTTCGATGTGGGTGTGGCCGCAGAACGCGCCGAGTCTGTCGTTGGCAATGATTTTGTTCATTGAGCGTCGTGAGTCGTGATTGATGAGGGGTGAGTGGACGTCATTCGAAAATCTTTCCCTACAAAGGCGGCGCGCGTCGCCTTTGTTAGAAACTCCGAGCCAAGCGGGCGAGGAGTTTCTCGTGGATGCCGTTGAACCCGCCGTTACTCATGATGACGACGTGGTCGCCGGGTGTGAGCGAATCTACCACCCGATCGAGCAAGGCATCAAATTCGGCATGCGCCTCGGCCTTCGCGCCGAGGGGCGCCAGCACGGAAGCGGCGTCCCACTTCACACCGACGCTATAGCAGAACACGCGATCGGCCCGGGCAAGGCTGGGCGCAAGCCGTTCCTTCATGACGCCCAGTTTCATGGTACTCGAACGCGGTTCTACGACCGCGACGATGCGCCCGGCGCCAACCCGGGCGCGCAGTCCGGCAAGCGTGGCCTCGATCGCGGTCGGATGATGGGCGAAGTCGTCGTAGACGGTGATGTCATTCACGACGCCGCGCACCTCCATTCGTCGCTTGATGCCCTTGAAGGCGCGAAATGCCTCCATTGCCAGCGCGGGCGCAACCCCGTAATGACGCGCCGCCGCGATCGCGGCCAGCGCGTTCGCCTGGTTGTGCGCGCCGGTAAGCGACCACACCACCCGGCCCAAACTCTCATTCCGCCAGAACACGTCGAAGCCGTCGCCGTCTTGCGCGCCCGCGCGCCATCCGTCGGCCACGCCAAACCGCTCGACCGGCGTGTAGCATCCGCGCGCGAGCACGCGCTCGAGCATCTGGTCAAGGCCGTTGGCAACGATAAGGCCGTTCGCCGGCAGCATGCGCACGAAATGATGAAACTGCGTCTCGATGGCGGCAAGATCGGGGAAGATGTCGGCGTGGTCGTACTCGAGATTGTTCAGGATGGCCGTGCGGGCGGGGTAATGAATGAATTTCGAGCGCTTGTCGAAGAAAGCCGTGTCGTACTCGTCGGCTTCCACCACGAACGGCGAAACGCCGCGCGTTTCGCCGTAACGGTCTCGCGAAGCGAGACCGGAAAAAATACTCTGCGCCCCCGCGGAACCGGCACCTGGTCCCGGAAGACGCGCTGATACGCCGAAGTTGTTCGGTATTCCTCCAATAAGGAATCCGGGCGCCAGCCCGGATTCCTCGAGGATCCAGACGAGCATCGAGGCCACTGTCGTCTTGCCGTGGGTTCCCGCCACGGCAATGATCCACTTTCCAGTGAGTATGTTTTCTCGCAGCCATTGTGGACCGGAAATGTAAGAAAATCCTCGTTCGAGGATTTCCTCGATCAGAGGATTTCCCCGTGTGACCACATTCCCAACCACGAAAACGTCGGGTTTGAGCGCAAGCTGATCCGGATTCCAACCTTCAATCAACTCGATGCCCTGGGCAGCGAGTTGATTGCTCATTGGCGGATAGACGTTTGCGTCACAGCCGGTGACGCGGTGCCCGGCGGCGCGCGCGAGAAGCGCGATGCCGCCCATGAAGGTGCCGCAAATGCCGAGGATGTGCAGATGCATCGTCAAAAGCCTTCAGCCGCCGATGAACGCCGATGAACGCCGATGAGATCAATACGGAGAATGAAAACAGGGTTCATTTTTTGTTTTTTTGGGTGGGTTTCGTATCGGCGTTTATCTGCGGCTATTTCACGGGCTTCAGTGGCGCAGACCGAGCAGCGTCCGCAACCAGCGCTCGATCGCACGCCAGTCCAATGTCTGCGGCAGGTTTCTTGCGAAACGGTCGAACGCGAGCGGCTCGAGCCACTCCCACGCACCGAGCCCAATGCCCGCGAGCCCCCCCACGACCAGGACGAAACCCAGCAGCGACCGTGGAACGCGCACCAGGAGCGTCCAGGCCGGGCCCGCGCGCCCGCGCGGGTTGAGCATCATCAGCACGCCCATACCGATGAGCAGCAGCCCTGCCGCGATCAGCACCGGCGCGGGCCGACGCGTCAAGTAGTGCATAGTCGAGTACCACAGCCCATCGGCAAGAAGGTAAGCCGTCGCGATGAGGCCCGTCCCGATGAGCAGCGCCATCAGCCCGACGACCATCGCCGGCGCGCCCGCATAGTGCTCGTACATGTCGTCCGAGGCACGAAAACACATGCGGCGCGTGAAGACGGACTCGAGCCCGCCGAGCGCGATGCCTGCGCCAATCAGGAACACC
>JAOTTL010000233.1:0-4939 GCA_029864385.1 Betaproteobacteria bacterium | reverse complement strand
AGGTGCGCCAGGGAATACGATTCATCTGCGTCCGCAAAAACGCGGATCTCGATACGGCGGAATGCGGGGTTTGGTGTGGCAATGACTTCCTCACGCCAGACGAAGTCGTGCCCCCCTTCGCGCCGGCTGCCGCGCTGTATGCCAAGCGGCAGCCAGTCCGCGCGGGCGCGATGCTCGGCCAGACGATTTTCCGCAACCCAGCCGGCAAACAGGCGCGAGCGCAGCTCGGCCACATTATTGGTGCCCTGTCCGGCCGCGCGCAGCGCCGACAGAAGCGCGATCGAGATGATCGCCAGCGCGACCAGCACCTCGATCAGCGTAAACCCTCTGCGCCTACCGCAGTGCCACGTCGCCATCAATTTTTCCTTCGCCCGGCACCACGCGCACATCACCGACCGGAGATCCAGCAACTGAGTAACGCTCTGCTCCCAGGGACAGGCTGATGGTGAACGCCAGCGATGATCCCTGAGGTGCAAATTCCAGGCGCATGGCGCCCTGCGGCCGCATTCTCTCGACGCGAAAGCCGGAAACCGACACGCCCAGCGGCAGGGTTCGCGCGCGCAGCAGCTCGCTGTCGCGGATTTCGAGCCAGCCGGCGTCCTCGCCGGAGCGCCAGAACCGATAGCCTGATTCATCGGCTGTCCAGGCGATGGATTTTCCCGTGAGCCGCGCTTCCGTCGCGGCGAAATCCAGGAGCTGCGACAGGCGGTCGGCCTCGAGGCGAAGTACGGCGCGCTCGTCGGGCTGCGTGATGGTGCTGACCAGTCCGGCAAACAGACCGATGATCATCAGCACCACGAGCATCTCGATGAGCGTGAAGCCCCGGCTCCGCCCCACGTCGATCTCGCGTCTCGTTCGTGCACGCCGCAGGAGGTTGACGTGATACCCGATTGCCGCTGCGAGGGTTGCAGCGGCGCGGCAACGTCGTCGCACCACGAAACGGTCGTTGCGCTCGGGGCCGCGGCTCACGAGATCGCAACGACAAGCGAAGGTCTTCTGCGTCATGCGGCTAGAGATTCCAGGAGCCGATGTCGACGTTGGTGTCTTCGCCGCCGGGCGCGCCGTCGGCGCCATAGCTGAAAATGTCGATCTCGCCGTGCACTCCGGGATTCAGGAACTGGTAGGGAGTGCCCCAGGGGTCCTTGGGCAGGCGCTCGATATACCCGCCCGTTTTCCAGTTGGGCGGGATCGGGGAGGCGGTCGGCTTCGTCACCAGCGCCTGCAATCCCTGTTCGGTCGTGGGGTAGCGCTGATTGTCGAGACGGTAGAGCTTTAGCGACTGCATCAGGCTCGCGATGTCCTGCCTTGCCGCCATCACCCGGGCCTCGTCCGGGCGGCTGATGATTCTCGGCACCACCAAGGCCGCGAGAATGCCCAGAATGACAATGACGACCATCACCTCGAGCAAGGTAAAACCACGTTGCGCGCGGAACGCGATCAGCATCGCCAGATCATCCTGTCAATTGATTAGCTTACACTTGGAAAACAACAGTTTGCATTATATATAAGAGCGCGAGCGTTGGCGATCGCCGAAGACTTTTCTTGATGTTGACGTGATTAAATCCCAGTCATCGCCGAACACGCTTAATTGACCTGGCCACGGTGCTTACGCTCGCCGTCAGGCGAAGAATGATTTGGCGAAGTGGACGAACATTCACAGGCCGAGGTTCCAGAATTCGATTCGAAGCAGATCGACTCGCTATTCTTGTGATAATGTTACAAAACATGCATCTGGCCGATTACTGCGCCCGGCCCGCACCCCTTCCAGCGCGCGGATGACAAAATCGAAGAATGCGGGGACTTCTGTTCGGACGATTGCCACTTGCGCAAACGGCTGTCTTGTCCTTGCTGACGTTGGCGGGCGTGGCGCTGCTGAGCGTGGTGCTCGCGTACTGGACCTGGGTGTGGTTTGCCCCGCGCGCCGAACCGCGTGCGGAGGCCGCCGCAGTACAAAGCGGCAGTCTCGCGTCCGCCGGAGCCATTTTCGGCAATGCGCAACGCAAGCAGAACACTGCTGCGCCGACGGGAATCGCGATCGAGCTGCTTGGCGTCGTGGCCGCCTCAGGCGGCCGGCGCGGCTACGCGGTTGTGCGACTCGAGGCGAAGCGGATTTTGGCAGTGCCCGAGGGTGAAGAAGTCGCCATGGGCGTCCGGCTTGCCGAGGTCCATCCGGATCACGTCGTCCTTGAGCGTGGCGGGGTGCGCGAAACGCTCGCGTGGCCGCAAAAGCGCGCTACCGCGGCACCTGTCGCCCGCAAGAGTAAAATGAAGTAGCCATCGTTTGCCGATGGTGCGTCCACGGATGAAATTGTGAAGCGCTGCTGGATCCAACTCGGATTTGTGTGGATAACGCTTTTGGCCGGTGCAGGCCAGGCGTTGCCTGCCGATACGGGCTCCACGGAGCGCCCCAGCGCCAACGCGGCCGCGCGCGCCGCCGGCCCCGATCTCGTCACGCTCAACTTTGTCAATGCCGACATCGACGGCGTGGTGAAGGTGGTGGGTGAAATTACCGGGAAGAACTTCGTTCTTGATCCGCGCGTCAAGGGCACGGTCAATATTGTCTCGGCCAAGCCCGTGTCCAGGGCCCTCGTATACCAGGTATTTCTGTCGGCGATACGGCTGCAGGGCTTTACCGCTGTCGAGGAACGCGGCGTGGTCATGATCGTTCCTGAGACTGACGCCAAAGTACACCAAAGCCCGACGCTGGGCCCGCAAGACAGGTCGCGCGCTGGGGGAGCTATCATCCAGACGCAGGTGTTCAAGTTGCAACATCAATCGGCGGCGCAGATCGTGCCGGTACTGCGCCCGCTGATCGCCACCAACAACGCGATCACCGCCTACAACAACAACAATACGCTGGTAGTAACGGATTACGCGAGCAACCTGCAGCGCATCGCAAAAATTATTGATTCGATCGACCAACCGAATGACACGGATCCGATCATCATCAAGCTTCGCCACGCATCGGCGATCGACGTCGCACAAACCATAAGCCGCCTGCTCGCGGAGCCGGCGCGGCCGGCGGACCCTTCGCGTCAATTCACGATTACCGCGGATGCCCGCACGAACAGCGTGCTCGCCCGCGCGGGCGATCCGTCACGGATGCTCCGCGTGCGCCAATTGGTCGCAATGCTGGATTCGCCGACCAGCGCCAGCGGCAATATTCATGTCATCTACCTGAAGAACGCCGTCGCAGTAAAACTGGCGGAGGTATTGCGTGCGATCTACACGGGCGAATCCGCGCCCGCGAGTGCGGCGGCGCGCCCCGCCGCGTCTCCGCTGGGGCAACCGCAGGCGCCGACGCAATCCGCTTCCTCGGCACCTGGCATCATTCAGGCTGATGCAGCCACCAACTCGATCATCATCACTGCGCCAGATGCGATCTACAACAATCTGCGCGCCGCGGTGGAAAAGCTCGACACGCGCCGTGCACAGATCTATGTCGAAGCGCTGATTGTCGACATCACCGCCGACAGGGCTGCGGAGTTCGGCATCCAGTGGCAGGCCCTGAGCGGGCTTGGCAAGAGCAATACGCAAGGGTTTGGCGGCACCAACTTCGGCAGCGGCGGCCAGAATATCATCGACCTCTCCACGAACCCGGGCCTCATCGGAAACGGCCTGAATATCGGCGTGCTCAGGGGAACGATCACGATACCCGGCGTCGGAGAGATTCTGAACCTCGGTCTCCTGGTCCGCGCACTCGAGACGGACACCAACGCGAACATCCTGGCGACACCGACTCTGTTGACCCTCGATAACGAGGAAGCGAGAATCGTGATCGCCGAGAACGTGCCCTTCATCACCGGCCAGTACGCCGTTTCGGCAGCGGCGATCACGCCGACCCCGTTTCAGACGATCGAGCGCAAGGATGTCGGCCTCACGCTCCGAATCAGGCCGCAGGTCTCAGAAGGCGGCGCGATTCGCCTGCAGATCTTCCAGGAGGTGTCCAACGTTTTGAGCGCCACCGCCGCCGGCCCGATCACCAAAAGACGCGAAGTCGAGTCGACGGTGCTGGTCGACGACGGCCAGATCATCGTAATTGGCGGCCTGATTCAGGACACGGTCGAGGATAGCGAAGAAAAAGTTCCCGGGCTTGGAGACATCCCGGTGTTGGGTGGCCTTTTCAAATACAACACGCGCTCGCGCAAAAAGACCAACCTCATGGTTTTCCTGCAGCCGACGTTGATCCGCAGCGCCCAGAGCGCCGATGCGATCACCCGCGACCGCTACGACTTTATCCTGGGCGAGCAGATCAAGGCCAAGCCCGCGCCCAGCCTTCTTCCTGATTTCGGATCCCCGCGTCTGCCGCCCCGCCCGGGCACGTCGCCGGCAGAGACCGGCACGCCCGAGGCGAAGACGGGTTCGTCCGCGGAAGAGACGGGCAGGCCCGCGGCTGACGGTGACGAGTCCGCGTTTGAACCTCCATTTACGCACGCGCAATGATCAAGCCTGCGGTTCCCTATGCCTTTGCCAAGGCCAACGGGATTGTCGTGACCGACCTGGCCGACGGCTTGGCGCATGTGGTCGTGCGCAACGGCGCCCATATGGGCGCGCTCGCCGAAGTTCGCCGCACACTGGGCATGCCGCTGCAGGCCAAGCGCCTAAACGCAGACGAGTTCGATGATCTGCTCTCGGCGTTGTACAACACCGCCGACTCCGGCGCGGCCGCCCTGGCCGACGACCTTGCGCAGGACCTGGACCTGTCCCGGCTGCTCCAAGACATCCCCAGGGTCGAGGACCTGCTCGAAAGCCAGAACGATGCGCCGCTGATCCGCCTGATCAACGCCCTGTTCACGCAGGCGCTGCGCGACGGCGCCTCCGACATCCATATCGACCCCTTCGAAACGCGCTCGGTCGTGCGGCTGCGCGTAGACGGCACGCTGCGCGACCTGATCGAGCCGGCGCGCGCGCTGCATGCCGCGATCGTCTCACGCGTCAA
>JAOTTL010000067.1:0-19892 GCA_029864385.1 Betaproteobacteria bacterium | reverse complement strand
GCAACTGGCGGTGTGGCCCTTGCTCACGGAGCGCGAGGAAGGATATTCGTCACGGCAGCGATCATCGGCGTGCGGACACCGGGGGGCGAACCGGCATCCGGCGGGGAGGTCCCAGAGCGCAGGCGGCTGGCCGTCGATCGAGTAGAGCCGCTCGATATCCTCGCTCATGCTGGGCACCGAGCGCAGCAGGGCCTGGGTGTAGGGATGCGCCGGATGATTGAAGATGTCCCGCACCGGTCCGCTTTCGACGGCGCGGCCGGCATACATCACCATCACGCGATCGCACATCTTGGCGACGATGCCGAAGTCGTGCGTGATGAAGATGAGCGCCAGGTTCGTCTGCTCCTGAATCTCGCGCAGCAGCCGCAGGTACTGCGCCTGTATGGTGACATCGAGCGAGGTGGTCGGCTCATCGGCGATGATGATTTTCGGTTCGCAGGAGATGGCGATGGCGCCGACCACGCGCTGCTTCATGCCGCCGCTGATCTGGTGCGGGTAATCCGTGACCCGCCGCTCGGGGGCCGCCACCCGCACCTGTTTCAGGCCATCGATCGCCCGCCGTACCAGCGACGGCCTATCGTCGTCAGCGTGCTGACTCTCGATCGCCTCGATCAACTGGTTGCCGACCGTGAACACCGGATTGAGCGAAGTCTGCGGATCCTGCAGGATCATGGAAATTCGGCGGCCGCGGATCTGCCGCATCTCCTGCTCGGACTTCGTGACCAGGTCCTCGCCTTCGAGCCGGATCGCTCCCTTGACGATGCGGGCCGCCGGCCGGGGGAGCAGTTGCAACAGCGACAAGGCCGTGATGGTTTTCCCGCTGCCCGACTCGCCCACGATGCCCAGCACCTCTCCCTGGCGCAACGAAAAGCTCACCCCATCCACCGCCTTCACCGTGCCGAAGCGGCTGAAGATATGGGTGTGGAGGTCTTCCACTTCGAGTATGACGTCGCCAATCTGCCGGGCCATGCGCCTAGCCTGCGCTATTAATCGTAAAAACAGCCCGCATCCTGCCGGCCCTCCAGTCGAGGTTCGTGAGTCATCCAAGAATTAGGCCGGCAGCGAGGGAAAGCGTTGCTTCCCCTCACTGTGCGGCACGTTGACTACTTGACGAGCTTGATGCCCTCGAAATGCGACGAGCGGCCGGCGGCGGGACCCGGGTAAACCCAGCTGGCGACGACCTTGGAATCGGCGAAAACCTCGTTGCGGAACCAGAAGAGCGGGATGTCGGCGTACTCTTCCTGGAGGTGATCGCCGATCGCCATCATCAACCGGTTCCGTTCCTCGGCATCCGTCGACTTCTGCACCGCGCCGAAGGTCTTCTCGAGGAAGTCGTCCTCGTAGTGGTGGTTATTACCCTTGCTGGAGTAGAAGTTCCGGACGCCCTGATCGGACGGACGCCAGCCAATGATGTTCGGCCACATGAAATCCTTGCTCAGTTTCTTCCGATACGTCGTCCGGATCTTGGACCAGTCGTGCATCTGGACGTCGGCAATGACCCCGACGTTCCTGAAGTAGATGGCGAGCGCGTCGGCGATCGCCGGGCCTTCCGACTCGCCCGGTTCGGTGAACGCCCAGAAGTCGAACTTGAGAGGGTTATCGGGACCGTAACCCGCTTCCTTCAGGAGCTGCTTCGCCTTCTCGGGGTTATAGGCATAGAGTTCGTTGAACCGGCTCTCCCACTTCGGGTTCCAGCCCTCGGAGGTGGGCACCCACAGCGAAAGATACGCGAGCTCCGCCCGCCCGGCGAACACCGTGGCCATCAGCTCCTTCCGGTTGATGGAGATGTTGAGCGCCTCGCGCACCTTCTTGTTGGTGAACGGGGCCTTCGGATCGAAAGCCTTGTCCCCCGTGATGTACCACTGGCCGCCCATGTACACCGACACCCAGTCCGTCGCCATCGAGGACGAGAAGCGCTTCAGGCCCTTGGCCAGCGCGTCCTTGTGCAGCTCGCGGGGCAGGTCGGCGATGTGTACGTCGCCGGACAGCAGCAGGGCGAGGCGCGTAGCCTCTTCACGGGCGATCCGGAACTCGAGTTCCTCGTAATCCACCTTATTGTCGGACCAGTGCTTGTCCGCCCGCTTGAACAGGATGTTGAGGCCCGTCTTGCGCCCGACGTACTGGAAGGGGCCGGTCCCGGCGGGCTGCTTGTCGAGGCCTTCGATGCCCTCCTTGTCCCACTGCGCCTTGCTGCTCATGCGCAAATCGCCGGAGCGTGAAAACGCAAACATGCTGGTCGGCATCGTCGGCGCCTTGAAGCGGAACACAACGGTGTATTTGTCAACGCACTTGACTGACTCGACCGTGCGCCAGAAGGGCGCCAGCGTCGCCGTCGAGTCCTTGCGCAACAGCAGCGAGTGATTGTGCGGGACGTCCTGGCATGTGAACTCCCCGTATCCATTGTGAAACTGGACACCCTTTCTCAGATGGAAGGTCCACTCCTTGTAGTCGGGGCTGATTTCCCACTTCGTCGCCAGCGCGGGAATGTACCCCGCGGTCTTGGGATCGATTCCGACCAGCGTCTCCCAGAAGGGCTCGAACTGCAGATGGTCGGGCCGGGCGATCGTCCAGTAGCGGTTGCTCTCGTGGAACCCGGCGGAGGCAAAGATCAGGCGATCGACTGCGGCCCATCCAGGCGCCGGAGCCGTACCGAACATGACTGCCACCACCATCAGCAGTCCCGTAAATAGTGAAGCGAATTTCAATCTCATGGGTGAGCTCCTCCTAGGTTAGTTGTGGTCTTGGGCTACACGTGTATTCGTTTGTGGTTTTATGGGCGTTCTTGTTATCCGGTATTTCGCGCTACAGGTTTCTCAACTTGGGATCCAGGTGGTCTCGCAGCCAATCGCCCAGCAGGTTGAGCGAAAGCACCGTCAACATGATCGCCACGCCGGGAAACATCGAGACCCACCACGCCGTGACGATCAGTTCCCGCCCGTCCGCGACCATGACGCCCCAGGCCGGCTCGGCGCGCGGCAGCCCCGCTCCCAGGAAGCTCAGGGTGGACTCGAGCAGGATGACGTATCCCACCTGGAGCGTCGCCAGGACGATGAGGGAGTTGACCACATTGGGGAATATGTAGCGGACCATGATGCGGGTGTGGGATGCCCCGGCCACCCGCGCTCTCGCGATGAAGTCCAGCTCCTTGATGGCGAGGGTCTCGCCGCGGACGAGGCGCGCATAGCGCGCCCACAGGAGCACGATGAGCACCGTGATGACCGTCCCGAAACTCGGGCCCACCGCGGCGACGAGGACGAGGGCGAGCAGGATCGTCGGCAGGGACAGCGAAATGTCCACCAGGCGCATGATCACGGCGTCTATCCGTCCGCCGAAGTAGCCCGATATCAACCCCAATGCGGTGCCGATGAATCCGCCGACGAAGATCGCGATCATAGAGACAATGAGAGAAACCCGCGCGCCGAAGATGATTCTGCTCAGCATGTCACGCCCGAGCTTGTCGGTCCCCAGGATATGCTCCATGGTGCCGCCATACTGCCAGACGGGCGGTTGCAGCCGGTCGGACAACGAGCCCAGAAACGCGTCGTGCGGCGCGACCCACGGCGCGAACACGGCGGGAATCACCAGGAAGAACAGGAGAATCGCAAGCGACACCAGGGGATAGCGTTTTATCTCACGCCACCCCGTAACGACCCACGGCACCGCATACCAGGGAAGCGTTCGCGTTGTCAATTGGGGCATGATTCAGACTCCTTGGCGATTTTCACTGATACCGGATACGCGGATCGAGATACGCGTAGAGGATATCAACGATCAGGTTGGCCAGGATGAAGATGCCGGCGAAGACGATCACGACGGCCTGGACCACCTGGAAGTCCCGGGATCGCACGGCATCGACTACCAGCAGCCCGACGCCCGGCCACGTGAACACGGTTTCGGTCACCACGGAGCCGGTGAGCAGAGAGCCGGCGATGATGGCAAAAAACGTCAAAGGCGCGATCCCGGCATTGCGCAGGCAGTGCTTCCAGATCACTTTCCACTCCGGGATCCCCTTGATGCGCGCCAGCTTCACGAACTCGGTATCCAGCACCTCCAGCATGGACGAGCGGACCAGCCGCATGATGGCGGCGACCTGGAACCAGCCGAGCGTGATGGCGGGCATAATCATGTGCTGGAGTCCGCCCCGTCCCGAGGACGGCAACCAGCCCAGCATCACAGCGAAGACCCACATTAGCACGATCCCCAGCCAGAAGACGGGCAGGGACTGGCCGAGCAGCGCGACGACCTTTGCCGCAGCATCCCAGCCGGTGCCTTTTGCGACCGCGGCCAGGACCCCGATGGGCAGCGCGATCAGAGCGCTGATGAGCAGCGCGAATCCGGCGAGCTCCAGCGTTGCAGGCAGGCGCTCCGCCACGAGGCCCATGGCGGACTTGCCCTGGTACTTAAGTGAATTTCCAAAATCGCCCTGGACGGCTTTCTTGAGAAAGATGGCGTACTGCGTGGTGATGGGTTTATCCAGCCCCCAATACTTGGAGAGCCGCTCGTAGTCCTCGGGCAGTGCTTCTATCGGCAGCATCACGTCGAGCGGATCGCCGCTGATGCGCGCGAGGCCAAAAACGATCACGCTCATGACCAGGAGGGCCACGAGGCTCTGGAGGAATCGGATCGCGATAAAGCGCTGCATGCGGCCTCCTCACGAATTGCAACCCATAGACCGCCGTTCTGCGCGGCGGGTCTTGGGTCTTTAGCGCTTGCTGCGGCCTCCCCGCGAAGAGGCACGCGTTAGTTGTCCACGGGTTGGACACAATATCCCAAGTCGCAGTCCATTGGCAAGCCGCGGTGCGCCGTGGTCGCCCGGCTCCGGCTGGGCTCAGCCGGTTCAACGTGTTGCGATTCCCTCCTGGTGTGCCGGGCCAGAATATACATCGCTGGCAGCAGCAGCGTCCGAGCGCGCCCGCAGGGTTTCCCGCACCTCGGCGCACAGCCGTTCCGGCGCCCAGTTCTTTGGGATAAACAAATGGATGCCGGCCTTGTTGGTCGCGCGAGTCAATGTGGGTGTGTCGTCGCCGCTCGATGCGAGCACGCGCACTGTCTTCGAGTACAGCGTGCGGACTCTAGCCAGGAATTCGATGCCTCTCATTTCGGACATATCGTCGTCACTGATAACAATGTCCACGCCGCGCGAGGCAAGAATTTCGAAGCCATCACTGGCGCTTTTTGCGGTAAGGATGCGGAAACCCGCGGAGGCGAAGGTCTGCGTAAGCCGTTGCATTTCATCTTCGTTCTCGCCGACCAATAGCAACGTCACGGAATCCTTGGCGGTGTCGCTTTCCGGCTTGTGCAGGCGTGTGTCTTCCGCAAGCATCCCGGTGCATTCCTCCACCGGGAGCGGGCGCGCGAAATAGAATCCCTGCATCTCGTCGCAGCCGTGCAGCCTCAGGAAATTGAGCTGCCCTTCGGTCTCGACCCCCTCGGCCACGACGTTGAGCTTCAGGCTGTGGCCGATATGGATGATGGTGAGCGCGATCGCGGCGTCCTCCGGATCGCTAACGGTGTCGCGAATGAAAGCGCGGTCGATCTTGAGCTCGTCCAGCGGGAATCGCTTCAGATACGCGAGGCTCGAATACCCCGTGCCGAAATCGTCCACCGATAGCTGCACGCCGAGATCCTTGAGCTGATGCAGTGTCTCGACGGTTTTATTTTCATCGCTCATCAGGAGCGACTCGGTCAGTTCCAGTGTGAGCAGGGCCGGGTTGATCCCGCTCTTGCGCAGCACCTGCGCCACCACGTCCGCCAGATTGTTGCGCTGGAACTGGCGGGCGGAAACGTTGACGGCAACCGGGCGCGGGGTGACGCCGTTCTGCTCCCATCGCTTGATCTGCTCGCACACGCTTTGCAGGACCCATTCGCCGACGGGCACGATCAAGCCGCTCTCCTCCAGATGGGAGATGAGTTTGGCCGGCGGGACCAGCACCTCGCCACGTTGCCACCGCAGCAGCGCCTCGAACCCGGTGATGGCACCCGTCGTCAGGCTGACCTTGGGCTGGTAATGCAGCAGGAACTCCTTGCGGTCGAGCGCACGGCGCAGCTGCGCGTCAATCCGCTGACGCTGGATGAGCCGCTCGTTCATCTGCGGCAGATAGAATTGATAACCGTTGCCGCCCTGCTCCTTCACCCGATACATCGCCGTATCGGCGTTCTTTAACAATTGATCCGGCTCACGACCGTCGCCTGGGTAGATGGCGACGCCGATGCTGGCTGCAATATAGGCCTGGCTACCGTCGAGATCGTACGGCTTCGCCAGTGCCGTCACAATCTTCTGCGCGACCAACCCGGCGTCGTCTGCCTGCGCCAGGTTCGACAGCATGACGGCGAATTCGTCCCCACTCAGGCGCCCGACGCTGTCACCGCTGCGGGTGCACTGCTCCATGCGCGTCGCCACCTCGCGCAGCAGCTTGTCGCCGGCGGCATGACCATATGGTGTCGTTGACTGCCTTGAAGCGGTCAAGGTCCACGAACAGAACCCCGAGCGACCGGTTGTTGCGCTGCGACTGCGCAAGGATCTGCCCCAGGCGGTCTATGAACAAAAAACGATTTGGCAGGCCGGTAACGGTGTCGAACCGCGCGAGAAAGGCTAACTTGCCCTCGGCCTCCTTGCGCTGGATGAACTGCCCGATCTGTCTGCTGATCGCTTCTACCATTTTCAGCAGTGCCTCATCGGGCTGCTTTATCTCGCTGCCATAAAACTCCATCACGCCGAGGGGCTGCGCCCCCGCGAATATCGGAAATCCGAACGCGCTGTGCAAGCCAGCCTCGCTGGCAGCTGGCCCACGCCGAAAGTCAGGCATCTGCAGGAGATCCGGGATCCATGCCGGCATGCCGCTGAACCATACGCGCCTCACCACGCCGCCGGTTGAGATCCCGGGAGCCGTGCCGTCGATCCAGGCTGGGGCCTCGTTAGGATGCTCAAGGGACGCGGCAACGAATGCTGCGACGCTCTCGGGACCGGCGTACCAGGTTTCAGCGCATCGCAACAACTGATCCGTTTCATTCCATTTCCAGTAAGCGCCGCACGTCCAATCCAGCGCCTGACAGATGGTTCGAAGAACATTCCGCATGGCTTCTTCGACGCTGGCCGATTCCGCCAGTACCTGTGTCACGGCATGCTCCATCGCCATGCGCTGCGAAAACATTTTGCGCTCGGTGATATCCGCGATGATACGGATGAAGTAGAGCGGCTGGCCCGCTGCGTCCTTCACCAGCGACACAATCCTGTTGGCCCAGAGAACCGAGCCGTCCTTGCGGAGGTATCTAACCTCCGACTCGTAAGACTCCAGTTCGCCCGACAGCATCTGTTCCCGATATTGCGGCCGGTCGATTCCCACCTGATCTGGGTGAACGATGTCGTGCGTCTTCATGCCGAGCAGTTCATCGCGCGAGTAACCGAGCATTTCGCTCAGCTTGGGATTCGTTTGCAGGATCCTGCCATCAGCTACGCCCGTTTGCATGATGCCGACAGGCGCACCCTCGAAGGTCGCGCGGAAGCGCTCCTCGCTCACGCGCAGGGCTTCCGCCGCCTGCTTGCGCTCCGTGATATCACGACTGACCCCGACCGTGCCGATGATATTGCCCGACGGGTCCCGCATCGGTACTTTCGTTGTGGCACCCCATTGGTTTTCAACCTGCTTCCCACCCGATGTGTTTAGGATGATTCTCTGCTCCCACTCGGGCATCGGAACCCCGGTCTTGATGACATCCGCGTCCTGGGCCGCCATTTTTTCGGCCACATCGCGGGAAAAGAAGTCGAACACTGTTTTGCCGGCAACATTATCGTCGGCAATGTCGCGCGCCCTGAGCCACGACTGGTTGGCGAGCAGGAATCGTCCCTGCGCGTCCTTGACGTAGATGTATTCGGGGACCGTGTCGATTATGGTCCTCAGGAGCGCGCGTTCGCGCGCGATCGCCTCTTCCGCCAGCTTGCGCTCGGTGACATCACGAGACACAACTACTACACGTGCCACCCGGTCCTGTTCATCCCTGATCACCTCGCTCCGCGATTCCATGTGGCGGATTTCGCCGCCCTCCAACACCAAGCGGTACTCGATCTGGCGACCGATTCCCGATTGCACGGTCTCGGTAAAGACCTGCTTGACCCGTTGCCGGTCCTCCGGATGGATTTGGGCGAAAGAATCGGTGCCGCGCAAGTCTGTTGTATCGCCGAAGAACCGTCGATACGAGGGGCTGGTGTAGAGTCGCCGCCCATCGCGATCAAGAACTGCTATGAAGTCGCCGATGTTCTCGGCAATCAAGCGAAAAAACTCCTCCTGCTCACGCAGGGCCACTTCCGCACCCTTGCGCTCGGTGATGTCGTGAAGAATGACGGATGCGCCCCCGACGTTCCCGGCGCTGTCCCTGATGGGAGAATGGCTGGTCAGGACATCGATCACCCGCCCGTCCTTGGTTAGGCGCTTGGATTCGACCGGCACAGTTGCCTCGCCGCGCAGAATAATCTCGGTGTTTTGCGCGAGGGAGGGTTGCCGGCCTGGCGGCAAATTGAAGGTAGCCGGCCGACCGACGGCCTCAGTCGCGGTATAGCCGAACAGCCGCTCCGCGCCAGCGTTCCACGTGGTAATGGTGCCGTCGAGCGTGCGGCCGAAGATGGCGACATTGGCGCTCTCGACGATCGCCGCGAGGTTGGCACGAACCTACTCCGCCTGCTTGCGCTCGGTGATGTCGTGGAATGTGAGCGACACGCCGATCATCTGGCCGACCGCATCCTTGATCGGCGATTGGCTGATCGACACGTCAAGACGCCGGCCGTCCTTAGCAAGGCGCACTGCGTCGTAGACCGGTATCGAATGACCGCCAGCGAGCAGCGCGCGGGTGTGCGCCGCCTGGGCTTCCTGATCGGGCGGAATCAGCAGCGAGACGTTCTGGCCGATGACTTCCGCTGCTCTGTAGCCAAAGAGCCGCTCGGCGGCGGCGTTCCACGTGACGATCCGGCGCTCGAGGTCGCGGCTGACGATCGCATCGTCCGAACTCTCGACGATCGTGGCAAGCTGCGCGCGCGCCGCCTCGGCGCGAGCTCGCTCAATCAGGCGCGCGAGCTGCGCCGAAACGCTGCTAATCGCTTCAAGGAATGGCGCGTCCGGCGCACGGATCTCGCCGGCGAAAAATTCGAGAAAAGCCAGCGGCTCGCCGGCGACGATAACGGGGAATGCAAAACCGGACCGCAGGCTGCATTTCGTGGCTTCGGCCAGGCGCCCGAAACCGTGCATGATCGACAGATCGGGCACCCACACCGGCTTTCCTTCGCGCAACGCCTCACTGACAAACTGCCCGGATAGCCGGCCAGTGTAGCTGTAACGGTTGGAAATTTCGATGAACTCGGTAAAATGCGTCGGTTGTAGACAGTGCCAGATAGACGCCTGTGGCGTGCCCAGGCGTTGCCCCGATGCAAAGGTCGCGACGCGTCCAAGCGTCCAGTTGCCGTATTCCGCGATGCGCTTGAGGCAGGACTGCAGGGACGTCTTGACGTTGGCCGCCTCGTTCGCCGCCCGCGACAGCGACTCCATGAGCCGGCTGAAATCGGCCTTGCGCTCCAGGTCGCGCTGGACGCGCTTCAGCTCGCTGATGTCGCGGTAAATCAGCGCGACGCCCGTCACGTTGCCGGCGCCGTCCTTGAGCGGCGAGGCGCTGATCGAGACGGGCAGGCGGCGCCCGTCTTTGGCGAGCCGTTCGATCTCGCGGGGGGTATGTGCTGGCCGGTGAGCGCAAGAGCCCTGTGCCGTCCGATCTCATGGCGCACGTTGTCCGGAACGAGGAAGCTCAGGTCGCGGCCGATGGCTTCCGATGCCGTGTAGCCGAACAGGCGTTCGGCGCCGGTGTTCCATGTGAGGATCGTCCGGTCGGGCGCGGTGCTGACAATCGCGTCCTGAGAAGATTCGACAATCGCGGCAAGCTGCGCACGCACCACGTCGGCTCGGCCGCGCTCGATCAGCCGGGCGAGCTGCGCGCCCACGCTGCCTATTGCCTCGAGCAGGACGGTGTCGGGCGGTCGCGGTTCTTCGGCAAAGAATTCCAGGAAGGCGGTGACCTGACCTTGCACGATGACGGGAAACGTAAAGCGCGAACGGAGGCCAAATTTCAACGCTGACAGCATGCGGTGGCCCGGATTGGCCTTCTCGCGAGATCAAGGATGTTTCCTTACCGCGCATCATTGACCGGTCTCTTGGGTGACATCAAAAAACAAAAACCCCGCCGAGACGGGGTTTTTGCGCTTACGACTCGACTTCAGTTGGTGAAATACTTTCCGTCTTAGACGGCCACCCGGCTCCCGTAGTCAACGACGTCGGATTCGGCCGGGAAGGGGCTGCTGGCGATGCGCACACCGTAGTCGAGTGAGTCCGACTGATCGGGGATCGCGCTGCGGCTATTCGCCTTGGCGACACGGATTCCGTAGTCGGTTGGACCCGACTGATCGGGGAAGGGGCTGCGGTCATCCGCCTTGGCGATACGGATTCCGTAGTCAACGACATCGGATTCGGCCGGGTACGGACTGTTCGCAGAGGCCCCGAACGAGGCGAGTAACAATCCACTGACAAGCATGGCATAAGTCATTTTCTTCAACATTATCGTCTCCCTTTGGTTAAGTTAATGTGGTCAAAATTACGACTCCACCCTGATATACGGCGTCAGCGCTCGTGCGGATTCAAATGGGGACAAATCAAAGGGGCCGGGTTCAAATTATGAAAATTCGAGCCTGGCCCCTTTAAACCTTAATTCACAGCATCACGCTCCGGTTCGCTTGATGAAGCGTGTCAGGGGAGTGGTCGGGCCCGGAGACCGTATCGCTCGTAGACCGCCAGCGCACGCCGGTCGCAGGTGGTGAGTTCGGCGCCGCAGCCAACGGCGGTCACGGCAACCAGCGCGTCGTATGCGGCACCGCCGGTCACCCCACGGGCGGGTAACCCGAGAATGAAAGCTCCAACGCTACGTTGATAATTGGCGATTTCAATCTTTTGATCCGGTGATCCGGTGATCCGTTGATCCGTTGGTCCGGGGTTCGAGTCCCCGACCGCCTACCGAAAAAAAGCCGGCGAACGCCGGCTTTTTTATTGGCGAAAAAATAGTTTGCTATTTGAACCAAATCAGCGCGGCGAAGACAGCGAGCGCCACCACCAGCCAGGCGGCCACCGATCGAACAACCCTATCGAGCGTCGCGAGTTTTGAAACGAGCGGCTTGTGCTCTTCAATTTGCCGCTGTCGTTGTTCGTGTCCCGCGTCTGTAATTTCCCCTGCGATGCGAGGCTCCTGCGATCGGCGCTTGTCTTTGAGTGCTTTCAGCCTGTCCGTCACCGGATCCGACGCCCGCGATCCCCAGTCGTCGTGCACGGCCTTCCGGATTCGCAGGTAACGATGCGTCAGCCAGTCATCCCTGAGGTATTGCTCCAGCACCGCGCTTTTGTCGGCATTAAGCAGGATGCCGACATTGCCGACAGCCCCAAGAAGAAACGCGGCGTGGTCGCGCTGGTAACCCGCCCGGATCTGCCTGTCGGTCAGTCGGGCGTTTGCGTAGTAGCAGCAGCGGCGCGCAATGTCGTGCGATGATTCGGTAGCGTCGGACAGCGCGCCCTCCTTCTTGCCATACAGACTCGCGATCACACAGCGCAGCTCTTCTTGCCTCGATAATCCTGTCAAGGTGTTTTCTTTCCTGCTCGTCTTTCGCAGCCGGGGACGCCCCCAGCGCTCCAATGCTGCGTCAATCGAATCGGGCAAATACACTTGTTCCGGATTCAGCCGCACGAGCGTATTCAAAACGATCTGCGCTATCAGTTCATTGAAGGGCGCGTTCTGAACGAACTCCCAGATCGCCTTGTGGATGCGATAATGCCCGACGTCGGCCTTTTCTTCCGTGTACCGGCATAGCTGCAAGCGCGGATTATCCATGCAGTAGACCAGCATGGACGCCCATTTGCCGACAGCGATATCTGAAAACGGCTTGTCCCGCTTGTAAAGCGCCTCGACTAGCTCCTCATCGATTGCCGGATTCGTGAACAGGGCCAAGAGCTCGTCGCTGGACGCGACCTTCAAGACGGCGGCTACGCCACCCTTTCCGAGGTAGCTGGTCGGGTTTCCGACTCCCGCGACGAACTTTCGCTCATTCCGAAGACACGCTATGCGGAGCCCCGTCTTGTAGCTTCGCTGCAACGTATTGGGAGCCCGTCCCAATGTCCGCATGAAACAATTGCGGACATGCGATGACTTGGGAGAGTACTGAGCGACGGCCAGGTCTATGAGCGGGTCCTTTCGCCTTATCGCCGTTCCATACACCACCATCTCGGTAGCCGACGCGGTTTCCTCCTTCAGGTCCTCGCCGAGGCGAGTCAATAGGCCGTGGCAAGAGTCGGGACTTCCTACGGCAACCCGTGCCGCAGTCAGGAAAAGTTCCGACGAAGAGTATTTCATGATCGTTATTGCATAAGGATAATATGTTTAGCTCGCGATGTACACTAAAAAATGACCCTGGTATCCCGCCGTCAGTGCACCGGTGATGGCTCGGCTCCTACGCCGCTGCCGTACCGATCGTCCCATTCGAGTGTGAGGGACCAGGGCGGTATTCGGTGCGTTGGCGCCGTGGCGAAATCCGTGCTGCGACCGACGGCCGGCTTAACTCCCTGGAGCGTTATGTCGCGGGCGGACACCGACTTCTTCGGTACCGGTTCGATGCGCCAAAACCCATTCCGACCCATGTTTTCCGCCGGCTGGGCACGCGTCAGGCTCGTTCTGTTCCGTCCGCCTGATTACTTGGACGAAATCGTGGCGGTCGACGTGCTGGAGCATGTTCCGGACCGGGTCACGTTGTCGAAACGTCCCCTTTCCGAAGCGGAACGCGCCGAATTCGACCGCCGCACCCGGCGCGCCTGAGGCGCGTTCCGGCCGGCGAGGCGCACGACCCTGTCGTCATCGGGCTTGTGGCCCGGATCCCGCTTGTGCCCGGAGGCGCTCCAGCAAGTCCACCGCGGGGCCGGGCTTGCCGATATGGTAGCCTTGCGCGCGATCACAGCCCAGATGCTTGAGCGCAGACTGAATGTCTTCGTTCTCGACGCCTTCGGCGACGACGGTAAGCTCCAAGTTGTGGGACAGGTCGATCAGCGAGCGCACGATCTTGGCGTAATTCGGCACCTCCAGCATTGCCCGCACGAACATCAGGTCGATCTTGAGTTCATCGAGAGGAAGCTGGGCGAGGTAAAAGATCGACGAATATCCTGTTCCGAAATCGTCTATCGAGAGGCGGATGCCGTGGGACTTCAGTTCATGCAGTGTCTCATTGGCCGCTTTCTGGTCGATCAGCATGGCTGTTTCGGTAATCTCGACGACCAGATTCTCCCCGGGTACCCCCCACGTGCGGAGCGCGCGATCGACGTGAAAGGGCAGGTCCGCTTCCCGAAGGTTCGAGGGTGAGACGTTTACACTGACGCTAAAGCGCGGATCGATCTTCTGAAATTCGGCGTAGTGCTGCACAGCGCTGGTGATGACCCAAAATGAAAGCTGGTCAATAAGCCCGGCGGACTCCGCCGCGGCCACCACCAGGTGGGGCGGAACCGTCCCGAGCTCCTCGTCGTTCCAGCGTAGAAGCGCCTCGGCGCCGACGATACGGCCCGTGTGCAGTTCTATCTGGGGCTGAAACGCCAGTAACAGCTTATTCTGCTCGAGTGCCAGGCGCAGCCTCTGCTCGTAGATGAGCTGGTCCGACGGCGATTCGCTGTCGTCCTTCGTGAATACGCAGACACGATCGTGCTGGTCCAGCGCTCCGCGCAGCGCAAACTTGGCGTGTTGAAGAATGACGTCGGCGTCTTGCCCATGCTCGGGGAACAGGGCGATTCCCACCGCCGCATCGGCGGTGACCAATCTATCGCCGAACGCCAAGGGAACTGCGAGCAGCTTGAGCATCCTGTGGGCGGCAAGCATTGCCACGCCCTCCGACGATGCCGGTCTGAGAATGCAAGCGAATTCGTCGCGGGAGACGCGCTCGACCAGGTCAGTCTCGCGCAATGCCTTCGTCTTCAGGAGATGGTTGATGTCTTGGGCGAGCCGGTCGCCGGCGTGGAAGCCCTGCGTCGCGTCCATTTGATCGATGGCCGTGCACTTTATCAGCAGTAAGCCGACGGATTCGCCGCGCTGTCGCGCCTCCCCGAGTACGCGCTGAAAACGCTCGACAAGCGGATTCAGAATGCTACCGTCGACTGATTCACGGTCGCCGCGAAACGCCATTCAATGCGCCTTTTCAGAGGAAAAATTCACGAGGGTCCATTGGAAGCGTGCTCGGGTCCAAAGTGCGCCGGATCCGGTACGGCTGGTTGGCCGTCGCCCGCGGTTCCTTCACGAGGTCGAGCAATACCTGCGGCTGAACCGGCTGGTGGCCGGCGTCTAGAATCACCATCACCCGCGGCTGTAGGCGGCGCACCAGATTCTGTGCGATCACGATGCCGATCTCCCCAGTATTGAGCTCGACGACGCTTCCTACCGGGTAGATCCCGATGCACTGAATGAATTGCTCCACCAGTGCTCCGTGATACAACGTGCCCCGCATCTTGTAGAGCTGGTTGAGCGCGTCGGAAGGCGCGTATTGCGGGGCGTACGGGCGTTCGGACGTGAGCGCGGAGAAGGTATCGACGATTGCCGAGATCGAGCCCTCGAGCGAGATCTCCGGGCCGCGCAAGCCGCGCGGGTAGCCACTACCATCCTGCCGCTCATGGTGTAACCACGCGATTTCCGCGATTCCCTGCGGCAGGCCGGGCGTCGCGCGAATGATCTCGATGGAATGTAACACGTGGAGCTTGACCTCCTGGTATTGCTCGGGGCTCAACAACCCTTTATTCCTCAGGAGCGCATCGGGCAGCTTGACCTTGCCGACGTCGAGCATCATGCCGGCGATCCCCAGCAAGTCGAGACGTTCCGGCGAGAGCTGGAGGAATCGTCCGAACGTTATCATCAGCACCGAGGTGTCGATCGCACGCCGCACCTCGTACTCGCCCTTCTGCTTGAGTTTGACCAGCATCAACATGGCATCCGGGTTGCGCTGGACACTCTGCGATATGCTGGCCACCATGCCGGTCAGGCGCTTTGTATCGACGCTCCTGTCGGTGAGCAGGGCATCCATGGTTTGCTGAACGACTTCCTGATACTCGTAATACGTTTTCTTCGCGACCGGCGCTTCCTTTTCTACGGTCGCGGTCTCGGGGTAGACCGTCGACCCGCGTACCCTCTGACCCCTGGGGGGAAGCGTGGGCACATAATCCCTCTGGAAATCCCGCTCAACGTCAATGAAGACGGTTTTGCACCATCGGCCGAGCTCCGCGATCTGATCCGGGGAGGTGATGTAGAAGCCCTGTAGTTCAAACGGCGTGCCAATCCACGGGCGGTCGAGCTCGGCGACATACATGCCGACGCGCAGCTCCGTGACGGGAATTTTTGTTTTGCTCAGCACAACGCGCTATAGCATTTCATCCGAACGACGCGCACTGCGGTCGGATGCGCCCGCCGCACACATTCCAGAGGAGGATTCAGCCCGCTGACGGTGACTGGCAAAGCTCGCACCGTGCCCGCGGCGTCGTGAATGGCGCGTCTGATGGACGGTGCCGAAGACTTCATGGTTCACTTCGCGCCATTATATCTGACGGTCGGGTTCCTTAGCTGTGCTATCGTTACACGCTCAACTTGATCGAGGAGGAGAGGGTCGATGCTCAGAGCCGCGATTTTCGGTGTCGGCACATGGGGCGCGCGCCTGGTCGATGCGGTGCAAGGTAGCGAGAAGATCCGGTTCGTCAAGGCCATCTCGCGCGACCCGGGAAAGTACCACGAGTTCTCCCAGAAAACCAGGATAAAGGTCGTGTCCTCCTATGGGCGCGTCCTCAAGGATCCGGAGATCGATGCGGTCGTGCTCGCGACACCGCACTCGCTGCACCATAAGCAGATCATCCAGGCTGCCAGAGCCGGCAAGCACGTCTACGTGGAGAAACCGCTCGCATTGAAGCGCAAGAACGCGCTGGAGGCGGTTGACGCGTGCCGCGTCGCGGGGATCACGCTTGGGCTTGGCTTCAATCGCCGCTACGCGCCGGTTTTCGTCGAGATGATGAGACGCATCAAGGCGGGCGAGATCGGAGACGTGCTGCACGTCGAGGGGCAGCATTCCGGGCCGAGCGGCTACCGACTCAAGGCCGGCAACTGGCGGGCGACCCGAGCGGAGGCGCCCGGGGGGGGCATGACGGCGCGCGGCATCCATACGCTAGACGCGATGATCAACATCGCCGGGCCCGTCGCGTCAGTCTACGCTTTCAGCGACAAGCGCAAGCTGCCGCCCGAGGTGGACATTGACGACACGACTTCCATGCTGCTCCGGTTCGAAAACGGCGTCACGGGTTACCTGGGGACCGTATTTGTGACCGGGGATTTCTACCGCGTCCACGCTTTTGGCACGAACGGCTGGCTCGAGATGCGCGGCGACTCGGAGTTGATCGCGCACGGTCTTGAAGGCGCAGCGGAGCGCGTGCCGGTCGCTCCTGCGGACAAGGAGCGCGCAATGCTGGAGGGTTTCGCCGACGCCGTCGCAGGAAAGCAGCTCTTCGTCGTGCCGCCCGATGAGATCGTGAACGGGATCGCGGTGCTGGAGGCGATCGTCGCTTCGGCGGCGAAGGGCCGGCCTGTCAAGGTCCAGTGACCGTTTGGCGGTGAGCGGATCGATTGCCCCATCCGCCCAGGTCGATATAGCGGCCGGCTTCGCGCCGGCTTTTTTTCGCGCGCTGCGCCGCGCGCGCAAGGAGCGCTCACGGCAGCGCGTTGCTCAATTTGTGGGCATTCCAACGGACGCGCGCGGTGGCGTGTGGTTCGCCCGGTGGGGGCATCACGTTTTGCACAAGGTTATCCACAGAAAAAGTGAATAACTCTGACGGCGTCCCGCGCGCTCGCGACGTCACAGGAGGAATTGCCCCCGGCGGTCACCGGGGACTACGTAACGCTTTGTGCGAGGCGTTGCCTCACCGTCCCCGGCGTCTCCGGTCAAGGCTGCGCGCGCGCCGCCTCGCCCGCGCCAAACGCCGTGTGCTCGCACCGTAAGCGGGCATTACAAGGAGCTGTTTCTACGCTTGAATTTTCCGCATCTCTGCCGCGGCTTACGGGGTGGCGCAGCGCATTAGGTGACGGCGCACGCACTCAGCCAGGGCGCTCTGAACGGAACCAGCAGGGCGCGCGTTGTTTCTTATTGTAGGCTCGTGATCTGGCCAGCCACGATGGTCGTTCTCTCCTGCACGCTGCGTTTCCCCGGTCGCGGCTGTCACACTGAAGTCATCGAAGTGTCAATGAGTTATCAACACGACTCTGCGCGCGCGCAGTGGCAGGCCACGCGCGCGGCCGGACCGGTGCAGTAGACGGTGGACCCGGACCCGGCCCACGAGCCACACGCGAGTCGTTGCGGCACGAGCCGTCACGCCCTGCCGTTGCGCGGCCAGCGGCCACGGCGCTAGTCTCGCGCGATTACTTCCTGGATCTTCTCCGCCGGCACCGCGATGTCCACGCCGGCACGCTCCTCCTGCAGCAGCATGAACGAGCGTGAGTCGCGTTCGCCCCAGCCGCGGCCGAGCGCCTCGGTCATTTCCGCGTGCGTCAGGTTGGCGATCCGCATGGGCACGCCCATATCGCGCCCCAATTCGGTGGCGAGGGTGACGTCCTTGTGCGCGAGCTTCAAGGCAAAGTCGGGCGGCTCGAACTTTCCCTGGAGAAACTGATTTCCCAGGCGGTCGAATGTGCGCATGCGCCCGAGCGAGCACTGGCGCACGGCCGCCCACAGCTCGAGCGGATCCACGCCCGCCTTGACCCCCACGGTGAAGACCTCCGCGAGCGCGGCCTGAATGGCATAACCGGCGCAGTTGTGCACGAGCTTCGCCACCGAGCCCGCGCCGATCGCCCCGATGTAGAGCACCTGGTCGCCGATCGCGTCGAGCACGGCGCGGAAGCGATCGAAGACAGCGCGCTCGCCCCCGACGAGCAGCGCGAGCTTGCGGGATTTCGCGCCGCGCGGCCCGCCGCTCACGGGGGCATCGAGCATCGGAATTCCCCGGGCCGCGAAGCGCGCGTGGATCCGGCGTACCACCGTCGGCGAGTTGGTCGAGAGATCGAACCAGGCGGCATCCGGGCGCATGCCCTCGAGCAGCTCGGCCCCAACCGCTTCCGCTTCGGGCGGTCCCGGAAGCGATGTAAATACGATGTCCGACTGCTGCGCAAGTTGTCGCGGCCCGTCGGCCCACTGCGCGCCAGCCTTCAGATGCGGTGCGGCCGCCTCGCGCCGCAGGTCGTGAACGACGAGTTCGTGGCCCGCCGCCTTGATGTTGAGCGCCATCTTTCCGCCCATGATGCCAAGCCCGATGAATCCGACTTTCATAGCGAACCCCTCTACAGACCGTGAATCGTGAATCGTGAATCGTGAAACATGAATCGTAAACCGCCCGAGCCGCTGGCTGTCAGTCGGTTCTCAACACTGAACGCTGAACGCTGAACACGGAACGCGGAACACGGAACACGCCGCCGCCAGCGGCCGCTCACGTCAGGCCCAGCTTCTTGAAGCCCTGCTCCAGGTCGGCCATGAGATCCGCCGGGTCCTCGAGCCCGATGTGCAGCCGGATTGTCGGGCCGCTGGGCTTCCACCGGGTTGCCATTCGCAGCTTCTCAGGGTGCGCCACCGTCGCCAGGCTCTCGTAGCCGCCCCAGCTCGAGCCGATGCCGAACAACTTCAGTGAATTCACGAACGCGGCGGCCTGCCGCTCGCTTGCGCGGTTCAGAATGAACGAGAACAGGCCGGCGGCGCCGGTAAAGTCACGCCGCCAGATGGCATTGCCCGGATGGCTGGAGAGCGCCGGAAAGAGAACGATCTTCACCTCTGGCCGCGAACGCAGCCAGCGTGCGACCCCGAGTGCGCTCACCATCTGCTGCTTCAGGCGCACGCCAATAGTACGGAAGCCCCTCAGTGCGAGATAGCAGTCGTCCGGGCTGACGCTGTAGCCGTAGTCGGCGACCGTCCGGCGCACCGTCCTCCAGTGCTGCTTGTTGGTAACGATCAGACCCATCATGACATCGGAATGCCCGGAGATGTATTTGGTGGCCGAATGGATGGACACGTCCACCCCGCGGTCGAAAGAGCGGAAGAAGTACGGCGTGCCCCAGGTGTTGTCGGCGAGCACCGGCACGCCGCGTGCGTGCGCAGCCGCCGCGATCGCGGGAATGTCCTGCATTTCGAAGGTGAGCGAGCCGGGCGATTCGCAGAAAACCGCTTTTGTGTGCGGCTTGAAAAGCGCGGCGATGCCGTCTCCAATGACGGGGTCGTAGTACTCGACTTCCACGCCGTTCGTCTTGAGCTGGCGCTCGCAGAAGATCCGCGTTGGCGCGTAGACCGAATCGGTGACGAGAATGTGCCCGCCCGATTTCACGAAGGCGCTGATGGCAGCGGCGATGGCCGCAAGTCCCGAGGGCAGTGCGACTGCGTGGTAGCCGCCTTCGAGCTTGGCAACCGCTTCCTCGAGAGCGCGGGTCGTGGGCGTGCCGTGGCGGCCATACGTGATCCGCTGGTAGTCCTCGTCGCGCGGCGCCTCGTAAGATTCCACATCGGGGTTGAGAACAGTTGAGGTGCGAAAGACCGGGGTGTTGACCATGCCATTGGTCTGGCGGGGGTCGCGGCCGACGTGCGCGAGGAGGGTATCTTTGTTCATGTTTGAGGGAGTCAGGGAGTCAGGGAGAATGCATGAGCGAGTTTAACAACACATAGTCGCCGCAGATAAAGGCCAATTACCTGCCGATATACACGCCGGCCCGCAGCCCTTCAGGAATCGTGCGCTCGGCGGCCATCGGCAGCTGAACAAGGCTCTCGGCACCGGGCCGGGTCGCCG
>JAOTTL010000066.1:0-19912 GCA_029864385.1 Betaproteobacteria bacterium | reverse complement strand
GGGTGACGGGTGACGGGTGACGGGTGACGGGTGATGCAGCAAAACCCACGTCACTCATCGCTCATCACTGGTTTTCTTGGCCACCAGGCAATTCATCAACGCCCGATGTTCCGCGGTTACCTCGTCTGACGCATCCTCTGGCACGAAATGCCGTTTGAAGGCGGCGAGTGCCGCATCGAGATCCCAGGTGTCGTAGCCGACGGCCGCGAGCAGCGTGGCGGCATCGATCTCCTCGCTAACCGGTGGATACGGCGGCTCGCACCACAGGCCGAAGCCGCGCTCGGCAAGCCGCTTCCACGGAAAGTGCCCGCTCGGATCGGTCTTGCGCCCGGTCGCGACATCACCGTGACCGAGAAAATTCGCCGTCGGGATCTTGTAGCGTTCCTTGAGGTCCGCGAGCAGCATCAGCAACGACTCGATCTGTGGTTCGGTAAAGGGTTCGTCGCCGTTGTTGTCGAGCTCGATTCCGATCGAGGCCGAGTTGAGGTCGCGGCTGCCGCCCCAGTACGACTCCCCGGCATGCCACGCGCGCGCCATCTCGTCCACCAGGTAGTAGATCGTACCGTCGCGCGCGATCAGGTAATGCGCGCTCACCCGGCGCAGCGAGTCGGTCAGCGTCGATAGCGCGTGCTCCGCTCCGTCATTGCTCGTGTGGTGGATGATCACGAAGTTAGGCCGCCGCTTATCGAAGTTCGGCGACGGCCGCTCCATATAGGGTACATTCGCGCGCGGCGTGATCAGCGTGCACGCGCACAGCGCGAGGAGGGCGACAAGGCTGGCCGCGCTCCAGGCAACTCGTCGCAACGGATTCGCGAGAAGCGATAAGACGCGAAGCTTACGCATGCCTAACACCATCACCTCGTTCATCACCTCATCACCTCATCGCCTCACCACTCCGTCACCCGTTACTCATCACTCCTCATCCGTCACCCGGCAGCGGTCCCCCGCCACTGGTCACGGACCTATCCCTGCCACACTCCATACCCTTCCTCCCTCAACCCCACCGCCAGCTCGACTTCCATCTCGCGCGCGCCCTCGTACGGCATGGGATTGAAGCATTCGTAGAGCTCCGGCAGCAGGCGGATGCCGTATTGATGCGCGAAGCGGTTCGATTTGATACCCCTCCTGTGATTGGCGAAGCGCTGTTGCACCGTGAGCCCGGTCATCCCGACGTACACACAGGGCTTGGCGGGATCGTACTCCGAATTCGCCCGCTTGAACTTCGGTTCCTTCAGCACCGCCTTGTCGAGCTCGATGACGTAGACATTGTGGTGGTATCGGGACGTTTTCTTCGGCATGCAGTCCGCCTCGCGCGAGAAGTCGGATCGTGTGCGGCAAAATGATGAGCGTCCGAATCGGTTTTGCTCAGCTGCGACGCCGTGTCCTCGACCGCGGCCCTAGCTGGCGACGGGGGAGGAATTTCCGGCTCGCGCGGTGTCCTATTCGTTACTAGTACTCTTAAACTATAACGAGTAGTCCAAAACTAGGCGATCAAACACTATCTTTTGCTGGGTCACCAAAGTCATCCGTTGGTGTAGCATATTCTTGGGCAATGAGGAACGAAGCTTCTTTTCCCGCCGCTACTTTTTTGTGTTCAGGTGAAACGCGGTGTTGATCGGAGGCTCCTTCCGCTACGTTTCCGGCCGGACGGATTCGGACTGCAGGCTTTCGGTGAAGCTGGACAATCGGCCCCAAAAGCAGCAACTCCGGACACGGCTCGAGCCGTACGGCAAGACATCCAAAAAAACGAGAGAGCACCGCGTGGCCAAACGGCCTTTCCGCAAGCCTTACCTCCTCGGGTACGTCCCGAGCATTGATCGCCTCGGCGACACGATCCAGATTATCCGCGTCACGAATGGCCGTGGAACTCTCCTGACCGACGATTTCGCCGAGGTCCGGCGCGTCTACAAGGGAAGAAACACGGGCATGAAAGTACGATTGTTCAGCGCCGCCTTTGCCGCCAAGCCCGGCATGGTCCCCTTTGTTCGGCTCGCGCGCAGTGATGGTCGTCTGACTCGCTTCGCCTATTTTCCCCGGGGCGATGTCGCTCACATCGAGTTGCGCCAGCAGGGATGGTCCGAGGAACGCGTCCTTGGTTACGTGTCCACGCGGCAGCTTCTCAACACCGTCCCCCTGTTCTTTCTCCCTGCGACGAGCGCGTTTACACTCGCCGCCATCGGGCAGGGAGTCGCGTTCGCCGCAACCACTGCCGACGCTTCCGATCTGCAGATGAGGAATCCGGTCGAG
Source organism: Betaproteobacteria bacterium (assembly GCA_029864385.1). Taxonomy (GTDB): domain Bacteria; phylum Pseudomonadota; class Gammaproteobacteria; order Burkholderiales; family SG8-41; genus SG8-41. The sequence continues at coordinate 17,665 of JAOTTL010000066.1, read as the reverse complement.
CAGATCGACCCGCCCGGCAATGCCGCGACCGAGTTCCTGCTGGTTCCGAAGGACGTCTCTGCCAGAAGCCTCAGGGTCTGGGTCGGCAAGCTGGATAATGCAGCGCCCGCGGAAGACCGCAGGCTCAGCTTCTGGGATCCATCGATCCGCACGAAAGTGGATGAAATCCGGCTGCGAGCGGAGGATTGGAAGCCGGCGGTAAACAAAGAAGGTTTCAACTGCTGGTACCGGGAGCTCACCGTATCGAACCTCTCGCCCGGAAAGCACTACAGCCTGGTTCTTATCAACGACTCGACCGGGGCCGATGACGCGTATGGAGAGGCGGCCACGCTGCCCGCAGCCCTGCCGACCCATGTCCCGCTGGAGCGATGGGACGTTGATGGCAATCTCGGGCCCCGGCGCACCTTACACGTTCCGGACGCCGCATCCTCCCCAGCGGCGAAGGCTCCGGCGGACCTCGCCTCCAATACGGCTTTTTTGTCGGGCGAACAAAGCCGGCCCTTCAAGATATTCGCCGGCTCATGTTACTCGAGACAATATGACAATGGACGGGTGGCGCAGCACTACGCCCGGCTTTACGGCTCGATCATGTCCCGACCGGGCTTGAAGCTGCTTCTCGGCAACCAGGTCTATCTCGATGCGCCCTATTACCGCGGCCTGTTGAGTGAAATGAGCGGCGGCTACACCCGCGACAAGCTTGCGGAGTCCTTCCTCAACAAGTACGGCAGCACGTGGACAGAGCTGAGCGGCCTCCTTAGCTTGGGGGCGAATTGCTTCACGACGGGCGATCACGAATACTGGAGTGGATACCCCGACGATACCCTGTCGCTACCGCAGCTCTTCGAGCCGCAACGGTGGGCGGATTGGGAGATCCTTTCCACCGCGCTGCGTGACGCATTTCAGACCATGCGGTCCACGCAAACGATGGAGATCGGGAATGATCTATCGATCTTCGTTTTCGACACACGGCGGAACCGGACGAAGCGGGATGTGACCGATCCCCGTTTCGCGGATGCTGCTGACCTCCTGGCCCTGAGAAACTGGATACTGCGGCTCAAGGGTCCCGGCGTCATCGCCGGGGGGCCGCTTTTGTTCGATGGCCCGCCCGGCGCGGAATCGAATCTGCGTTCGTTCCCGACCCAGTACAGCCAACTATGCCAGATGCTCGCCGCGACTTCTCACGACCTCGTCTACCTGGCTGGCGACGCCCATTTCGGCCGCATCGCGCAAGTACAGTTTCCCGGCGGCCATAAGCTCATCGAGGTCGTCACCTCGCCAATGTCGCTGGTGGAAGATGACGGGAACTACATCTGGGCGGCGACCGGCACCGGGAGCCAGTACGCGAAGGACGTGTGGGTCCTCGGGCAGGACGTCGATCCAGGAGAGTGGCCCCAGATCCTGGTCGCAGGCGTGGGCGCCTTGCCGATCACGTACCTCGAGGCCGTGCCCGCGAACCAGGAAGATTCTGCGAGGACCGAAGAGAACTTCATGATTCTGAGCTTCGCGAAGAAAGCTCAAGCCGCTGCGGTGCGAATGAAGGTGAACTGCTACCTGCCGCGGCGCCAGGAGAAGGCCTTCTCGAAGGTCTTCGAGCTGAGTTAACAGCCAGAAACTTCACCGCCAAGCACGCGGAGGACGCCAAGGAAAGTAACAGCCTTACCGCGAAGGCCGCGATCCCCTCATCCCTTCCCCTTCTCCCGAGGGGAAAAAGGGAAAGTCTCGCTGGCCTTCAACTCAAGAATCATGACTTTTGCTGATATTTTCATAATCCAGCTTGGGTCACAAACTTCGACACCAAGTACGGTTCGATCGCCTCACTCCCCCCTTCCGATCCGTAGCCCGAATCCTTCACGCCACCGAACGGCACCTCGGGCAGCGCAAAGCCCAGGTGGTTGATGGTCATCATTCCCGTCTCTACCTGCGCTGCTATCGCGTTTGCCGTTTTCGCCGAGCGCGTCCACGCATACGCCGCGAGCCCATAGGGCAAACGGTTTGCTTCCCTCACCGCGTCATCGAACGTCTTGAACGGGTTGATGATCGCCAGCGGACCAAACGGCTCATTGTTCATTGCCGCCGCTTCGGTCGACAGCTCGGTGATCACGGTCGGCTCGAAGAAGTTGCCCTTCTCCCCGATCGGATAGCCCCCAGCCTGCACTTTGCCGCCGTGTTTCTTCGCGTCTTCGACATTGGCCACCATCGCGCTTTGCCGGCGCGGATTGGCGAGCGTCGCCATCTTGGTGTCCTTGTCAAAACCATCACCCACCTTGATTGCCTTCGCGCCTTCGACAAATTTCTCAACGAACTGCTTGTATACCTCCTCCTGCACCAGAAAGCGCGTAGGCGACACGCACACCTGCCCCGCGTTGCGGTACTTCATGAACATCATCGTCTTCGCCGCGACGTCGATGTCGGCGTCGTCGAAAACGATCACCGGCGCATGGCCACCCAGTTCCATCGTCGCGCGCTTCATGTGCTGGCCGGCCATGGCGGCGAGGTGTTTGCCCACCACGGTGGAACCCGTGAACGACATTTTGCGAATCACCGGGTGCGGAATCAGATAGCTGGAAATGTCTGCGGGGTTTCCGTACACGAGATTAACCACGCCTGCCGGAACACCCGCATCGACAAACGCGCGCACGAGCTCGGCCGGCGAGGCGGGCGTCTCCTCCGGCGCCTTCAGAATGATGGAGCAACCCGTCGCCAGGGCCGCCGACAGTTTGCGCACCGCCTGGTTGATTGGGAAATTCCACGGCGTAAAGGCCGCGACCGGACCAACCGGCTCCTTGACCACCAGCTGATAGACGCCCTCGGCGCGCGCCGGAATCACGCGGCCGTAGGCGCGGCGGCCTTCTTCGGCAAACCAGTCGATCATGTCTGCGCCCGCCAGCGCTTCCATCCGCGCCTCGCCGATCGGCTTGCCCTGCTCAAAGGTCATGGAGGTCGCAACCGTCTCCGCACGCTCCCGGAAAAGCTCCGCCGCCTTGCGCATGATCTTGCAGCGCTCGAAGGCCGACACCTTGCGCCAGACCTTGAAGCCCTGCTCCGCAGCTTCAAGCGCCCGATCGAGGTCAGCCTTCTCGGCAAACGCAACCGTGCCGATCTGGCTGTGATTGGCCGGATTGATTACCGGCAGCGTGCGGCTGGAAGCGGCGGCACACCATTGACCATTGATATGGAGCAGCGTGTTGGGATACATGTCGATAACCCTTATGCGTAGATGAACGTAACGGCCGAAGGATAAACGAGTTTGGCGGTTTTTAATCGGATCCGCTAGAAAGCGTCACGCATCACCCATCACCGGTCACGAGATTTCATCGAGTTCCGGATAGTGCCTGAACAGCCCCTTGTCATTGAACGGGATACGGCGTATCGATTTCAGATACGCGGCCGTCTTGGGCCGCGCCGCAACCTTGTCGCGTAGCGCAACCAGGCCGGGATACGTGGGCTCTACGCGCTGCATGTTCCGCGGGAAAGCGTAGCGCAGTCCCTCCACGAGCTGGAACATCGAGAGATCCACGTACGACAGGCTGCGGCCCACCATGCAGCCGCGGCCGTTCGCGCGTACGACGCGCTCGAAATAACCGAGGTACTTCGGTAGCCGCTCCGCCAGAAACCGCTGGCTGCGCCGGAGTGCTTCGGGCTTCTGCTCTTCGTAATAGAGGCTGTTCGCGATCGGGTGGTGGGTGTCGTGAATCTCCTTCACGAAGTCCGTGACCGTGAGCTGCAGCTGATGCGCCCACAGGCGTGGTCCCTCCGCCTTCGGCGCAATGCCGATCCTGGGCCCCACATAGTGGAGGATATTCGCCGCCTGTGCGATCACGAGCTTGCCGGCCTTCAAAAACGGCGGCGCATACGGAGGATGCTCGACGCTCAGGTCCTGCAGGAAACGCCGTATCGCTTCCACGCCCATGCCCCGCCCTGACTCGCGCCCGACATCGACGTAATCAGCGCCCGCCTCCTCGAGTGCGAGTCGCACGAACTCGCCGCGGCCCTGGATGTGAATCCAGTAGTAAAACTCATAGCGCATTTAGCCACCTCCCAATCTGACAGCACGCGAATCAACAAGACAGCGCATCTCATCACTCATCACTAATCACCCATCACCCGTCACCCATCACTCGTCACCAGTTAGACACCCTCGGCGATCCTGATCTCGCGGTCGACCGCGTCGCCGAGCACTTTGAGGGCTTCCTGGTAGGCCGCCCCGTCGTGCGCCGCGGTCGCCTGCTGCAGGCTGTCAAATTCGATCATGACCACCCGCTGGTTGAGGCCCGCCTCGTAGACCTTCGCCGGGTTGCCGCGGACCATGAACTTCCCGCCCGCGGCCTGAATCGCCGGGCCGGCGAGCTTCGCATACGCCGCGAATTGATCCTGATTCTTGATCGAGCGGTAAAACGCAATCCAGTACGCCTTCGCCATCGTCCATCTCCTCTCATCTGCCTCGTCACTCATCACTAAGAACTACATAACCGACCCGGCCACGGAAGCACACGGAAATCGTTGTTCCGCTCCTGCGCACTTCCCGATTCTGGTTCCTGGTCCGTGTATTTCCGTGTGATTCCGTGGTTGATGATCTTCTGCGGTCAGGGGGCCCTTGAGACCGGTTTCAGTCATTAGAACGTATCTCAAAATTTCACAAACCTCCTTAGCCGCAGATAAACGCAGATGAACGCCGATAGAAAAGTTCGGGAAATCACTGTTCTTAGATCTTATCGGCGTGCATCCGCGGCTGAAATCCGGTTTTTGAATTAGCTTCTAGTCATACAGGCTCAGCATACGCCACAAGCCGCACCCTGCAATGAGGGTAGCGGAAATACCCCATCCCCGCCACGGGCATGACGAAGGTCCAGCCGCGAGTTCGGTTACCATGATCCGACTTCGCACCCGAATCGAGCAATACCCGATGACGCGCGAGCGTTTCGTCTGGCAGCCGACGCCCGAGTTGCTGGAGAAGACCAGGATGACGGCATTCCTGCGCGCCCAGGGGCTGGCGAATTTCACGGCGCTGCTCGAGCGCGCCGACCGCGAGCCGCAGTGGCTGTGGGATGCTGTGCTGAAGTTCTTCGACGTGCGTTTTGAGAAACCCTACACCCAGATTCTCGATACCAGCCGCGGCATCGAATGGCCGCGCTGGTGCGTCGGTGGCGAGACGAACCTCGTGACAAACTGCCTCCGCCGGCATCGGGACACGAGCACGTGGGCGCGCACCGCCGTCATCTGGGAAGGAGAAAACGGTGAAGAACGGTGCTGGAGCTACTGGCAGCTCGACGCCGAAACGTCTCACCTTGCGAACGGCCTGCGCGCCCGCGGCCTCGGGCGCGGCGACGTCATCGCCCTGTATATGCCGATGCTGCCGGAAGTGGCGGCCGCGTTCTTTGCCATCGCCAGGATCGGCGCGATCGCGATGCCGCTCTTTTCCGGTTTCGGGCCGCGGCCGGTTCTCGACCGGCTCCAGGACAGCGGCGCGAAAGCGGTGATCACCGTGGACAGCGGGTGGCGGCGCGGCAAGCGTGCCGCGATGAAAGCAGCGCTGGATGAGGCCGCGGCTGATGCGTCAGCCTTGCACACGGTGATCGTCCTCAAACATGGCGGCGGCGACACCGCAATGCGGCCGGGTCGCGACGTGTGGTGGGCGGACCTCGTCGCCGACCAGTCCGGGACAGCGCCCATCGAGACGATGCCGGCCGAGGCCCCGGTGATGCTCATGTACACCTCCGGCACCACCGGCCGCGCCAAAGGCACCATTCATACGCATTGCGGCGTGATGGCGAAAAACCTGCTCGATGTTGGCCTGTGCCTCGACCTCAAGCCCGAGGACCGGCTCATGTGGCTGAGCGACATGGGCTGGGTTGCAGGACCCAAGATCATCATCACCGCCGCGCTCGTGGGCGCGACGCTGGTGCTCGCGGAGGGCACGCCGGACTATCCCGATCCCGGGCGCCAGTGGCGCCTCGTGGAAAAGCACCGCGTCACGATGCTCGGCACCGTGCCGACAGCGGTGCGACAGCTCATGCGCCAGCATTCGGACGTCGTTGGCCACTTCGACCTCGGCTCGTTGCGCGCGATCGTTTCGTCAGGTGAGCCGTGGGACCAGGAAGCATGGCTGTGGCTCTTCGAGCACGTGTGCCGGCGGCGGATCCCCATCCTCAACTTCGGTGGTGGCACCGAATGCGGCGGCGCGAACCTCATCGGGAGTTTCCATCGGCCGCTGAAGCCGTGCGCATTCGGCAGTGCCGTACCGGGCGCTGGCGCTGATATCGTCGACACAGCCGGCCACCCGTGCCCGCCCGGACAGATGGGGGAACTTGTGCTGCGCGCGCCTTCGATCGGTCTCACCCGCGGGCTTTGGCGCGATCCGGAGCGCTATCTCGAGAGCTATTGGCGCAGGATCCCGGGCGTCTGGACGCAGGGCGATCTTGCGGTGCGCGACGAGGACGGCCTCTGGTATCTGCTCGGCCGCTCCGACGACACCATCAAGCTCGCGGGCAAGCGCACCGGCCCGGCGGAGATCGAGGCCGTGCTGATGGAATCAGGACTGGTCACCGAAGCGGCGGCGGTCGGCGTCCCCGATCGCGTAACCGGCTCAGCGCTAGTGTGCGTTTGTGTGCCCGCGCCGCTCGCCGGCGAAGAGAACAGCCTGCAACGCGAAATCTCCGACTGCCTTGCTACCCGCTTCGGCGCTCCCTACCGCCCGCGCCGCGTGCTGCTCGTTTCCGATCTCCCGAAGACGCGGAACCAGAAGATCATGCGCCGCCTGGTGCGCGCGGTGCTTGCACACGACGATCTCGGCGATCTTGGCGGCCTCGCCAATCCCGAGGTCCTCGAGGAGCTGCGCACGGCTGCAGCCGGCTGAATGAACAGCTTTCCAGGAACCGCTCAAGCTCTGGCACCGGTTATTGGTCTTACGGGGCCTGTCCCAGCGTCCGGCGTGTTCCAGCGCGCTGTGATATGGTAAAGGTGCTCTGGCAAATTCCGAGCTCGAAGAGCGCGCCGCGACCCGCCCCGGGCGCAGGCCGCCGAAAAGCAAATGCCGGATATTTTGACTTCGTTTCGTTGAAGGAGGAGTAGATGAGAACCGCACTTTTATTAGTTGCCGCCATTCTTGCTTCTGTTCTGGCCCCGACCGCGGCGGCCCAGAAATATCCGACCAAGCCGATACGTTTGATCGTGCCCTTTTCACCCGGTGGCGGCACGGACATCATGTCGCGCCTCCTGTCGATCCCGGTGGGCGAGTCGATCGGAGAGACGGTGGTGGTTGATAACCGGCCGGGGGCTGGCGGCTCGCTTGGCGCCGAGCTCGCCGCCCTGGCGCCGCCTGACGGCTACACGATCATCATGGTCTCCAGCAGTTACACGGCGAGCGGGGCGTACCGCAAGCTGCCCTACGATCCCGTGGACGGCATCACGCCGATCGTCCTGATCGGCACGACGGGCCTGATCATGTCGATCAACCCCTCGATTCCGGCGAAAAGCGTCTCGGAGTTCATTGCCTATGCCAAGGCCAGGCCCGGCAAGCTCAACTACGCCTCGGCCGGCACCGGCGCCGTGAATAACCTTGGGACCGAGTACTTCAACCTCTTGACCGGAACTAACCTGGTCCATGTCCCGTTCAGGGGCGGGGGTCCGGCGTTGAGGGGAGTCATAGGCGGCGAGGTGCATATGAGCTTCACCAGCCTGGTTCCGACCCTGCCGCACGTGAAGTCGGGGCGGCTTCGTGCGCTCGCAATTACGACGCCGAAACGCTCGCCACTGCTGCCCGACGTACCCAGCGTCAGCGAGACGGTACCCGCCTTCGAGGTGACCCACTGGTACGGCATGTGGGGCCCGAAAGGCATGCCGAAGAGCGTCGTCGCGCTTTGGAACAAAGAGATTGGAAGTTTAGTGCAGACGCCCAAAATGAAGCGCCGGTTGAGAAACGAAGGACTGGAACCCGCCGGCGGTCCGCCGTCGCAAATGTACGGCTTCGTCAAGCGCGACGTGAACAAATGGAGAGGCGTGATGAAAAGGGCAAATATCCAGCAGGCACGCTGATTTTCGTTGCATAGGCTCCAGTCAACGCCCGCTCGCGCAGCGGGCGTTTTTTGTCCGACGGTCGAGAGCGTGAGTGGTGAACGGTGAAGGGACTGAACCGCGCGTGATCAGTCGTCAGCCACCGCGGATCTACCCCGCTACGCTACTCCTTAGTTGAGCTGCCATAACGCGAGATTGAGGATCGTCGCGAAGCCGACCCATACAGCGTAGGGAATAAACAGCATTCCCGCCACACGGTCGTGTTTTCAGAACAGGATCGTCATCGCCACGATCGCTACGAGCAGTATGGCAATCTCAACCAGAGCCGCGCCAATCATGCGGTAGCCGAAGAACACGAACGACCAGGCGAGATTCAGGACGAGCTGCACACCGAACAGTGTCATGGCCGCGCGGGCACCGCGCAGGCCATGCGCGCGCCACACCCGCCAGCCGGCAACGGCCATCATGATGTAGAGCGCGGTCCAAACCGGCGCGAAGAGCCAGTCCGGCGGATTGAACGGCGGCTTTTGCAGCGCCTGGTACCAGGTGCCGACGCTGCTTGCGGTTGCCGCGCCGCCGGCCATCGAGACGCCCAGGCAGATGACGAGAAACGCCAGCAATCCCGCTAAGTCGCGATGGTGCGCGACCCGCTTGAGCGCTTCAACCAAGGCCCGTTGCGCCTTTGTCACCCATCACTCATTCCCCGTCACTCGTCACTCGTCATTTTTTCAACTCAGCAAACACCTTCCGCGCCGAGCGGAAGCAATCGACCCCCACCGGGATTCCGCAATACACCGCGATCTGGGTCAGCACCGAGCGCAGCTCATCTTCGGTGAGCCCGTTGCCCAGGGCGGCGCGGAAATGCAGCTCGAACTCGTGCATCTTCCCGAGTCCCGCGATCATGCCGAGGTTAAGGATGCTGCGCTCACGCCGGCTGAGCGTCTTGTCGGTCCAGCACACGCCCCAGCAGTACTCGCTCACCAGGTCCTGAAACGGCTTGTTGAAGGCGTCGGCGTTCTTCATGTTCTGATCCACATACTCCGCGCCGAGCACCTCACGGCGCACAGCCAAGCCTGCGTCCATTAAGTTCTTGTCCATGATCTCTCCATTACTGAGCGACTGCAGCACGCGTGACCCGCGTGCGGGTTTGGTATAGCCACCCCGACCGGGGCGGTGTAGCAAGGTCGTGCCTGAATCCGTCAGCGCAGCAGGCTTCGTAGGATTAACACCTTAATGCGGCCGCTAAGAAATTTCCAGATGGTGGAAAACCAAGACTGGCTTCGCTTGTTGGGGGCGCCGCTTTCGCTACGTCATCACCTCATCGCTTCGTTACCCACCGTGTGTTGCGCTTCTCCCCCGGAACCCGGGGCCGATCCCGGCCGATTATATGGCCACATATTGGAATCTCCCTCGCCCGCCTACGTGCGACTGCCCTAAACTCGTTGTGTTTCCACCCGGGCTGCCCGCCCAGCTCCTTGCAGCGACACGACGTTCCATGGCAACCAACGAGTCTGATTCTAATCACGCGCACCGGGAATCGGCGCGAGCCAACGCGCGTTTTTCCGGAGGCGGCAAAGTCCTGCTGGTGGGGGTGGCTGTCCTGTTGCTCGCTGTATCGGTCGCGCACTGGATGTACAACCGGTGGACTCACGTCTACCTCGATGACGCGCGCATCGATGGCGAGGTCATGACGGTCTCGAGCCGCGTTTCGGGATGGGTCACCGAACTGCCCGTGATCGAAGGGGACCGGGTGAAGAAAGGACAGCTGCTCGCTCGCGTCGACGAGCGGGATTCCATTCTGCAACGCGAGGTCCTCGTGGCCAAGCTCAGGGCAATCGAGAACCAGATGGAGGCGGTCAAGGCGCAAACCGGGCAGGTCGACGAGGAAACCCTCGGCAAGTATCAGAGCGAGACGAACCGCCTTGCCGCGGCGGAGGCGGAGGTCGCCTCCCTCGCCGTGCAGCTCAAGCAGGCGCGCTACGACTATGAGCGGGCCGAAGAGCTGGCGAAGGCGAAATGGGTCTCCCCGCAAGCGCTGGAGCGCGCGCGCAGCGCCTATCACCAGGTCCAGGAAAGCCACCGCAAGGCGCAAGCCGAGGTGGCCGCCGTGCGCGGCACGCTTGCAGCAGCCGGCGGCAGCCGTCGCCAGCTCAAGGTGATGGGGCACCAGCTCTCGGTCCTCGCGCATCAGGCTGAAGAAATCCGCGCCGAGATCCGCCGGCGCGATATCGATATCGCCGACCGTACCATTGTCAGCCCGGCCGAGGGCCGGGTCGTGATGACGTTCGTGCGCCAGGGCGAGCACGTGTCTCCCGGACAGCGCATTCTCATGTTTCACGATCCCGACGAGATCTGGGTCGAGGCAAACGTCAAGGAAACCGAGGTGCGGCTGTTGAAGCCCGGCATGAAGGCGGAGGTCCGCGTCGACGCCTATCCCGGGAAGGTGTACGAGGGAGAGGTCTTCCGGGTCGGGCGGACGGCGACCAGCAAGTTCGCGCTCCTGCCCGATCCCAACCCGAGCGGAAACTTCACCAAGATCACGCAGCGTCTGCCGGTGCGTATCAGTCTCGCCAAGAAGGACCTGGCGTTGCGCCCCGGGATGATGGTCGAGGTGTCGATTGCCATCCGAAACAACTGAAGCACTGTTCCAGCGCTACGGCCCGGGCTACCGCTGGTTCGCCACCGTGACGGTGATGCTGGGCACGATCTCGGCGGTGCTGACGACGACATCGGTCAACGTCGCCATCCCCGACATCATGGGCGCCTTCGGCATCGGCCAGGACCGCGCGCAGTGGCTCTCCACCGGGGCGCTGGCAGCGATGACCGTCGGCATGCTGCTCAATGCCTGGATGATGAGGAGCTTCGGGCAGCGCCGGACGTTCATCGGGGCGCTGTGCATTTTCGTCGCCTCGCTGGCGCTGGCCGGTCTAAGTCCCAACGAATCGGTGCTCATTTTCTGCCGGATCGTGCAAGGGGCGGTAGCCGGCATCCTGCAGCCGCTTTCCATGTACACGCTGTTCAAGGTGTTTCCGCCCGGGCAGCGCGGAAGCGCCATGGGCTTCTTCGGCATGAGCGTGATTCTCGGACCGGCACTGGGGCCCACGCTGGGCGGGGTGATGATCGACCAGTTCAACTGGCGCTACATCTTCTATGTCGCGGCCCCGGTGTGCGCCATCGCGATCCTGATGGGCAGTGTTTTCCTGCCGGAGCGGGAGGAGGCAGGCGCACGCGTGCGCTTTGACTGGTTGGGATTTCTACTCCTCGTGACCGCGCTTGCCTGCCTGCTCACCGGATTGTCCAACGGCCAGCGCGAGGGCTGGTATTCCGATTACATCCTCGGGCTCTTTGCGGTCGCCGTCCTCGCGGCGTTCAGCTTTATCGTGTGGGAGCTGCGCGCACCGCAGCCGCTGGTCAATTTCAAAGTGTTGGCCAATCCGCAGTTCACGGGTGCAGCCATCGTGGCCTGCATCTTCGGCGCGGGGCTGTTCGGTTCCACCTATCTGGTGCCGCTGTTCGTGCAGACCGTGCAGCATCTGACGCCCTTATCGGCCGGTCTCATGCTGATGCCGGCGGGACTGGTCATGGGCGTCTTCATGCCTTTCGCCGGTTATCTGGCCGACCGGGTTCCCGCCCGCACCCTGATCATCTCGGGGCTATTGTGCTTCGCCATCTCGTCCTACTGGCTCGCCGGCGTCGATGCCAACATGTCGTTCTGGACCATCGCATGGTGCGTGATCATCTCGCGCCTCGGCCTCAGCCTCATCAAGCCCACGCTCAATCTCGCCGCGCTGCGCTCGCTGCGGCCGGAGCTTCTCGGTCAGGGCGCGGGCATGATCAATTTTTCGCGCCAGCTCGGCGGGGCCTTCGGCGTCAATCTGCTCTCGGTCACCCTCGACCGTCGCACCTTCTTTCACAGTGAAAGCTTGACCAGCCTGCAGACAGCCGGTAACAGCGCCACCACGGAGCTCTTACGCGTAATGGAGGAAATACTGGCCCGGGCCGGCGCACCGCCAGACCTGCAATCAGCGGGGGCGCTCGATTACCTCGGGCGCGTCGTCTACGCCCAGGCCTACACGATGGGTTTTCGCGACAGCTTTCTCATCGTCGCGATCGTCTTCGTGCTCGGATTGATTCCGGCCTGGATCATGGGACGGGTGAAGCCCGCTGCGGCCGGATCATGAGTCAGTCGTCACCTCTTGAGTTCTGGTTACCGGTCACTGCTCCCGCTTTATCAGGCTGTCGTCAGCCGGCGGTCATTACTCCCCCGGTCGTCCTCGCCTGAATCCGTTACGCCGTGGTCTCAGGGGCCACGATGCATGAATTTTTCTTAACTGTAGCGTGAGTTTTCATCCTGCGCGAGATGGAACCTAAACCTGTGTTCTTTATCGAATAAAGGTATGCAGATGAAAGGATGTGCCATGACTACTGTGACAAGAAGATTTCATGCTCTCACCTCTGAGGAGTTGCGCGTGATCGAAATGGCCGCGCGGCGTGCCCAAGCAGAGGAAATGTTGCGCCTCGTTGGCATCGCCGCAAGGGGCACGAAAGCGTTGTTCGCGCGCGCCGCCACCGCGGTCGCCGTCAAGATCCGACGCACGGGAACCACCGCGCAGCACGGCGCGTAAGAGTAAAAGCAGGCTTCGGCCGTCCGCGGCTCGCCCAGGCTACCCTCCTCCTCCGGCTTGGGTCCCGCGGGCGGCCGATCCCTGTCTTGCGGGTGATGAGAAAGGGTGACGAAAACCCGCTAATCCGGGGGCGTTTCACCCGTCATCAGTACCCATCACCATTTTCCATCACCAGTACTCGTCACGCCTTCCGGCGTAGCGCAGCGCGCCGTCTAAAGCGTTGGGCTCTTGAACTCCCCGCCCAATGCGACGAGCCCCCACGGCGGCAGCTGCGCGTCCGTGCTGAAGCTGAAGTGGCCGGCCGCGGCCCGCGCATCGCGAAAAATGCGCTGCAACGGGTACTTGTCAAAGATGCCGTTGGCACCGGCCATCTCGTGCAGTGAGTCCACGGCCTCGACGCACAGCTTTGCTGCCAGCGCGCAGTTGCGTTTGTAGCGGAGCCGCGTTTCCACATCCAGCGTGCCACCACCTTCGTAGACGCCCTGGGCTTCGACACAGTCGTTACGCAGAAGCAGTGCCGCCGCATCGATCTTCGCTGCGGCGGCACTGATCCGAAGCTGCACCGTGGGGAACTCGCGCATCTTGGCACCGCTGTAGCTCGTGCTGCGGGACTTGACGTGATCGATACTGATCTCCAGTGCCGCGCGCGCGTTGCCCACCATGCAGCCGCCGATGCAGTGGCCGCCGAGCGCAGTGGTCGGGATCCGGTAGTGCGGGTTACGGTGCACCTCCAGCCCGGGCCACGAGTGCCCTTCGCGCGCGACATACATGGACAGGACCCGGTAGGCCGGCACGAACACATCCTTACAGCGCACCGTCTTGCTACTGGTGGCCCGCATGCCGAGCGTGTGCCAGTCGTCCACGACCTCGTAGTCGGCGCAATGGAGTAGGCAGTAGACGTAATCGACGGGCTTGTCCCCGTCGCGCACGATGCAGGCGAGCATGCTCCAGTCAGAATGGTCGGTGCCCGAAGAGAAGTTCCATTCGCCCGACAACACGATGCCGCCATCCGCGAGTCGGCCGCGGCCCTGCTGGAAAGCGATGCCGGAGGCGATGCCCGCGTCGAGATTCCGGCTCCAGACTTCCTCCTGCGCCTTCGGGTCCCACCACACCAGGTTGCGGTGATGAGAGGCGAGGTTGGCAACTACCCACCCCACGGACATGTCGCCGCGCGAGAGCATTTCCGGAATGTCAAAATAGGCGATAAACGGCAGCTCCATGCCGCCCCGGACCCTGGGTTGCAGGTAGCGCAGCATCCCGGTGCGGTTCAAGGCGTCCATCACCGCGGGAGTGAGCTTGCGGGCCTCCTCGCATTTCGGCGCCTGCTCGCGCAGAAAGGAAATCAGCTCGCGCGCCCGGCGCATGGCTTCCTCGTAGCCCACATCGGAAAAGCCTGCGGCCGGCTTGGTCATGTCCATGCGTCGATCTCCGTTCAGTTTCTTAGAGCCCGTAACATAACGAAATGCGCGTGGGTTGCGGCCAGAATCGTCGATGGCGCGACAAAGCGTCCCGCGTAGGGCGGAGCAGGTTCCAAGCGTTGTGTGCTTGGATGCGACCCCGGAGCGGGACATGGGCGCGCCATACTACATACGCGAGACTAACACGCGCCTACACGGTCGCATCCCCGCAGGCGGGGCCCCTGCTCCTCGCTCCGGCGCGCCGGCGATTCTGGCCGCAACCCCTTGTGGGCTGGCACGATTTTGGCCAAGGTCCGCCCACCTGATCACCACGAGAATCAACCCCCTAGGTCCGGGGGAGGTTATAGCAAAAATCGTGACGGCGCAGCGTGTGTTTCGTTATGTTACGGGTTCTTAGCTTGCGTGACAGAGCCCGATTCTAGTCCACAATCAGTCCAGGGGAAATTGCGGACCAACATCTCGAGAAAATGGGATTCGCCGCAGATAAACGCCGATAAACAAAGATTTACCTACCCAAAGATTAGAAATACCAAAAACAGAGCAGAATCGTTTAGCCGCCGATGGACGCCGATATACGCCGATAAACTTCAAAATTGAACCGCAAAGCCGCAAAGAAGAACAAATCTCTACTTCCGTTCACCGGTCACTGGTCACGGGTTTAAAGTCGTCAGTCGTCACTTCTTCAACACCAGTCACGCCTCTCCAGACAAGGGGCCTTCCGCGCCCCCCTCGCAGTGATACCATAACGGCGAATCGAGACCGCGTGTTAGACGGTCATCGCACCCACCCCTGTGAGGAGCCCTGCTTGTGAAGGCGCCGCCATTTGCCTACGTCCGGGCGCGGAGTCTGGCTGAGGTCTTTGGCCTGCTGGAGCGCCATGGCGAGGGCGCCCGCCTGCTCGCGGGCGGACAGAGCCTGCTTGCGTCGCTCAACATGCGGCTTGACGCGCCGGCGCTTCTGATCGACATCACGCGTATCGCAGCGCTCTCGGGCATCGCGGTGCGTGGCCGCAAGGTCCGGATCGGCGCGCTTACCACCCACGCAGAGATCCAGCGCTCGGCGGAAATCGCCAAGCATTTGCCGCTGCTCTCGCAGGCCGCCCCGCATATCGCGCACGCCGCGATTCGCAATGTCGGCACTTTCGGCGGCAGCCTCGCGCTCGCCGACCCAGCCGCGGAGTGGCCCGCCTGCTGCATCGCGCTCGATGCGCAGTTCGTGCTCCGGAGCACATCGGGGACCCGGCGCGTTGCCGCGCGCGAATTCTTTCACGGGCTCTACGCGACGGCCCTGCGCCCGAATGAGGTTCTCACGCAAGTGGAAATCGCCGTCACCGGCCTGAACTGCCGCAGCACGTTCGTCGAGCTCGCACGCCGACGCGGCGATTACGCGACCGTCGGACTGGCCGCGCTTGCCCGGAGAAATGCACGCGGTGTGCTGTCGGATCTGCGCCTGGCGTTCCTCGGCGTCGGCGCGGCACCCGCGCTGGCGCGCGCGGCGATGGCGGCACTCGAAGGCAAACGCGCCTCGGCGGACACAATCGCTGCCGCGGGCGAAGCCCTCACCCGGGATCTCGAACCCAGTGCCGACCTGTACACGACGGCGACGACCAAGCTCCATCTCGCGCGCGTGCTCACGGGCCGCGCGCTCACGGCGCTCGCCGCATGAAACGAAAAAAGGAAACTCCGGTGGAGCTTGCGCCGGAAATTTCGGTCACGGTGAACGGCGCCGTTGTCACGCGCCGCGTTCCCGCGCGCCGGCACCTGATCGACTTCCTGCGCGAGGAGCTGGGCCTCACCGGTTCGCACACCGGCTGCGAGCACGGCGTTTGCGGAGCATGCACTGTCCGCGTCGACGGGCGCATCGTGCGCGGCTGCCTCATGCTCGCGGTGCAGGCCGATGGCCGGCGGGTGG
This sequence comes from Betaproteobacteria bacterium, assembly GCA_029864385.1. GTDB lineage: Bacteria > Pseudomonadota > Gammaproteobacteria > Burkholderiales > SG8-41 > SG8-41. The sequence continues at coordinate 1,701 of JAOTTL010000066.1, read as the reverse complement.
ACACCATCGAGGGATTGTCGGATTCGGGCGAGCTCGGCGAGCTGCAGGAAGCGTTCCACCGCCGCAACGCCCTGCAATGCGGTTTCTGCACGCCGGGCATGCTGCTCGCGGCGCAGGACCTTATTGTCAGTCGTCCGGACGCCTCGCGCGAGCAGATCCGCGAGCATCTGTCCGGAAACTACTGCCGCTGCACCGGCTACCAGGCGATCGTCGACGCGGTCGAGGACGTGCTCGCCTCGCAGCGAAAGAAAACGTAGACAACAGCATTTGCCACAGAGAGCACAGAGGACACAGAGAAAAACGGAATCAAATGAAGACTACCTCCATCCTTACCTTCCCCCTGAGGAGGGAGGAACATGCATCGACAAGCTACCGAAGAGGAAAGGAGATCCGCCTGAGAGGGGGGATAGGTTGGGGGTGGTTTCAAAAACCTCTGTGATCTCTGTGTTCTCTGTGGCTGAAAACGATTTTGGATTTTCTCTTTCTGTGATCTCTGTGTTCTCTGTGGCTATGTCTTTTTCTTGATTTTGAAATGGATACTCCAGGTTCCAACGGCTACATAGGAAAAAGCGTGCCGCGCGCGAACGCGCGGCGGCTGCTGCAGGGGCGCGGGGTCTACGTGGACGATCTGCGCCTGCCGCGGCTCGCGCACGTGGTTTTCTTCCGCAGCCCGCATGCGCACGCGCGGTTGCGCAAGCTCGAGCTGACCCAGGCACGAGCCATGCCGGGCGTGATCGCGGTGGTCGATGGCGCCGCACTCGCGCCTTACTGCAAGCCATGGGTGGGTGTGCTGGGGCATCTCAAGGGCATCAAGTCGCCGCCGCAGCATGCCATCGCCATCGGCCGCGCCTGCTGGCAGGGCGAAGCGATGGCCGCCGTGATCGCGGAGACCCGCGAGCAGGCCGAAGACGCGCTGGAGAAAATCCAGGCCGATTGGGAAGAGCTGCCGGTCGTCGTGGAAATGCAGGACGCGCTCTCCGGCCGCCGCGTGATTCATCCCGACCTCGGGGACAACATCTGCTTCAAGCGCGAGCTCGATACCGGCGGCGTGGACGAGGCCTTCGCGAAGGCCGACGTCGTCGTCGAGGAAACCTATGATTTCGGGCGCCATACCGGGGTCACGCTCGAGCCGCGCTCTATCCTCGCCGACTACAACGCGGCCGAGCACACGCTCACCGCCTACCACGCCACCCAGACGCCGCACATGATGCAGGACATCTTCTCGCGGCACCTCGACATTCCCGAGGGAAACGTGCGGGTGATCGCGAAGGATGTGGGCGGCTCCTTTGGCATCAAGGTTCATGTCTACGCCGACGAGATGGCGGCCGCCGCGCTCTCCGTCATGCTGCGCCGTCCGGTCAAGTTCGTCGCTGACCGGCTGGAGTCGTTCGTTTCCGATATCCATGCCCGCGAGCACACCGCCAAGGTGCGGCTCGCGTGCAGCCGGGACGGCGACATCCTCGCTTTTGACCTTGACGACCTCACCGGCATCGGTCCCTACTCGGTCTATCCGCGCACCAGCGGCATCGAGGGCAACCAGGTCGTCAACCTCACCGGCGGCCCGTATAAACACCAGCAATACCGCGCGAAGATGCACGTGGTGTTTACCAACAAGAACGTCACCTGCCAATACCGTGCGGTCGGACATCCGATCGCCGTGGCGATCACCGAGAACATCGTGGATCTCGCCGCGGCCAAGCT
>JAOTTL010000232.1:0-4967 GCA_029864385.1 Betaproteobacteria bacterium | reverse complement strand
TGCGCAATCTCCCCCTCCTTCAGCTTGAACAGCGCCGCTTCGAATTCCGGCACATCTTTCATGTTGCCAAGGCTGACGAATCCCAGATCGCCCCCGTTCGCGGCCGAGCCGGGATCCTGCGAGTATTTCTTCGCGAGCTCGGCGAAGCTCGCCGGTTTCTCGGCCAGCTCTTTGTAAATCCCCTCCGCCCGGGCCCGCGCATTCTGCCGCGCATCGGCGCCGGCAGACGCATCGACGCTGATCAGGATATGGCTAGCCCGGCGCGCTTCCTGGGTCTGGTACTGGGAGCGGCGGCTCTCATAGAATTGCTTGAGCTCGGCCGGCTCGAGCTGGATCTGTGACGCCAGCGACTCGGCCGATAACATGACATAATCGACCTTGACTCGCTCCGGAATCTGGAACTCGCGCGGGTTCGCCTCGTAGTACTGCTTGACGGCATCCGGCCCGATCTCCACCTGACCGGCATAGCGGTCCGGCGTGATGCGGTAGTCGCTCACCTCGCGTTGCTGCTCGGCCAGCCGCACCAGCCGGTCGAGCACGGTCTGCGACACAAAGCCACTGCCAAAATACCCTTCTCGCTGCTGTTCCAGCATCAAGTCCTGACGCAAACGGGCCTCGAACCCCGCCGGCGTCATGCCTTCGGACCTGAGAACCTGTTGATAGCGCTCATACGAAAACTGGTTCGTCGCGTCCTTGAACGCCGGCTGCTCGGCGACGACTTTCTGAAGCTGCTGCTCGCTCACGGTCATGCCGCTGCGGATCGCCCGATCGAGCAGCAATCGGCGCTGAATCAGGTTATCCAGCGTGGCATAGCGCAGCTCGGGACTGTCGAGCATAGCGGCGTCGAGCTTTCCCTGCGTCATCCGCCGCAGAGATTCCTGACGGTCGCGCAGCGCGTCGACAAACTCCGGCTGCGAGATATTGTAGTCGCCCACACGCGCAACCGATTGACCGCCGCCCGACGATCGAAAGTAGGAGTCCACGCCAAAGAAGGCGAACGGCACGGCGATCAGAACCAGGACCCCTTGGACGATGCGTTTGTTGCTGCCGACAATATTGAACATGGCTTTCCAAAACAAGGGCGAACCGGGTTCGCCCTTTCAAGCTAAATGGCGGAGCGGACGGGACTCGAACCCGCGACCCCCGGCGTGACAGGCCGGTATTCTAACCAACTGAACTACCGCTCCAATTATGCGATGCGGCACAGCGTCGCTACCGTGGTAACACCGCGCCGATCTTCCCATCCCACGACTATTATGTCCTCGTCCGACGTGCCGCATTGCATTAGTGGTGGGTGCTGAGAGGTTCGAACTCCCGACCTTCGCCTTGTAAGGGCGACGCTCTGCCAACTGAGCTAAGCACCCCGCCTCGGTGGCGGCCCGGCCAAGACAGCCACTTGCCGCACTAAAGTATTTTGGGGTAGATGCGACACCGCGCAACTACCCCAAGACAGAAACCTCGCGGAGTGCTTTCGGAGGCGCTTAGTTTAACTCGTCTTTCAATGCCTTACCAGCGCTGAACTTCGGGACCTTGGCGGCGTGGATCCGAATCTCCTCGCCGGTCCGTGGGTTACGGCCTACGCGCGCCGAGCGCTTGCCGACCCGGAAAGTGCCAAAGCCGACGAGCGTCACCGAGTGCCCTTTTTTCAGCGCGCCCTTGATGGCATCGAGCGCACCGTCGACCGCCCGTTCCGACGCCGACTTCGAAATACCTGCGGACTTGGCAACCAGCTCGACAATATCAGCCTTGTTCATTGTTATCCCCCCAATTTTCCGAATCAACAGACAAGTGCTGCGCTCTCGGCACGCTCTCGAAGGACGAAAGCGGCGCAAATCTTTTTACAACCGGGCTTTTATTGGCGGATGCCGTCAAGAAGCGCTGTGCTGCCTTTATAGCAAGCGCGAAATCCGACTGTCAAGCAAACGAGAACGAGTTCGCGCGTTTCAATCGCGCGCCGTCGTGGATTAACGACATACAAAAACGAAACGGCCGCTTTCGCGGCCGCTTTGTTCCGGATCAATGTTTGATAGCTGCCGGCGGAGATGCTTCCGCAACTGGTGGAAGCGGAGCAACCCCCTCATCGTCGGAAAGCGGCTGAGGTTTTCGCTCGAGCGCCATATCGAGTACGGAATCAATCCATTTCACGGGATGGATATCGAGTCTGTCCTTAATGTTATCAGGGATTTCCGCGAGATCCTTGACGTTCTCTTCAGGTATCAGGACGGTCTTGATGCCGGCGCGCCGTGCCGCGAGCAGCTTCTCCTTGAGACCACCGATCTGTAGCACCTCGCCCCGCAGCGTGATCTCACCGGTCATCGCCACGTCCGCACGCACCGCGATACCGGTCAGAGCCGAAACCATCGCCGTGCACATCCCGATACCGGCGCTCGGGCCATCCTTCGGGGTTGCGCCTTCCGGAAGGTGGACGTGGATGTCGTGCTTCTGGTAGAAGTCCGCGGGAATGCCGAGTCGTTTGGACCGGCTGCGGACCACGGACAGCGCGGCTTGCACCGACTCCTGCATGACTTCGCCCAGCTTGCCCGTCGTGGTCATCTTGCCCCTGCCCGGCATGATGGCCGATTCGATGGTCAGCATTTCGCCACCGACCTCGGTCCAGGCCAGGCCGGCCACTTGCCCGACTTGGTTCTTCTTTTCGGCCGTGCCAAAGCTATAGCGACGCACGCCGAGATACTTCTCCAAATTGCGCGCGCTAACGGACAGCTTGCGGTCTTCGCCGGCACTCACCAGCGTCTTCACCACTTTGCGGCAGATCTTGGACAGCTCGCGCTCGAGCGCGCGCACGCCGGCTTCCCGCGTGTAGTAGCGGACGATGTCGCGCACCGCGCTCTCCGAAATCGCCAGCTCCGCTGGCTTTAACCCGTGGTTTTTCATCAGCTTGGGCAACAGATGCCGGAGTGCGATGTTGACCTTCTCGTCCTCCGTATAGCCCGAGAGCCGGATGATCTCCATGCGGTCGAGCAGCGCAGGGGGAATGTTGAGCGTGTTCGCGGTGCACACGAACATCACGTCCGAGAGGTCATACTCAACCTCAATGTAATGGTCGACGAAGGTGTGATTCTGCTCAGGGTCAAGCACCTCGAGCAGCGCGCTCGCCGGATCGCCCCGGAAGTCCATGCCCATCTTGTCGACCTCGTCGAGCAGGAACAACGGGTTGCGCACGCCCACGCGCGTCATGTTCTGCAAAATCTTGCCCGGCATCGAGCCGATATAAGTGCGACGATGGCCGCGGATCTCAGCCTCGTCGCGCACGCCGCCGAGTGACATGCGCACGAACTTGCGATTGGTCGCGCGCGCGACCGATTGTCCAAGAGAGGTTTTTCCCACGCCCGGGGCACCCACCAGGCAAAGGATGGGCGCTTTCAGCTTCTCGACGCGCTGCTGCACCGCGAGGTACTCGACGATGCGTTCCTTGACCTTTTCCAGACCGTAGTGGTCTTCGTTCAGCACTTTCTCGGCGGCACCGAGGTCCGTGCTGATCTTGCTCTTCTTCTTCCACGGCAGCGATACGACTGCCTCGATGAAATTGCGCACCACCGTCGCCTCGGCTGACATCGGCGACATCAGCCGCAGCTTCTTCAACTCGGACTCGGCTTTCCTGCGCGCCTCCTTGGGCATATGCGCCGTCTTGATGCGCTTCTCTATTTCATCGAGATCAGCGCCCTCGTCGAGCTCGCCGAGCTCCTTCTGGATCGCCTTGACCTGCTCGTTCAGATAGTACTCGCGCTGGCTCTTCTCCATCTGACGCTTAATGCGGCCGCGAATGCGTTTCTCGACCTGGAGGATCTCGAGCTCGCCCTCAACCAGCTTGAGCAGGTGCTCGAGGCGCTCCTTCACGCTGATCATCTCGAGCACCTCCTGTTTCTGCTCGAGCTTGAGCGGCAAGTGCGCGGCGATCGTGTCGGCGAGGCGCCCGGCCTCGTCGATTCCCGCCAAAGAGGTCAGGATCTCCGGCGGAATCTTCTTGTTCAGCTTCACGTATTGATCAAACTGCTGGATCATCGTGCGCCGCAGTGCCTCCGTCTCGTGGTCAAGCGTGCTGTCGGGCAGGATCGGCGTCAAGGAGACGACGTAATGGGTCGTGGCGTCCGAGATCTCATGAATCCGGGCACGCTGGCTGCCCTCGACCAGCACCTTCACCGTGCCGTCGGGCAGCTTGAGCATCTGCAGGATGTTGGCGATGCTGCCGATCTGATAGAGATCTTCCGGGGCCGGATCGTCCTTCGCCGCCGATTTCTGGGCGGCCAGCACGATGCTCTTCCCCGCCTCCATCGCGGTCTCGAGCGCCTTGATCGACTTGGGGCGCCCCACGAACAGCGGGATCACCATGTGCGGAAACACCACCACGTCGCGCAGCGGCAGCAACGGAACTTGCGTCAGGGCTTGTTCTTCAAGCATCGAGTTTCACCAAACAAGGTTGGATAGCGTCTACGTTGGGAAAATTCCCCAAAATTCAAGCGCAAAATGCATACGCCTGATTCCACACCGCTTTTGACCGCTGTCCGGCACGATGCTCAGTGGGCTGAGCCAGCCACCTTCGGCTGATCGGCGTAGATGAGCAGCGGCGGAGCGTCACCGTTGATGGTGTTCTCATCGACTACGGCCTTGACCACGTTTTCGACGGAGGGCAGGTCGAACATCGTGTTGAGCAGGGTGTGCTCGAGTATCGAGCGCAGGCCGCGCGCGCCAGTCTTGCGTTCGAGCGCCCGGCGCGCGACCGCGCGCAGCGCGCCCTCGCGCACTTCGAGGTCGACGCCTTCCATGCTGAACATCTTCTGGAACTGCTTGAGCAGAGCGTTCTTCGGCTGGGTCAGGATCTGGACGAGCGCCACCTCGTCGAGCTCCTCGAGAGTCGCCACCACCGGCAGCCGCCCGACGAACTCGGGGATCAGCCCGTACTTGATGAGATCCTCGGGCTGCACGTCGCGCAGGACCCGGGTGATGTCCTT
>JAOTTL010000231.1:0-4983 GCA_029864385.1 Betaproteobacteria bacterium | reverse complement strand
GCAGGCGGCGGGCAGGTTGTCGTCGAGAAGGGGATCGCCTACATCGGCAACATGCATAACCCCCACGGCACGTTGATTGTGGACGTATCGGATCCAAAGCATCCCAGGCAGCTCGCGTCTATCTCGATGCCGACGGGTACCCACTCGCACAAGGTGCGCGTGTGCGACGGCATCATGGTGACCAACCGCGAAATTCTGCGCGCGGAGGCAGCCCAGGGTGAGGCGCCACCCGAGGACTACCACGGCGGGCTCGGCATTTACGACGTTTCCAATCCTGCGCGGCCTCGGCTCATCACCAACTGGGATACGACGGACAAGCCGGGACCGACCTACGCGCGTGGCGTGCACCGCTTCGATTTCGACGGTCGCTACGCCTACATCTCGCCGACCATGGAGGGTTACGTCGGCAATATCATGATGATCCTCGATCTCAAGGACCCGGCAGAGCCGGAAGAGGTTGGCCGGTGGTGGATGCCCGGGCAGTGGGTGGCCGGAGGGGAGGAGCCGACGTGGGAACGTGACGCGCACAAGTGCCATCACCCGCTGCGCTACGGCAACCGGCTCTACACGAGCTACTGGCACGGCGGTCTCGTGATACTGAATATCGACGACATGACGAAGCCCAAGTTTGTCTCGGGCCTCGACTGGAGCCCGCCGTTCCCGTGGCCGACTCATACGGCGCTGCGCATTCCCTTCAAGATCAGCAATCGCGATTTCATGCTGGTCACGGACGAGGACGTGTTCCGGATGGAGCAATTTCCGAAGTATCCCGCGTCATTTCTGTGGATGGTGGACATCACCGACGAGAAACATCCGCAGCCGATCTCGACTTTCCAGGTCGAGGGCATGCCCGACGAGCCGCAGCCGCGGATGACCGGTTGCCATCAACCTTGCGAGAAGGTCACGGGCACCGAGATCCCGGTGGCATGGTTTGCCTATGGGCTGCGCATCATCGACATCTCCCGGCCCCATGCGCTCAAAGAGGTGGCGTATTACCTGCCCGACGTGCCGGGAGGCTCCGAGCGCGTGCAGAGCAATGACGTGACGGTGGATGATAGGGGCCTCATTTATCTGCTCGACCGGGTTCGGGGGCTTCACATTCTCGAGCGTATTGGATGACAAGGAACAGCGTGAATAGTGAATAGTGAATGGAAAAACGCAACGGGTAGCGCGTTAACGGGTTTGTCCACTCACGATTCACGACTCACGGATCTTAGGTATGGCCTCCGGCGTATTCGACGACGCGCTGCTCAAGCACATCTGGAGCACCGATGAGCTGCGCGCCATTTTCGACGACCGCAACCGCGTCCAGAAGTGGTACGAGTTCGAGGCAGCGCTCGCGCTGGAGCAGGCGGGGCTCGGCATCATTCCACGCGCTGCGGGGGACGAGATCGCCGCGAAGGCCCGGGCCGATGACGTGGATATGGAAGCGATCGGCGCCGAGATCAGGCGGATCAAGCACCCGCTGGTCCCGGCACTACGGGCATTGCAGGCAAAATGCAGGCCGGAGCTCGGGGAATACGTTCACTTTGGCCCGACGACTCAGGATGTGCTCGACACCGGCACGGTGCTACAGCTCAAGGACGCTCATGCCGTCTTCCTGCGCGATATGAAAGCGGTCGGCAAGGGGATCTACAGCCTCGCTGAAAAGCATCGCGCAACGCCAATGGTCGGACGCACGCACGGCGTGCAGGCACTGCCCATCACGTTCGGCCACAAGTGCGCCGTCTGGCTTTCCGAGATGGGCCGGCATCATCAGCGCATGCGCGAGCTCGAGCCGCGCCTATTCGTGGGTGGCCTGGTCGGCGCCGTCGGCACCAAGGCCTCTTATGGACCGCAGGCGAATGAGCTCGACCGTCGCGTCATGAAGCGCTTGGGGCTGGGGGTCGCGGACATCTCCTGGCAAGCCGCGCGCGACCGCTTCGCGGAGTACGCCTGCGTCCTCGGCATGCTGGGCGCGACGTTGGGCAAGATCGCGAACGAGATTCTCATTTTGCAGCACAACGAGATCAATGAGCTCGCGGAGCCCTTCAGCGCGGGCAAGCTCGGTTCGTCAACCATGCCGCACAAGCGCAACCCGAGCACGGTGGAAGGCGCGTCCGGGGTGGCGCGCGCCCTGCGCTACAACGTTGCCCTCATGCTGGAATGCATGATCATCGAGCACGAGCGCGACGCCGCCTCCTGGCGCGCCGAATGGCGCGCGTTGCCGGAAACATGCCAGATGGCGGGCGCGCTGCTCGCGAGCATGCGCTACGTGCTCTCCGGGCTGGTGGTGAACCCGGAAAAAATGCGCAGCAACCTCGACCTGCTTGGCGGCTTCCTGCTGTCGGAGCGTGTCATGTTTGCGCTCTCCGAGAAGGTGGGCAAGCAGACGGCACACGAGCTGGTCTACGAGATTTCGATGCACGGCATCGAGCACGGCATCACCTTCGAAGAAGCGCTCGTGCAGGACAAGCGTGTCGGCACCGCGCTCACCCGTGCGGAGCTGCGCGCGGTGCTGGATCCGACAACTTACGTCGGGCTCGCGCCGCAAATCGTGGACGACGTGCTGGCGCAGACGCGCGCGAGCGGCTGGCTTAACTAAAGCCGTGAATCGTGAATCGTGAATCGTGAATCGTGATCCGTGAGTCGAGAAACCCGTTTGTCTGCGGAGCAATATGTCGCTTCGTATTCTTGAGTTAGGCTTTAGTCACCCGTCACCCATCACCCATCAATATGAAGATAACGATACTCGACGATACGCTCGACGCCATCCGGCACCTCGCCTGTTTCGACAAACTGAAGGGCCATGACGTCAAGATCTGGAACGACCATACCAAGGACCTGAACGTCCTCGCGGACCGGCTCAAGGACACGGAAGCACTGGTGCTGATCCGGGAGCGCACGCCGATTCGTGCGCCGCTCATCGAGCGCCTGCCCAAGCTCAAGCTGATTTCCCAGCGCAGCGTCTATCCGCACATCGATGTTGACGCCTGCACGCAGCGCGGCGTCCTGGTGTCCTCCGATATGCATCCAGGGCGCCCGTCATTCGCGACGGCGGAGCTGGCGTGGGGCCTGGTGCTCGCCGCGATGCGCGGGATTCCGCAGCAGATGGCTGCGCTGAAAAATGGGCGCTGGCAGACCCTGCTCGGCACTGCGGTGCGCGGGCGCACGCTGGGGATACTCGGTTATGGCCGCATCGGCGCGAGCGTCGCGGGTTATGGCAGGGCATTCGGGATGGATGTGCTGGCGTGGGGCCGGGAAGGCTCGATGGAGCGCGCTCGCGCCGACGGTTTTGAAGCCGTGGCCGCAAAGGAGGCGCTATTCGAGCGATCTGACGTCCTGAGCGTGCATCTGCGGGCGACGAAGAGCACGCTGGGCATGGTGACTGCGGGCGATCTCGCGCGCATGAAACCGACCGCGCTTTTTGTTAATACGAGCCGCGCCTCGGTCGTCGAGCCGGGCGCCCTGGTGGCGGCGCTTCGCGCGGGCCGGCCGGGTATGGCGGCAGTCGATGTATACGAGGAAGAGCCGGTGATCGACGGCAACCATCCGCTGCTCAAGATGGACAACGTCGTCTGCACGCCTCACATCGGTTATGTTGAGCGTGATGGCTATGAGTCGGCCTTCGGCACCATCTTCGATCAGGTGCTCGCGTATACGGCCGGCAAGCCGATCAACGTGATCAATCCCGAGGTACAGGGCAAAACCTGACGGGTGATTGCGCCAGGGCCGGTCGATGGGGCACTTGAAGAAATTATTGTAATTAAATCATATAGTTGATTCAACGACACCGTGCCGGTGGCGGTAAGGCAGTTGTTGTGTCAATTTCCCTCTTACCCCCGTATGTCTTGGGTGGAGGTGTCTGATGGGAAAACAGAAATCGGGCGTATGGACGGCGATTCTTTTGTGCGGAGCTCAATCGGCCGGGCAGCAGATCGGCGGCCTCGGTATCGATCGATCAATTATCTCCGCCCTGGCGGGTCCGGTTACGCCGGAGCGTGCTGACGGCGCATCGCAAGCCAGCCCTCGCTCAGGTGGCGCTGCTCGCGGCGCTCGTCGCAACTAGATTCACCGCCGCGCTGGTCCGCGGCAGCCCGGCCGGGTTGTTGCGGCGCAAGAAAAATGGGACGATTCCGCGAGGCGGGCAGCCAAAGTTTGGGGCATAATGTCGCGCGTGCGGTGAACCGGTCCATGAAACCGCGCGCATGACCAAGAAGCTGGCATCAAGGCATTGGAGCAAGAGGAAACATTCTCCGGTCGTGGGTCGGCAGGCTGGTCGATAACAGGAGGACGCAGTGCGATTCAAGATCAAAAGCCAGGAAGACTTCTGGGCTGGGCTCATGTTCATCGGCTTCGGCCTGGCCGCCATCATCGTGGCCCGCGACTACCCGATGGGCAGCACCATGCGCATGGGCCCGGGATATTTCCCGACCTATCTGGGCGCGATCATGATGACCCTGGGCGCGATCATCTCGTTTCGCTCGACGATGGTGCAGGGTGAGAGCATCCGCAAATTCGGCTGGCGCGGCTTGTTCTTACTGAGCCTGGCGTTCTACACGTACGGGTTCCTCATTGACACGCTGGATGTCGGATTCGTTCTGTCGATCGCTGCAGTGGTCATTCTGAGCACTCTCGCGAGCCGTGAATTCCATTGGCTCGAGTCTTTGGGGATAGCGGCCGTGCTGGTTTTGGGGACGGTAGCCGTTTTCATCTGGGGGCTCGACATGCCCTACCCCCTCTTCTGGTGGAGATAACATGGAATTCTTCGCAGAGTATTTCCCCAATCTGACCCTTGGTTTTTCCACGGCGGTTACGCCCATAAACCTCCTGTACTGTTTCCTCGGTGTGTTCGTCGGCACGCTGATCGGCGTGCTCCCCGGCATCGGTCCGCTGGCGGCGATTGCGATGCTGCTGCCGATCACCTTTAACCTGCCGCCGGTCGGCGCGCTCATCATGCTGGCGGGCATCTACTACGGCGCGCAATACGGGGGGTCCACCACG
>JAOTTL010000065.1:0-20017 GCA_029864385.1 Betaproteobacteria bacterium | reverse complement strand
GGGGCTCGAACCCACGACCACCGGAATCACAATCCGGTGCTCTACCAACTGAGCTACGCCCACCATTAAGCGATCTCGATATGGCGCGCCTGGCAGGACTCGAACCTGCAGCCCCCGGCTTAGAAGGCCGGTGCTCTGTCCGGTTGAGCTACGGGCGCCCCGAAACGCAGCATCATTGCACCCAGTCGTGGGTCCCATTACCAGGCGCGAAAACCCGGCCGGACCGCACCGTTTGAAGGCGCGTAATATACTCTGTAAGTGTATGTCGGTCAAATGAAAACCGGCTCCCGCAACTGCCAAAAAGTCAACTTGCGCAGCGGTGCGTTTTCAGCTATAAAGCGTCTTTTTTCGAACGGTCCCAAATCGTATGCCATCCGAACTGCACAAGCCCGTGGCGCCTTACAAGCCCAAGGGCAAAGAGGAATACATGAACGCGCGCCAGCTCGCGCACTTTCGCAAGATTCTGGAAGAGATGAGGCGCGATCTGTCGCAGGATATCGAGCGCACCGTCCACACGATGCAGGACGAGGCGACGGTTTTCGCCGATCCGAACGATCGTGCCAGCCAGGAATCGGACATGTCGCTCGAACTGCGGAGTCGCGATCGCGAGCGCAAGCTCATCAAGAAAATTGACGAGACGATCACGCGCATCGACGGTGGCGAATACGGCTTCTGCGAAAGCTGCGGAATCGAGATCGGCTTGAAGCGCCTCGAGGTGCGGCCGACCGCGACGCTGTGCATCGACTGCAAGACGCTCGACGAGATGCGCGAACGCCAGGTCGCAAAATGAGGGTAATTGGTGACCAGTGACCGGTAAAAAAGAAAGGGGCGGATCAACCGCCCCTTTTTATTTGCCAGTTACGGTTGCCTACTGCGCGGTCGTGGTAGCCCGTACCTCGACCGCCACGGCCTTCATTGAGAGGCGCAAGCGGCCCTTGTCATCGGCCTCAAGCACCTTGACGCGCACCGACTGCCCCTCCTTGAGGTGGTCGGAGACGCTGTTGACGCGCTCGTTGGCGATCTGGGAGATGTGCAGCAGCCCGTCCTTGCCCGGCAGCACGCTGACAATGGCTCCAAAGTCGAGCAGCTTCAGAACGGTGCCTTCGTAGATACGCCCGACTTCGACGTCGGCAGTGATGTCCTCGATACGCTTGCGCGCCGCCGCGCCGGCCTCCGGAGAGACACAAGCGATCGTCACGGTACCGTCGTCCTGGATATCAATGGTCGTTCCCGTTTCCTCCGTGATGGAGCGGATGATGGCCCCACCCTTGCCGATGACATCGCGGATCTTGTCAGGCTTAATCTTGAGCGTGATCATGCGCGGCGCCCAAGTCGAGAGCTCGGCGCGCGGCGCCTCGAGCGCATGCTTCATCTTATCCAGGATGAGCATGCGGCCGTCGCGGGCCTGCACCAGCGCTGCATGCATGATTTCCTTGGTGATGCCGCCGATCTTGATGTCCATCTGCAGCGCGGTCACGCCCTGCTCCGTCCCGGCGACCTTGAAGTCCATGTCACCCAGGTGGTCCTCGTCACCGAGAATGTCGGACAGAACGGCAAACCGGCCGCCCTCCTTGATAAGTCCCATCGCGATGCCCGCGACATGCGCCTTGAGCGGAACCCCCGCGTCCATGAGCGAGAGACAGCCGCCGCAAACACTTGCCATCGAGCTCGAGCCGTTCGACTCGGTGATCTCCGAGACCACGCGCAGCGAATACGCAAATTCCTCCGGGCTCGGCAGCATAGCAAGCAGCGCGCGCTTGGCGAGGCGCCCATGCCCGATTTCGCGCCGCTTCGGCGAGCCGACCCGTCCGGTCTCTCCCGTGGCATAGGGCGGCATGTTGTAATGCATCATGAAGCGCTCGCGGTAATCGCCCTGCAGGGCATCGATGATCTGCTCGTCTCGCGAGGTGCCAAGCGTCGCTGTGACCAGCGCCTGCGTTTCACCGCGCGTGAACAGCGCCGAGCCATGCGCGCGCGGCAGCAGACCGGTGCGAATCGAGATCGGCCGCACGGTGCGGGTATCGCGCCCATCGATGCGCGACTCGCCGCTGAGAATCTGGTTGCGCACTATCCGTGCCTCGAGCTCGCCGAACTCGCTCTTCGCGAGCTTCTCATTGCCGTCCAGGAGACCGGCCGCCGTGAGCTCGTCAAACACGAGCGCGCGGATCTCTTCGACCCGGGCGCTGCGTGCCTGCTTTTGCCGGATCTGGTAGGCCTGGCGCAAGTCACCCTCGGCCAGCTCCACGATGCGATCGATGAGTGCCTGGTTCGTCGCCGGCGGAGCCCAATCCCACAGCGGCTTGCCAGCTTCCTCGAGCAGCTCGTGGATCGCCCCGATCACCACCTGCATCTGCTGGTGTCCGAACATCACGGCGCCAAGCATCACGTCTTCGGAGAGCTCTTTCGCCTCCGACTCGACCATCAGCACGGCCTGCTCCGTCCCCGCCACGACGAGATCGAGCTGCGAAGTATTGAGCTCGGATGCCATGGGATTGAGCACATATTGGCCGTCCAGGTAACCGACGCGCGCCGCGCCGATCGGACCGTTGAACGGAATGCCCGAAACCGCCAGCGCGGCGGAGGCACCGACCATCGCCGGGATGTCCGAATCGATCTCGCTGTTCGACGACAGCACCGTCGCGACAATCTGGATCTCATGATAGAAGCCGTCCGGGAACAGTGGACGAATCGGCCGGTCGATCAGACGACAGGTAAGAATCTCTTTTTCCGAAGGACGGCCCTCGCGCTTGAAAAAGCCGCCCGGTATCTTGCCCGCGGCATAGGTCCGCTCCTGGTAATCGACGGTGAGCGGCAGAAAATCCTTTGCCAGATCCGCCTGCTTCTTGCCCACGACGGTGACCAGCACCACGGTGTCTTCGATCGTGACCAGGACAGCACCCGTCGCTTGGCGCGCGATCTCTCCGGTCTCCAGGGTCAGCCTCTGGCGACCCCACATCAGTTCTTTTTTGACGTGTTTCAAAACGGTATCCCCTAAATCCAACAAAAAAGACCGCGCAGCGCGGTCTCGGGTTAATGGAGTGTCGTCCAGCTCGCCGCTCGCACGGCTATCGGGCCCGCTACCCTGCCCAACAGCCCGCTCACGACGCCACGCATCGGGGTGCCTTCTTGCCCTACTTGCGCAAGCCGAGCCGGTCGATCAATTGGCGGTACTTATCGGCGTCGGCCCGCTTGAGGTAATCGAGGAGCTTGCGCCGGCGGCTCACCATCCGCAGCAGACCACGCCGCGAATGATGGTCCTTGACGTGCGTCTTGAAGTGCTCGGTGAGATCGGTGATGCGCGCGGTGAGCAGCGCAATCTGCACCTCGGGTGACCCGGTATCGCCGTTCTTGCGTTGATATTCTTGGACCAGCCGGGTCTTCTGGGTATTCGTAACTGCCATCATTTTCTCCGATTTAGAGCGTCGCCATTCTACCCTCTAACCCACGGTTTCTCAAGAAATACCCGCCGTGGCTTCCGTGGCCGAGGGGGGCTGTGACCGAAGCCGCCGAGGGACGATCCGTCCCGGCTCAATGACTTCGGCCATGCCTAAAAACTCGCGGTTAGCACCATAAATGCGCACCAACCCCGGCGTCCGGGCATCGGGCCGATCGACCGGCTGACCCTGCTGCAACCGCCCGGCCTCGCCGGCATCGAGATCCAGGCGCGGGAGGGTCGAGAGCAATGCGTCCGCCGGCAGCAACAGCGCCATCCGGTCCTGGAGCGCCAAGGCCTCCAATCGCTCCACCGTCACCATGCCGGCGGCGGAAAATTCACCCACTGCCGTGCGGCGCAGCCCGGCCAGGCAGCCACCGCAGCCCAGTTCGCGTCCGACATCCTCGGCCAGCACGCGCACATACGTGCCCTTGCTGCAGGTGACGGACACGTCGAGTTCGGGTGGCACAAAGCGGATCAGCGTCAGCTCCCGGATGAACACCCGGCGCGGCGTACGCGGCAGATCCTGTCCGGCCCGTGCAAGCTTGTAAAGCGGCTGCCCGCCGTGCTTGATTGCGCTGTACATCGGCGGCACTTGCAGAATTTCACCAACGAAACGGCTGAGGGCTGCCCGCGCTTGCGCCTCGCTAACCTCAACGGGAGCCTGTGCGGTCATCTCGCCCTCGAGGTCCCCCGTTGTTGTCGTGATTCCTAGCCGTATCGTTGCGAGATAGGTCTTGTCCGCGTCCAGCAATGCGTGGGAAAACTTGGTCGCTTCCCCCAGGCATACCGGCAACAGTCCCGTCGCCAGCGGATCAAGCGTGCCCGTGTGTCCGGCCTTGCGCGCATGCAGCAAGCGCCGCACGCACTGCACGGCGGTGTGGGACGTGATCCCGGCCGGCTTGTCGAGCATCAGGACACCGTCGACGGCGTGCTGCGCGGCCCGCGGGCGCCGCGCTGCCCGCGTCATTTACGCCTCCGGCTCCGCTTTTCGTCGTCCGCCACCGCGGCATCGATCAGTTGCGACAGGCGCATGCCGTGCTCGACCGAAGCGTCGTACTTGAACAGGAGCTGAGGAATGACGCGCAATTTCATCCGCTGGGCGAGCTCGCTGCGAAGGAAGCCCGCGGCGTGCACCAGGGCCCTTGCCGTCTCCTCGACCCGGGCGGTGTCACCCATCAGCGTGTAATACACTTTTGCGTAGGCCGTGTCCGGCGTTACCTCGACGTCAGTGAGGGTAATCATGCCCACCCGCGGGTCCTTGAGCTCCAGACGAATGATTTCCGAGAGCTCGCGTTGCACCTGCTCCGCGATGCGCCGGCTGCGGGGAAAATCTTTCGGCATAATGATGTTCCCGGTTCAGGGTTCAATGTTCCAAGTTGCTGAAAGCAGTCAGCCAACGCGGAAACCGGAACGTGGAACCTGGAACGGACGCTACAGCGTCCTGGCGACCTCGACGACTTCGTAGGCCTCGAGCTGGTCGCCCACCTTCAGGTCGTTGTAGTTCTTCAGCGAAAGCCCACACTCGAAACCGGCCCTCACTTCCCGTACGTCGTCCTTGAAGCGCTTGAGCGAATCGAGCTCGCCGTCATAAACGACGACGTTGTCGCGCAGCAGGCGCACCCGGGCGTTGCGGCGGACCAGTCCTTCCGTCACGTAGCAACCGGCGACGGTGCCAACGCTCGAGATCTTGAAGATCTGCCGTAACTCCACGACGCCGAGAACGGTTTCCTTCTTCTCGGGCGAAAGCATGCCCGACAGCGCCGCTTTCACCTCGTCGAGCGCGTCGTAGATCACGTTGTAATAGCGGATATCGACACCGCTGGTTTCGGCAAGCTTGCGCGCCGCGGTGTCGGCCCGCGTGTTGAAACCGATAATCACGGATTTGGACGCGAGGGCGAGATTAACGTCCGACTCAGTGATGCCACCCACCCCGGCATGCACGATATTAACCTTGACCTCGTCGGTGGACAGTTGCGCGAGCGCATGCGACAGGCCCTCGTAGGAACCCTGAACGTCCGCCTTGACGATGAGCGTGAGGGTTTTGGCCCGCCCTTCGCCTATCTGGTCGAACATGTTCTCGAGCTTCACCGACTGTTGTTTCGCGAGTTTCACGTCACGGAACTTGCCCTGGCGGAAGAGCGCGATCTCACGTGCCTTGCGCTCGTCGCCGAGAATCATGACTTCGGAGCCCGCGGCCGGCACGTCGGACAGGCCCAGAATCTCGACCGGGATCGAGGGGCCCGCTTGTTCGATTGTGCGCCCGTTCTCATCGAGCATGGCCCGGACGCGGCCAAAGACGGCGCCCGCCAGCATGATGTCCCCGCGCTTGAGCGTGCCGGATTGGACCAGCACCGTCGCGATGGGGCCGCGCCCCTTGTCGAGCCGCGACTCGATCACGACACCCTTCGCAAACGTGTCACGCGCCGCCTTCAGCTCGAGCACCTCCGCCTGCAGCACCACGCGATCGAGCAGCGCATCGATGCCCTGGCCGGTCTTGGCGGACACCTCGGCGAACATGGTCTCTCCGCCCCATTCCTCGGGCACGACCTCCTGCCCGGACAGTTCCTGCTTGATGCGGTCCGGATTGGCTTCCGGCTTGTCGATCTTGTTGAGCGCAACCACAAGCGGGACCTTGGCCGCCTTCGCGTGATGGATCGCCTCGATCGTCTGGGGCATCACGCCATCGTCGGCGGCCACCACCAGAATCACGATGTCGGTCACCTTGGCGCCGCGCGCCCGCATCGCGGTAAACGCCTCGTGGCCCGGGGTGTCGAGGAAGGTAACCATTCCCTTCGGAGTATCGACGTGGTACGCGCCAATATGCTGCGTGATGCCACCAGCTTCGCCACTCGCGACCCGCGTGCGCCGGATGTGGTCAAGGAGTGAAGTCTTACCGTGGTCGACATGCCCCATCACCGTCACCACCGGCGCGCGGGGCTCCAGCTTGATCTCTGCGGCCCCTCGCTGCTCCTCGGCCAGGAACGCATCCGGCTCGTCGAGTTTTGCGCGCTTGGCAACGTGCCCCATCTCCTCGACCAGAATCATGGCCGACTCCTGGTCGAGCACTTGGTTGATCGTCACCATGGTGCCCATCTTCATGAGCGCCTTGATGACCTCGGCCGCCTTGACCGACATCTTGTGCGCAAGATCGCCGACAGTGATCGTCTCCGGTACCGAAACCTCACGCACGATTGGCTCAATGGGCGCCGCAAACGCGCGCTGCCCGTCGCTATCCTCGCGGTGGGTCGCGTGGCGTGCCTTGCGGTCGCGCCAGCCCAGGCCACCCGACGCGTCGCCACGCGTCTTGATCGTGCGCCGCTTGACACCCTCGTTCCTCCAAACAACGGGTTTGGGCTGTTTCTTCGCCTTCTTCTCTGCCTTTACCGCCTTTTCCTCGGGATTGACCGTTGGCTTGTGCAGCGTGCCCTCAACGACGAGCCCGGCGGCGGCCCCGACGGCGGCGGCGGCTGGTTTCGCTTCCTCCGCCGTCTTGACCTCAGCAGCGACTTCCGTCTCCCTCTTGCGCCGCTTGTTCTCGGCGTCCTCGGTCTGGCGCGCCGCCAACTCGGCCTGTTTTCTCGCCTCCTCCTCGCGCAAGGCAATCTGCTCCGCGTCGAGCACGGGTTTGGGCGCCTCGGCCGCCTCCGTGTCGGGCGCTTCGCGCTTGACCAGCACGCGCTTCTTGCGCACCTCCACCTGGATCGTGCGCGCTTTGCCGGTGCTGTCCGACTTGCGGATCTCGCTGGTCTGCCGTCGCGTCAGCGTGATCTTCTGCTTGGCTTCCTTGGCACCGTGTGACTGGCGCAGGTAATCCAGCAGCTGGGTCTTGTCTTTCTCCGTAAGCGCCGTCTGCTCCGTGAGCGCCTTCTTCACCCCCGCCGCATGCAGCTGCTCGATGAGCAGCGCCGGCGGCAGCCCAAGCTGCGTTGCAAACTCTGTGACATTGATCTGCGCCATTGCGGTTTTTGCCTATGAATTGGTCTCAGCGGTCTCAGCGAACCACGGCGCGCGGGCAGCCATGATGAGCTCTTTTGCGCGCTCGGCGTCGAGAGCGGTCAGCTCGATCAGGTCATCCGTAGCGAAATCGGCAAGGGCCTCCTGGGTGCCGACGCCTTTCGCGGCAAGCATGCGCGCCGTATCGTTATCCATACCCTCGACCTTCAGCAGATCCTCGATGTCGTGCTCCACTTGCTCCTCGCTCACGATGGCCTGCGTGAGCAGGGCGTTGCGCGCGCGGCTGCGAAGCTCGTTGACGGTCGCCTCATCGAACGACTCGATCTCGAGCATTTCGGGCATCGGCACGTAAGCGACCTCCTCGAGCGTGTTGAAGCCTTCCCCAACCAGGATGTCGGCGACCTCTTCATCGACATCCAGCTTTTCCATAAAGAGGCTCCGCACGCGCACCGCCTCTTCTTCGCCCTTCTTCTCGGACTCGTCGAGCGTCATGAGATTGAGCTCCCAGCCGGTGAGCTCGCTCGCGAGGCGTACATTTTGCCCACCGCGGCCGATCGCCTGGGCAAGATTCTCCTCGTCGACAACGATGTCCATGCTGTGCGCTTCCTCGTCGACCTTGATCTTGCTCACTTCCGCCGGCGCCAGCGCGTTGATCACGAACTGCGCCGGGTCTTCCGCCCAGAGAATGATGTCGATACGCTCGCCGGCAAGCTCGGACGTCACGGCCTGCACGCGCGACCCGCGCATGCCAACGCAGGTTCCGATCGGATCGATGCGGCGGTCCTTGGATAGCACGGCGATCTTGGCGCGGGAACCGGGATCGCGCGCCGCCGCCCGGATCTCGAGCAGGCCATCCTCGAGCTCCGGAACCTCGAGCTCGAACAGCGCCGTCACGAAGGGCGATGCGGTGCGGGACAAGATGAGTTGCGGCCCCCGGTTCACGCGGTCGATCTTCCAGACAAAGGCGCGCACACGGTCGCCCACGCGCAGGTTCTCCTTGGGAATCATCTGGTCACGCGGCAGCATCGCCTCGAGGCGCCCGGACTCGACGATTGCGTTGCCGCGCTCCATGCGCTTTATCACGCCGGTCACCAGATTTTCATTGCGCGCGAGAAAGTCGTTCAGGATCTGCTCGCGCTCGGCGTCGCGGATTTTCTGCAGAATCACCTGCTTCGCCGCCTGCGCGCCGATGCGCCCGAACTCCACCGGCTCGAGCGGCTCCTCGATGTACTCCTCGAGATTGATGTCCGACTTGAGCTTCACCGCCTCCGACAGCGCGATCTGATGGGCGGGGGTCTCGATGGTCTCGTCCGGCACCACCTGCCAGCGCCGGAACGACTGGTAATCGCCTGTCATCGGGTCGACCGCCACGCGCACGTCGACATCCTCGTGAAACCGCTTCTTGGTCGCCGACGCCAGCGCGAGCTCCAGCGCGCCGAAGACCGTCACCTTGTCGACGTTCTTCTCCCGCGCCAGGGCATCCACCAACAGCAAAAGTTCTCGGCTCATCGGTTACTCCCGCATAGTTCAGATGTTCGGCACCAGGCGCGCCGTTTCCATGTCACCCAGCTCGAGCGATACCACCCTGCCGTCGACCTCGAGTTGCACCCGGCCTGCATTCGCCTCGCGCACCACGCCGAGAAAGTTGCGCTGCCCGTCCACCGGCACACGCATCTTCACGCGCGCCCGCTGCCCGGCGAAGCGCGCGAAATCTCCTTCCTTCTTGAGCAGGCGGTCGAGCCCCGGCGAAGATACTTCCAGCCGCTCATAGTTCACGTTCTCCACTGTCAGCACACGGCTGACCTGGTGGCTGACTGCAGCGCAGTCAGCCACATTCACACCGCCGGGCCGGTCGATGTAGAGACGCAGCAGCTGCCCCTTGGCCGGGCGCTCGACGCCCACCAGTTCGTAGCCCATGCCGGTCACGGTCGTTTCCAGTAACTCGTTCAAATTCATCGCAAATCTACGTTACAAACAAAAAAATGGGCGAACCGCCCATCTTCTGTTTTCCCCTGAATCGGGGGTGCAAAGTGTAACAAAAATCACACCTGAATCCAATACATTGGAGCGAAAAAGCGCTCTGAACGTTCAACTGAAAATCCTTTGCATTCATTGCGGTTGTCTTTGAACGCCGATTGCGGGGCATCCAGAGCGCTGGCCCGCGACCGAAGCCCTGCGCCGCGCGCTTGCCTGGTGCCGGATACTGTATATAATTACAGTTAAGACTAGACGCTGGGTGCCGATTTTAACCGCATGCGTTGAAGACGGACTGATCGCCGCTCAACGCGCTGGATAAAGAGAGGAAAATGGACGAACTTACCCCCCGCCAGGCGCAGATCCTGCGCCTGATCCGCGAGTACCTCGCGCATTCCGGCTTCCCGCCGACGCGCGCCGAAATCTGTCGCGCCATGGGCTTTCGCTCCCCCAACGCCGCGGAGGAGCACTTGCGAGCGCTTGCCCGCAAGGGCGCGATCGACATGGCGCCCGGCGCCTCGCGCGGCATCCGGCTGAGGCAAGCGCCGGGCATCCCGGTGGTGGGGCGCGTCGCCGCCGGCAGCCCCCTCCTCGCCGAACAGCACATCGAGGGCCGCTACCAGCTTGATCCCGCCCTGTTCAGTCCGCGCGCCGATTACCTGCTCCGGGTGCGCGGAATGAGCATGCGCGATGCCGGGATTCTCGATGGCGATCTGTTAGCGGTGCATGCGACCCGCGAGGCGCGTTCCGGACAGATTGTGGTGGCACGCCTGCATGACGAAGTCACGGTCAAGCGCCTGAAACGCCGTGGCCGCGAAGTACAGCTCCTTCCGGAAAATCCCGAATTCGCGCCCATCGTGCTCGATCTGAAGCATGACCCGTTCACGATCGAGGGCGTTGCGGCAGGCCTCATCCGCAACGGATGGCTGGTCTGATTGAAACACGCAGTCGCCGCCGCGCATTTCCGTCGTTTTCATCATCTTCATGGCGACCTCTCTGGATGCATTGCTCAGCAATCCCCGAATCTGGCGCGGGGATGGCGCCGCGCGCGCAGCGCTGCCGGGGATTCCCAGTGGATTTGCCCAGCTGGATCGGACACTGCCCGGCAGCGGCTGGCCGCGCGGCACGTTGACCGAATTTCTCCTGCAAGGCCGCGGTATCGGTGAATTCACGCTGATTATTCCTGCGCTTGCCCGGTTATCCCATGGCGGCGAATTCAGCGCGTTGGTTGCTCCTCCCTATATTCCTTATGCGCCGGCGTTAGCGACGCGGGGTGTATCACTCGCCCGTCTCACCGTCATTCGCCCCAAAACGCTGCTGAATGCGCTGTGGGCAGCGGAACAATGCCTGCGTTCCGGCGCTTACGCAGCGGTAGTGGCCTGGCTCGGCACGAATGACGACCGGCGGTTGCGACGGCTGCAGCTTGCCGCCGAGGAAGGCAAGACGTGGGGAGTTCTGTTCAACACCCTCTCACCGCCAAATTCACCCGCTCTACTGCGGCTTGCCCTGCGCGTTCGCGGTGGCCAGCTCGAGGTGGAGGTGCTCAAGCGCCGCGGCAGCTGGGTGGCGCCTTTTTATCTTGACGTGAAAGATGCGCTGGACGGCGCTGCACTTCCCGAACTTCCCGCTGCAGGTCCGCTTCCGTAAGAAGTTGCCGCCTGAGCCGGTAGCCGTTGCCAGCGGTGGCCCGCGGCCGACGATAGTGGCGTGCTGCCCGCGCGCGGCAACAGCGGGCATCAGGCCGGGCCTGACCGCGTCCGCCGCCCGCGCGCTGGTGCACGAGCTTGCCGTCTATCCGTGTAACGAGACAATGGAGCGCGCCGCCCTGGAAGGCATCGCAACATGGGCACAGCAGTTCACCTCTAACGCCTGCCTCGCCCCGCCCGCCACCCTGCTGCTGGAAACCGGCGGCAGCCTGCGCCTGTTCGGCGGTCCAGTCGAGCTCGCAAAGCGCATTCGGTACGGGCTTGCCGCGCTGGGCTTCACTGCAACGCTGGCTGTCGCTCCTACCGCGCTCGGCGCAGAGTTGCTTGCGCGTGCCGGGCGGAATACGACGATCGAAAACCCTGCCACGTTACAACCTGCGCTCGAACCGTTGCCGCTGGCGCTGCTCGATCTCGAGGCGTCCGCGCTCGAGTCGCTCGCCGGCATCGGCGCGGAAACGCTGGGCAGCTGCCTGCGATTGCCCCGGGACGGGTTGACTCGCCGCTTCGGGCAAGCGCTCACCGACACTCTTGATCGCGCACTCGGCCGGCTTCCCGACCCACGATTGGCGTTCGTTCCGCCGCGACGATTTGCCGCCTGGCACGAGCTTCCCATGCTGGTTCCCGACGCCGGGGCGCTCGTGTTCAGGGCACGGCAAATGCTCGTCGAGTTGTGCGGCTATCTGGCCTGCCACAGTGAGGGCGTTACCCGCCTCACGGTGTCGCTCGGGCACGAGAAACGGGAACCATCGCGGATCACGCTCAAGCTGACCGTGCCGATTCGCGACGCAGCGGACCTGACGCGCCTTGTCCACGAGCGCCTTTCAAGCACAACACTAGAACAACCGGTAGCCGCGCTCGGGCTGGTGGCAGAGGAAACCGCCCCGCTCGCCTCTACCACCCACAGCCTGTTCGGCGACGGCAGACATATTGCCGACGATCGCGAGTTGCTGCTGGCCCGGCTACAGGCGCGACTTGGTGAGGACGCGGTGTCGTGGCTCGTAGCGTTTCCAGACCACCGGCCGGAGCGTGCGTACCGCGAGAGCGACGCACCGTTGACCGGTGATGCGATCGTGCCGGCACGTCACCGTCCACTGTGGCTGCTGCCCCAGCCCTTGGCGATCGGCACCAGGAACGGCCTGCCCTGGATGGAAGGCCCGTTCGTCTTGGTGACGGGACCGGAAACAATCGAAAGCGGCTGGTGGGACGACAGGGATATCGCTCGCGACTACTTCGTCGCCGAGGCCTCAGATGGAGCGCGCTTCTGGATTTTCCTGGACCAGCAGAAGCGGTGGTTCATGCACGGCGTATTCAGCTAATGGGCTACCGAGAAACTCCGGCTACGGCTTTGCCGGCAAACAGCCGGTCCCATAGCGTGGCGGATCCCCGCAATATCGGCCGCTCCAGGAAAACGTAGCTGATACGCGCCCAAACCAGTACTGCCGTGATCGTCAGCGCGATCACCACAGCGTTGTCGAGGATTCCTTTGAAGTCAAAGAGAGCCCATAGCCGGACGGCGCCGGCGATGATCAGAAAATGAGACAGATACAGCGAGTACGACCAGTCACCGACCTGGATCAGCCAGCGGGGGCTCCTGAAGCGGCCCGACAGCTCGCTGGCCACGAATGCGTAGACGAGCAGTGCATACGGAATGCCGTAGACCACCACCCGCCAGGAAATCGCCGGGCCGCCGTTGAAAAAAGACACGCTCGCTCCGAAGCCGAGCAGCACGGCGGCTATCGACAGCACGGGCAAGGCCCCGACGTAAACCTTGCCGCGGCCGACCAGAAATGCAACGAGGCAGCCCAATGCAAACTCGATGCAATAAGGCGATGTCACCAGCTTCAGCAGCGGCGACTGGAAAGGTCCGAACAGGAAACAGGTCGCCGGCGCCACCACGGCCCACAGGGCCACGACGGCAGGAGCGCGCCGCTCGGGAAGGAACAGCAGCCCGGCAAAGAGAGTATAGAAATACATCTCGAAGACAAGGCTCCAGCCCGGCTGCAGCAACGGAGAAACGTTCTGGGGCAGCAGCAGAAACGAAGCCAGCACGTTCACGACGTGGCCCGAGGACTCGTTGACCCATTGGGGCCGCAGAAAAAAAACCACGAGCACCATTGCAGTGTAGATCCAGTAGAGCGGATAGATCCTCCTCAGGCGGTGAAAGACGAACTCGCCGACGGCTGCCGGTCTCTGAAACGTGCCGCGGGTCACGTGAACCATGATGAAACCGCTGATGACGAAGAACAGATCGACGCCCGAGGTTCCGATCGCCATCCAGTCGGCGAAAAGCCGCTCTCCCTGAATGTACTTGCGCTCGAAAGCCATGATGTGGGTCATGGCGACCAACAGCACCGCCACACCGCGCAGCGCCTGAATGTTATCGATCTTTCTGGAGGCCGTTGCTATGGTCATACAAAGCTGATTCCCGCCGCTAATAGCGTCGTTTTCAAACGCCGCAACGCTTTAGGAATTAGAGCACAGAGTACTGTTGCGGTCACCCGAGACACGCCGTCCAAACCGGCGCGCGTGGTCCGAGCGCAGCGCGCCTTCACCCGCCATCCTTGCCGTCACCCCGATGCAGCCTAGCTACGCCGAGCTGCACTGCCTTTCCAACTTCACTTTCCTCCGGGGAGCGTCCCGCCCGGAAGAACTGGTCGAGCACGCGCAGGCGCTCGGCTACACCGCGCTCGCCATCACCGATGAATGCTCCGTTGCCGGTGCCGTGCGCGCGCATGTCGCCGCAAAGCAGTCAGGGCTCAAGCTCATCATCGGCACGGAAATCCGGCTCGATGACGGACTCAGGCTGGTGTTGCTCGCGACCAATCGCGAGGGCTATGGCAGTCTCTGCGCGCTCATCACCCGTGGCCGGATGCGCTCGGCCAAAGGCCGCTACCAGCTCACTCGATGCGACCTTGAGGACGGGCTTTCGGACTGTCTCGTGCTGCTCGTGCCGGGGGCACGGCCGGATCTCGAAGACGCGCGCTACGTTGCCGAACGCTTCCCCGGGCGCGCGTGGATCGCCGTGGAGTTGCTGTGCGGCCCAAACGACCGCGCGCGGCTTGCCGCCCTGCAAGAGACAGGCGCTCGCTCGGGCCTCCCCCTCGTCGCAGCAGGCGACGTGCACATGCACGTGCACTCGCGCCGGCCGCTGCAGGACACGCTGACTGCGATCCGTCTCGGTATCCCCGTCCACGAGGCCGGTCACGCGCTCTACCCCAATGCCGAACGGCATTTACGGCTGCGGGCGCGCCTCGCCCAGGTCTACCCCCCCGATCTGCTCGCCGCAACGCTCAATATTGCCGGGCGCTGCGACTTCTCGCTCGACAGCCTGCGCTATGAGTATCCGGACGAGATCGTTCCAGCCGGGCACACGCCGGCGAGCTATCTGCGCAGTCTGACCGAGACGGGCCTGCTCCGGCGCTTTCCGCTCGGGACACCGCAGCACGTGCGCCATCTCGTCGAGCACGAGCTCGCGCTCATCGCGGAGCTTGGCTACGAGCATTTCTTCCTGACCGTTTACGACATCGTCCAGTACGCGCGCGCGCAGGGCATCCTGTGCCAGGGTCGCGGCAGCGCCGCCAATTCCGCGGTGTGCTACGCCCTCGGCATCACTGAAGTCGACCCGGCGCGCATGAGCGTGCTGTTCGAGCGCTTCATCTCGCGCGAGAGAAACGAGCCGCCCGATATCGACGTCGACTTCGAGCACCAGCGGCGCGAAGAGGTGATCCAGTACGTCTACCGCAAGTACGGCCGCGACCGCGCCGCCCTCGCCGCGACCGTCATCACCTACCGGCCGCGCAGCGCGCTGCGCGACGTGGGCAAGGCGCTCGGCCTCGCGCTCGACCAGGTGGACCGTCTGGCCAAATCCATGAACTGGTGGAATGGCCGGAACGTGCTGCCGGAGCGCCTGCGGGAAGGCGGCTTCGATCCCGACAGCCCGGTGATCGAGTGCCTGATCAGGCTGATCAATGAGCTTGTCGGCTTTCCCCGGCACCTCTCGCAGCACGTCGGCGGCTTCGTGATCTCGCGCGGTCCGTTGTCGCACCTCGTTCCGGTCGAGAACGCGGCGATGCCCGAGCGCTCGGTGATTCAATGGGACAAGGACGACCTCGACGCGCTGGGCCTGCTGAAGGTGGACGTTCTGGGACTCGGCATGCTTTCTGCGATCCGGCGCTGTCTCGGGCTCGTCGATCGCCACCGCGGCGGCGCCCTCACGATGCAGGCCATCCTCGATCGCGGCGATGACGCGGCGGTATACGAGATGATCCGGCGCGCCGATACCATCGGCGTGTTCCAGATCGAATCCCGCGCGCAAATGTCGATGCTGCCGCGATTGAAACCCCGCGAGTTCTACGACCTCGTGGTCGAGGTCGCCATCGTGCGTCCGGGACCGATCCAGGGCGGTATGGTCCATCCCTACCTGCGCCGCCGGCAGGGACTGGAGCCGGTCACCTACCCCTCCGAAGCGGTGAGGCAGGTGCTCAGCCGCACGCTGGGCGTGCCGATCTTTCAGGAGCAGGTGATGCAGCTCGCCGTCGTCGCCGCTGGCTTCACTCCCGGCGAGGCCGACAACCTCCGGCGCTCGATGGCCGCGTGGCGGCGCAAGGGCGGGCTCGAGCATTTTTACAGCCGCCTGATTGAGGGCATGCTCGGACGCGGCTATACACGACATTTCGCCGAGCAGATCTACCAGCAGATTCTGGGCTTCGGCGAGTACGGCTTTCCGGAATCCCACTCGGTGAGCTTCGCGCTGCTCGCCTATGTCTCGGCATGGCTCAAGTACCACGAGCCCGCCGCATTTCTCGCCGCGATGCTGAACAGCCAGCCACTCGGCTTCTACTCCTCCTCCCAGCTCGTCCAGGACGCGCGCCGCCACGGCGTCGAAGTGCTGCCGGTGGACGTGACCGCGAGCGACTGGGAATGCACCCTTGAGCCACGATTCACGATTCACGATTCACGATTCACGGACTACCCGTCACCCGTCACCCGTCACCCATCACGCCTTTTGCCCCCAGCCGTACGGCTGGGACTGCTGATGGTAAAGGGGCTGTCGCAAGCCAACGCCGAGCGCATTGTTGCCGCACGCCTGCAGTCGCCCTTCACCAACGTCGAAGACCTTGCGCGACGCGCCGGCCTCGACCGGCGTGATCTTCGCAGCCTCGCCGCGGCAGGTGCGCTCGCCCGGCTGGCCGGACATCGCCATCTCGCGCACTGGCAGGCGGCTGGCGCGGAAGCCCTGCCCCGGCTGCTGAGCGAAGCGCCGATCCGGGAAAGCGCACCGCAACTCTCTGTCCCCACCGAGGGCGAAGACCTGATCGCGGATTACGGCAGCTTGGGGCTTACGCTGGGGCGCCACCCGCTCGCACTGCTGCGCCAGCGCCTTACGCGCATGCGTCTCGTCACGGCTTTCGAGCTGAACCGGCTGGCGAATGGACGACCCGCGCGCACCGCCGGCATCGTCACTTGCCGCCAGCGCCCCTCGACCGCCAAGGGCGTGGTGTTCGTGACGCTCGAGGACGAAACCGGTTACGTGAACGTTGTCGTGTGGCGCGACCTCGTGGAAAAACATCGACGCGAATTGCTCGGATCGAGTCTGCTCGGCGTCGAGGGCGAGATCCAGCGGGAAGGAGAAGTAGTGCACCTCGTTGCCCGGCGGCTGACCGACCACACCCGGCTGCTCGGCCGGCTCGCGGCGCAGTCCAGGGATTTCCATTAGAAGCAACTCAAAACGCTTTGACGAAGCCGCCGCTAATACGGCATCGGCCGTGGTCGCTGCGCTGATCATGAAACAATGCGCCTCCGCGGCTCACAGCAATTCAAATAACTTGTTTCCGTTCAGTTAGTTGTTAACACATACTCAGAAATGACTCGAAGTTCGGTCGTCCGAGTCCGATGCAGGGTTGGTCGGGATGGTTCCGGCAAGAGCCGCTGTTAGCTTTCGAGACCAGCCCGTCGTTGCCTGCCGCTCGGAAGACAGCGACAATGGCGCCCATGGGATCCGGTCTGGTTCTCAGCCGAGTCCTAGAATCTCAAATAAGCTCACCCACGTAAGGAGGAGGTTTCCGATGAAAAGACTAGTGACCTGCATGGCCGCCATGGCCGCATCCACGGCCCTGATGGCGGGCGTCGCGCAAGCCGACACCACCTACCGATTCGGCGGCGGACCTTCGGGCGGCGCGTGGCATCCAGCCACCAGCGCCGGCGTGCAACTTCTCAATAAGGAACTCAAAGGAAAATTCAAGTATCAGTACACCCCCTCTGGCGGCTCGGTGGCGAACGTGCGCCGCGTTGGTCTCGGAGAATACGCCACCGCCTGGGGGCATATCGGGCAGGTCTACCAGTCGTGGAATGGCGTGGGCCTGTTCGAGAAAGACGGCGCCAACAAGAACTTCCGCGTCGTCGCACGGGTGCGCGCCCAGTCCCAGATCTTCGCGGTACTGGCCGATAACCCTATCAAGTCGTTCTCCGACATGAAGGGCAAGGTGGTCAATCTGCTCTCGCGTGGCTCGGGCAGCAACGTGAACTGCATGAACGTCATGAAGGCGCTCGGCATGACGGACCAGATCGAAGCGCGGTATCTGGGTTTCGCGGCGTCCGCGCGTGCCCTGGGCGACCGGCAGATCGACGTCTTCTGCTCCGCGGGCGTGCCCTTCCTCATCCCGGCGCTGACACAGCTTTCTGTCAGCAAGCCTGTCCGTTACGTCAGCCTGACCGAAGAAGAGCAAAAGAAGGTGACCTCCGACTACCGCTTCTATTCACCGGTCACGATCCCGCCCCAGAAAGACGTGAAGGGAATGGACCAGCCCGCCCGCTCCATTGCCTACGACGTCTGGTGGATCGCCCACAAGCAGATGTCGGACGCCGCGGTCTACAATATGCTGAAAGTCATCGCTGCGCCCGAAAACCTGGCGCAACTCACCAAGGCGGCGGCTTACTGGAAGGCCCTGAGCGGCAAATTCGATGCGCTCGTTGAGCACAAGATCCTGGTCCATCCGGCAGCCGCTCGTTACTGGAAGGAGCGCGGCATCGGCGTGCCGGAGTCCATCGTCAAAGGATATTGACGCTGGTTCAGGCCCCTTGCGGTAATCATTAGCTTGTAGCCACGTGCGAAGAGGGCGGCCTGCCGCCCTCTTCGCACAATCACGTTCCAGGCCGCGGTAACAGGCACATCCACTCGAGATATGGTCAGCACGATAATTTCTTTTCTTACCAAGCTCGGCCTTATCGCCGAAGGCATGAGCGTTCCCCGGAACATCCGGGGTCCCGCCCGCGTGCTGCTGTCGATCATTGCAGTCGCTTTTTCGTATTTCTTCATTCACATCTCGTTCTTCGGCCCTCCCGTCCTGGAGATTTTCAAGGGCACCTACCTCCTCGGCGTTGCGGTTCTGTCGATACTGGTCTTCAAGGGACGCCAGAAGCCCCTTCGGGCCGGCGTCATCTGGCTCAATGAGATGATCGCGCTCCTTTCTATCGGATTCATGGGTGCGTTTCTTGCGATCTGGGCCTACTGGGGCCTGTTCGATCACACGGAGTTGTGGCGCGATTTTGCCAACGCCAGGGTAGTGGTGGTGGCCATTGTCGGCGGACTGGCGGGCATAGCGCTGTACTGGTGGGAGGGTACGCGCCGGGAGATCCCTGAAAGCCCCGTGATCTCCGATTGGCTCTTCCTCATATCCGCGATCTCCTCCGTCGGGTGGTGGATGTTATCGAACGTGGAGCTCTCGGCGCGGGTGGGCAGCCCGGTTCCGGTGGAAGTCGTGTTTTTCTCGGGCCTGCTGGCCGCCGTGAGCTTCGATATCGCGCGGCGCATCGTCGGGCCCATCATCCCACTCATAGGCCTGCTGTTTCTGATCTACTCATTCGAGCCGTTCGCGCAGATTTCGCCCGGTCTCTTCCGTCACGAGGGTTTCGGCATCGCGCGCGTGATGGAATTCTTGATGCTCGAGTACGACGGCATGACGGGGCTTATCGTCGACGTGTTTGCGACCTACGTGGTGATTTTCGTCATCGTCGGCGCATTCCTCGAGAAGACCGGCCTCGGCGAGCTTCTCATCGACACGACCTACCGCCTCACCGGACGAAGAACCGGCGGGCCGGGAATGACGGCGGTCGTGTCGAGCGGGTTGTTCGGCATGATTTCGGGCAGCGGCGTGGCAAACGTCGTGACGACCGGAACCTTCACCATTCCATTGATGAAGCGGGTCGGTTACCGCCCCGAGTTCGCCGGCGCCGTAGAGGCGGCCGCTTCGACCGGCGGGACCTACATGCCGCCGATCATGGGAGCGGGCGCTTTCCTGCTCGCGCAGCTGACCGAGACCAGCTATTTTCATGTCATCAAGATCGCGCTGATCCCCGCGCTGCTCTATTACCTCTCCGTGGCGCTCATCGTCTATATTCGCGCGGTGCGCACCGGCCTGCACGGCGTTCCGGCCGAGGAGCTGCCGGCGTGGAGCAGGATCATCCCGCGGCTGCACCTGCTGCTGCCGATTCCCGTTATGGTCTATTACCTCATCATCGGGGACTCGGCGTTTTTAGCGGCCATCAAGACCGTCTTCCTGATCGTTCTCCTGAAAGCCTCCGATCTGCTCGCGACCGTGCGCACCCCCTGGTCCGCCAGGACGGGGTGGCCATTCTTGTTCATGTCGGTCGCGTTCGGCGCCTTTGCCTACACGCTCGGCCTGAAGGTAGGGCCGCCTTTTTCATGGTTCGCGGACAACCTCCGGGGGCTGAACCTGGGCGATGCCCTCGTCTGGATGGTTGCGGCATTCATCGCGTTGAAGCTCGGCGAGATTCTGTTCGCGGCGATGCAGCCCGCCCCCATGGCTCATGAGGTCGCCGCCAAGCCGGGCGTCGTTTCCGGTCCGGGGGCGTTGCGGCGGCTGCGCGATGCGTTCGTGGAGCTGGTGAAATGCATCTGGACCTCCATGGAAACCGGCGCCACGAACAC
>JAOTTL010000230.1:0-5023 GCA_029864385.1 Betaproteobacteria bacterium | reverse complement strand
TCTCCGGATTACAACATGGCCTCCACCCTGGGCCTGGTCATACTTCTCGTTACCTTTATTACTTTTCTCATCCAACGGAAATTTCTTCTTCCGCGGGAGTTCACCACCGTCACCGGGAAGGGCTATCGCCCGAGTCTCATCCGGCTCGGTAAATGGCGATATCTGACCGCCGCCTTCCACTTTTTCTATCTTCTCGCAGCCGCGGGCCTGCCTATTTTCGCGCTCTTCATCGTATCGATCTCCAGGCTCTGGCAAGGTTCGCCGGATTTCACGGATCTCACGCTCAGCCATTACGTCTGGGTGCTGTTTGATTACCCGATCACCCAGCGCGGAATCATGAACAGCCTCTTTCTCGCTTTTGTCGGCGCAACGGGAGGAATGGCCTTCTGCTTCGTTCTGGCCTATTCCGTTCACAAGCTTGAAGGAAAATCCAAGGCGATACTCGATT
The DNA here is from genome assembly GCA_029864385.1 of Betaproteobacteria bacterium. Lineage (GTDB taxonomy): Bacteria > Pseudomonadota > Gammaproteobacteria > Burkholderiales > SG8-41 > SG8-41. The sequence continues at coordinate 4,575 of JAOTTL010000230.1, read as the reverse complement.
TCGTGGTCACGATTCCAATCGGTGTGCCGTCCATCGTCCTTTCCATGGGTATCCTGGTCGCCTACATTAAGACTCCCCTCTACGCTACGATCTGGATAATCATGTTGGCCTATATCACGCGATACCTTCCAATCGGAGTAAAGAACGTATCCTCGGTCCTTCTTGCCCTTTCCCGGGAACTCGAAGACAGCTCCATGATGTGCGGGGCTTCCTGGTTCACTACGATGAGGCGAATCCTGGTGCCCCTCGTCAAGCCGGGGCTACTTGCCGGCTGGATGATCCTTTTCCTCATTTTCATGCGTGAGCTGGACGCCTCGATTCTCCTCTACACGCAGGGAAACGAGGTTATGTCGGTCACCTTGTTTCTCCTTCTAGAAGATGCACCGGCGCCCCAAATCGCGGCCTATTCGATGATTCAGGCGACGATCATGCTGGTTATCATGTACGGCATCCGGAAATTGGCAGATCCCGACGATGTTTCAGGATAAGAAGCGGTACATCGCCTCCAACGGAAACTGAAAACCGTGAGCTGTCCCCATTTATCCTAAGGCGCGCGTGCGCTGCGCCGCATGAACGTCCAGTAGACGAGCGGCACCACGAACAGCGTAAGCAGCGTCGACACGGAGAGGCCCCAGACGATCGCACCCGCAACGGGTCCCCAAAGCAGCGATTTTCCGGCGAGCCCGAGTGCGAGCGAAAGGAGTCCCGCGATCGTGGTCGTCGAGGTCATCAGGATCGGGATCACCCTGCGCCGCGCGGCGTACACGGTCGCGTGGAGCACGCTCATGCCCGCGGCGAGCCGGCGGTTGGCCGCGTCGATCAGCACGATCGCCGAGTTCACCGCGATGCCCGTGAGCGCGATGATGCCGTACAGCGTGTAGAGGCTCAGCGGATTCCCCGAGACCAGCAGACCGAACACGACGCCGGTGAAAGCGAGCGGCACCGTGACCAGAATCATGAGCGGCTGCCCGTAGCTCCGGAACTGTGCCGCGAGTATGAGAAAAATGAGCCCGACGCCGAGCAGGAACAGGAACTTCATCGCCTCGAGGCTTTCCTCGATGTCGTCCAGCTCGCCCGAGAAATCGAGCGACGTAGAGGGGTAGCGGAGCTTGACCTTGCCCCATGCCTCCTCGATCGCACGGTTCGCCGCCACGGTATCGATGATCTTCTTGTCGAGGTCCGCCTCCACGGCGATCGAACGTCGCAGGTTGTAGTGCCGGATCGCACCCTTGCCCGCGCGGGTTTCCTCGTTCACCAGCTGGCCGAGCGTCGTGGTGCCCCCGCCGGGCAGCGCGACCGGCATCCCCAGGATCGCGGCGACGTCGGCTGACGCCTCGCGCTGGGCGCGTACCCGAACTTCGAGCTTCTCGCCGGCATCGCGCATCACCGCAACGATCTCGCCATCGACGGCGAGCCGCACGAGCCGCGAAACCTGCGCGGCCGTAAGCCCGGCGGCGCGGATCGCTTCGCGATCCAGCTTGAGCACGAGCTGCGGCCGGCCGGGCAGGTCGTCGTCGGTGACGTCCCTGGTACCGCGCAGCCCGGCGACGATGCGCTTCACTTCGTCGGCGGCGGCGCGCAGCTCCGCATAGTCGTCGTTTCGCACGCGCACCCGGATGGCCTTGGTCGGCGGCGGACCGCCGGAGAGCACCGTGAACGTGACCTTGCCGGGGCCGGGAACGGCCAGTGCGTCCTTGCGCAGCGCCTCGACGATCTCCGGCGCTTCGCGTGTGTCCTCGCCCCGCGGTTGCAGGGTAACGGCCAGCTGGCCGTAGGCGTCGCCAAAGACGGGCTCGGTATCGGTGAATTTCACCCCCGCGATGGCGGCGATAGCCCGCACGTTCGCGGGATTCAAGTGCTTCTTCACCACGGGCTCCAGGCCCTGCAACCGTTCCAGCGTCGCTTCGATCGGCGCGCCCGCGGGCATGTCGATGTTGACGTAGAAAATTCGCAGCGGATCGAAGGCGAAGAACTGGACGCGCACGACCCCGGTCGCAACGGCCGCGCCCGCTGCAGCGACCGCGAGCATGGCGACTGCGGCGAAACGCAGCGGCCGCCGCATGACGTAGATGAGCGCGAGCGAGTACTTCACGCGCACGGCGTGGGTCACACGCGTGCGCCATCGCTGGATCCGGTTCGGGTGCGAGAAGTTCGGGCGCAACGCGGCAACGTGCGTAGGAATCATCCAGTACGCCTCGACCAGGCTGATCAGCAGTGCGAGCGTGACCACGAACGGGATGACGAACATGAACTCGCCCACCAGGCCGGGCAGGAGCATGAGGGGGAGAAACGCGGCGAGCGTGGTCGCAACGGAGGAAGTGACCGGCGCGAACACCTCGCGCATCGCGTCGATGGCGGCGGAGATGACCTCCTGGCCGCGCTGCAGCCGGTAGTAGATTGCCTCGACGACCACCACCGCGTCGTCCACCAGCATGCCGAGCGCGATCACCACGCCGAGCAGCACCGACACGTTCAGCGTGTTGCCGGTCGCGTAGAGAACCGCGAAAGTCCCCGCCAGCGAGAACGGGATGCCGATCGCGACGAGGATCGAGATCCGCCTACCCAGGAAGAGCCAACAGATCGCGACGACCAGCGCGAGCCCGATCCCCGCGTTTCCTTCCATGATACGGATCGCCGTTTGCGTCATCACCGTCTGGTCGTCCGAAAGCATCAGCGAGACACCGGAGGCGGCCAGCACCGGGTTCTTCTCCGCGATGTAGGCGTTCAGCTTCTCGACGAGCTCGATGGTGTTGGTGCGGCTCTTCTTGGTGACCGAGAAGAGCACCGCGGGGCGGCCGTCGCGGGTGACGAGCTGGCTGGCCTTGGCCCGCGCCCGCGACACCGTGGCCACGGCGTCGAGCGGAAACTGCTCCCGGGCGTTGCCAAGCGGGCTCACCGCGATACGGGCAAGCACCGAGGGATCGGCTTCCTGCCCAATGACGCGTACGAGCCATTCGTCGCGCTCGGTCTTGCGGCGGCCGGCGAACGTGTCACGAAAGGCACCGCTCACCGCGTCGGCGACATCGCTGGCGTTCGCGCCGCGCGCGACGAGCGCGTGCGGAGCGAACTCAACCAACAGTTCCGGATCGTGCTGCCCGAACGCAAAAACGCGGTCGACCCCGGCGATACGCTCGATGTCGAGCTTGATCTGGTGCGCGATTAAGCGCAGCACCTCGTCGTCAGCGCGTCCGGTCAGGAGCACCATCGCCGTGGGAAAGCCGTTCGAGGTCGTGATCTCGGTGGTGCGCGGGTCCTTCGCTTCGATGGGCAGCTCGGCCTCGGCCTTGTTCTGAATCTCGCGGTTGAGCTCGTTGATGCGCTTGTCGAACGTGCGGTCGTCGATCTCCCGGAAGCGCACCAGGATGCTCGAGACGTTCTCGCGGCTCGTGGAGAGCACGAACCGTATGTCCTGCACGTTCTTGATCGCCTCTTCGAGTGGCACGGTGACGCGCTTCTCGACGTCCTCGGCGGCGGCACCCGGCAGAACCGTGGTGATATCGATCCAGTTGAAGTTGATCTCGGGGTCCTGCTCGCGCGGGAGGAGCACGTAACTGACGAGGCCGATCACGATCACCACCGCGAACGTGATGTTCGCGAAGGGGTGATTGTGGATCAATCGCTCATAGAAACGCATGCGTGGTACTCGTGCGGCGTGTGCTCGATCTCGGTTACGGCTGCCGGAGGCGCGTCGCGCGTCCTCTTCGACTACTTTCCTGCGGGTGAGGCGCCGAGGGTATTGCGCCCCTTGGTGACGATCAGCGTGTCGACCGGAAGCGTGAGCGGGACCGGACGCCCCTCCTGGGCTCCAGGCAGCACGACGAATTCGGGCGCTCCTGCGGACATCACGAACATGCCGAGCTCGCCCTTGCGCCGCACGACGTACTCGGCCGGAAGATGCGGCCGCGTCTCGCGCCAGACGAGCTTGCCCGAAGTGCCCGGTGCGGCCGCGCGATCCTGGAACGCGAGCCGGGCCTCGACCGTCCGCGACTCCCGGTTCACCGCCGGCGAAACACGCGTCAATTTCACCGGATAGTCGACGTCGGCGCTGAAGACAGCCCGACCCGCATCCTTGAGGGACTGGCTGTCCTTCAGCTGCACCTGTGCCGACACTTCGGGGCGCGACTGGTCGATCAGCGTGACGAGCGCCGCACCGGGCGAGGCGAGCTCGCCGACGCCGGCATGGCGCTGTTTCACGATCGCATCGAAGGGCGCGCGTACCGTTGTCTTCTCGAGTTCCCGCGCCGCGGTGGCAAGGCTCGCGCGCTGCACGGCAAGCTCGGCCCGCTGCACGGCGAGTTCGGTCTCGCGCTGAATGACGGCCTCGGCCGTGATGAAGTTCCGCTTTTCCAGCGCCTTTGCGCGCTCAAGCTGCGATTCCGCCTGTGCGATGCGCGCCTGGACGGCAGCCATGCTCGCCTTGGCTTTCGCTACGGCGAGCTCGAAGTCGCGCTTATCGATGCGCGCGACTACATCGCCTTTGCTCACCGTCTGGCCGACGTCATAGGGAAGCGCCAGGATGCGCGCCGAGACCTCCGCCGACAGCTTGCTCTCGTTTGCGGGCAGGCTCTGGGCAGG
>JAOTTL010000064.1:0-20142 GCA_029864385.1 Betaproteobacteria bacterium | reverse complement strand
AATCGAACTGGCCGCGGGCGAACACCTGATCGTCATACGCGCCGATGGCTATGCGGAGTTTTCCACGACGATCCAGATCGAGGGGCTCGGGCGCCGCCAGAGCCTCGTTGCCGCGCTGATTCGGGCGTCGGCCGCTGTGACGATTCTGTCGAATACGACCGGCGCCACGCTGTACGTCGATGGCGAGGGCATGGGGCTGCTTCCACTCACCACCGAACTCGCCGCCGGGACCCGCGACATCGAGATTCGCGCCGCCGGCTACAAGACGTCAAAACAGCGCATCATCGTTGTCGCCGGTGAGGCCCAGACCATCGGACCGGTAACGCTCGCGCCCGCAGACGGCGAGCTGCGTGTCGTGAGCGAGCCCGCGGGCGCGAGCGTCGCGGTCGACGGCCGCTACGCCGGAACGACCCCGACTACGCTCATGCTCGGACCCGGCCGAGATCATCGCGTGACGGTTTCCAAGCGCGGCTACGGGACCACGAGCCGCTCGGTGCGCTTGAAGCAAGCGGAGAAACGCCGCCTGCGCGTCGCGCTGAGCGCCGAGATGGGTCGGGTCACGCTCCGGGTGCAGCCGCCCGACGCGTCGTTGAGCATCGAGGGACAGATCATCGGACCGGCGAACGGCAAACACCAACTGCCCGCCGCACCAACGCTGCTTGAAATCAACCGGGATGGCTTCGAGACCGCGCAGCTGTGGGTCACCCCCAAGCCCGGATTCGAGCAGACTCTGGCGGTCAAATTGCGTGCCGCGGGCGCGCCGGTAACGACCGAGCTTCCGGAAAGAATCACCGCACCCGACGGCACGGTGATGATTCTCGTGCGTCCGGGCACGTTCACGATGGGCGCCTCGCGCCGCGATCCGGGACAACGCGCTAATGAGACGTTGCGTGAGGTGCGGCTTTCGCGGCCCTATTATCTCGGGACCACGGAGGTGACCAACGAACAGTTCCGGAAATACAGCCCGAACCACAGTTCGGGGCGGTTCGGTTCCGTGGCGCTCGAGACGCCCTCGCACCCGGTCGTCAACGTGCGCTGGGAGGATGCGGCCGGTTACTGCAATTGGCTGAACGAGGCTGCACAGCTTCCTGCGGCCTATACGAGCGGCACGGGCGCACTCGCCCCGGTACTTCCTTTACAGCACGGCTTCCGGCTGCCGACGGAAGCGGAGTGGGCCTGGGCGGCGCGCCATGCTGGAGTCGAAAAGTCGAGCCGCTTCCCGTGGGGCGATGCCATGCCGCCGGCGCCGGGTAGCGGAAACTTCGCCGATCGATCGGTCAGCGGGCAACTGGCGGACGCGCTCAAGGACTACAGCGACGGGTTCGCCGGCACGGCACCGGTCGCACACTTCCGGGCGGACCCGGCGGGGATTTTCGACCTGGCGGGCAACGTTGCCGAATGGGTCAACGATTACTATGGGATTCGGGCAGCGAAGGCGCGGGAACCGGACCCGACCGGCCCCGCCGCCGGGAAGCACCACGTGATCCGCGGTTCCAGCTGGATGCAGGCGAGCGTCAGCGCGCTGCGTTGGACCTATCGGGACTATGGTACCGAGCCGCGGCCCGACGTGGGATTTCGTTGCGCGCGCTACGCGACGGGGACGCCATAATAATGATGCGCGGCGACGCGTGCTAGCCACAACCCCCTAACATGAACAGACAATCCGAACCACAAAGAACACGAAGAGAATCGGTAACGACTGGATGTTCGCTGTTCTCCGTGACCTCTGTGGTTCGGGTTTCCCTCGTGTCGACATTGATGCGACGCGTGCTCGCGCTCGGGTTGGCGGCGTGTCTCGGCGCTCCACTCCCGGTTGCGGCGCAGACGCAGGACTCCAAGCCGGCAACCGCCTCGGAGAAACCCCGGGACCAGAAAGAAAAGCCCGCTCCGCCGCCCGCCCGCAGGCGGGAGTCGCAAAAGCGAGACCCCGGTGAAGAGCGGCCCCGACTGGATGTTCCGGTTTCCTTTCCTGTGGATATCTGAACACTAGGCACGAGCCCACAACCGCTAAACTGCGGGCATTCCTTCGCCCGCGAGGACTTTCATGATCAAGCACTTTCCGGTTCAGTTCGTCTATCAGTTCTTTGCCCTGATCTTCGCCGCCATTCTCGTGCATGGCGCCTATGTCAGCGTCGTGCGGCCCAACGCCGCGGTTGAGCTCGCCGAACAGCGCGCCCTCGTCGCCCAACAGCCTGACGCCGAGATCGAGAGCTCGGTCTATGTGATCCTCAAGGATTACGAGCAGGAGGCGTGCTTCGTTCTCATGCTGTGGGCGCTGGCGATACTCGGCTATAAATGGGTGGTCGTGCTGCGCGAGCGCGGGCTGCTCGAGGACGATCTGCTGCCATTGACGGAGGGCATCAAGATTCTGCCCGAGGACGCCCGCCGCTATGTGAAGCCGCTCGTGGCGCTCAAGCCGGTCCTGCGCAACCTCCTGCTCCCGCGTGCGGTGTCCCAGTCGCTCACGCGCTTCGAGACGACGCACAGCGTGCAGGATGCGGCCTCCGCCAATGGCACAGTGTGCGCAAACGAAGGCGAGCGCCTCGACTCCGAGCTGGCGCTGATCCGCTATATCGCATGGGCAATCCCATCCATCGGCTTTATCGGGACCGTGCGCGGCATCGGTAACGCGCTGGGATTGGCCCATCGCGCCGTCCAGGGCGACATTACCGGCGTCACGCAGAATCTCGGAACGGCATTCAACTCGACCCTGATCGCATTGCTGCTGAGCATCGTCCTCATGTTTCTGGTCCATCAGCTCCAGCTCACTCAGGAGCGCCTGGTGCTGGATACCGAAACCTACGTCAACGACCGCCTGATCCGGCACCTGCGGACCAGCTAAAACTCGTGACGGGTGATGGGTGATGGGTGACGGGTGAAGCGAAACGTCAAAATCCAACCGCAGATGAAAGCAGATATAGCGAAACACAAAAAGCCGTATTAGCCGCCGATGAACGCCGATGATCAAAGACTGGTGATGAATAGTGGTGATGAATAGTGGTGATGGAAAATAGTGATGGAAAATGGTGATGAAGAGCGCACGCAATGCCGTACATCACCATCAATCATCACCCTCTCTCATCACCAGTACTCCTCACTATTTCTTGGTCAGCCGTCACAGGTCACGGATTTGATCTCTGAATGAAGCGCCGCCCGCTCACCACCGTCAGCCTCTCGTTCATCGATGCCATCCTTTGCGGCTTCGGCGCTATCGTCCTGCTGTTCCTCATCCTGAGCCACAACTCCATCGCCCAGCGGCGCGAGGCGACCGAGGCGCTCCAGCAAGACGTGGAGGCGTTGGAGCGACAGGTTCTAAATGGCCGCAAACAGGCCGCCGCGCTGAGCGCAGGTCTCGAGCGGGCTGGCAATCGGCGCCAGCGTCTGCTGGCCCAATCGAAGACCCTGAGCGAGAACATCGCCGGCCGGCGCTACGACCTTGCGCAGCTCGAGACCAACAGCATCGCGCGCGAGACCCACGTCAATCGCTTGAAGGCAGACCTCAAGTCCCGCGATGAGGAGCTGAAGCGGCTGGAAGGCGGCGCGATGCAGCGCGCCCAGGAAGGCGACCGCCTGCGCGCCTTCCCCGGCGAGGGCGACCGCCAGTACCTCACCGGGCTGAAAGTCGGCGGACAGCGCATCCTCATCCTGCTCGACGCCTCGGCCAGCATGCTCGCCGAGCGCATCGTCGACGTCGTCCGCCTGCGCAACCTGCCCGCGGCCGAGCAGCGCCGCGCGCTCAAGTGGCGGCGGGCGCTTGCCACCCTGGACTGGATCGCGACCCAGATTCCCGCCGGCTCGCGCTTTCAGATCTACACCTTCAACGAGCGCGCGGAACCGGTCGTGCGCAACGCGCCCGGCGGGTGGCTCGACGCGAGCGACCCGGCCGCGCTAAACGGCGCGGTCGAAGCGACGAAGAAAATCATTCCCCGGGGCGGCACCAGCCTCTATCACGCGCTCAACGTCATCAACCAGCTCACGCCCAAGCCGGACAACGTCTTTCTCGTGACCGACAGCCTGCCCACCCTCGATCGCGAGCGCGGCCTGCGCTATACGGTTCCGGGAAAGCAGCGCCTGCGCTTCTTCGACGATGCGCTCGCTGTGCTCGTCAAGGGCGTTCCCGTCAACGTCATTCTGCTGCCCATGGAGGGCGATCCGATGGCCGCCGCCGCGTACTGGCGGCTGGCGCAGATAACTCGCGGCTCTTTTCTCAGCCCCGCGGAGGATTGGCCGTGAGACGGCGACGCAAGCGCGAGTTCGAGGCCATCGGGCTCTCGTTCCTGGACGCCATCTTCTGCGGTTTCGGCGCCATCCTGCTGCTATTCATCATCGCCCGCGGTGCCGAGCCGGGCCTCGTGGAAAGAGACGCCGAGACGCTGCGTGCCGAACTGCAAGTGCTGGAGGAAGAGCACGCCGAGCTCGACGCGCGCCGCAAGGCGCTGCAGGCCGAGCTCGAGGCGCGGCAGGTCGAGCTCGCGAAGGCCGAGCGCCTGGTGGCGCGCTACCAGGACGAGCTCACGACGATCGAAGGGCGCTACCGGGCGGCACGCGACACCGCGTCGGTGCAAAATCGCATCCGCGATCAGCTCGCGCTGGCGCAGCAGGCGCTGACCGAAGAGATGAAGCGGCTCCTTTCCCAGCGCCGGGAGACGCCGCCGGAGCGTCTCGTCGGCGGCATCCCCGTCGACAGCGAGTACATCATCTTCGTCATCGACACCTCCGGCAGCATGCAATCGCTCGCCTGGCCGCTCATGCGGCGCAAGGTGGAAGAAACCCTCAAGCTCTACCCGCGGGTGAAGGGCATCCAGGTGTTGAGCGACATGGGGCAGTTCATGTTCTCGCAATATGCGGGGAAGTGGATTCCTGACAGCCCCGCCCGCCGCCGCGCCATCGTCAATCGGCTGCGAACCTGGCGGCCGTTCAGCAACAGCAGCCCGGTCGAGGGCATCGAGGCGGCGATCCGCGTGTTCTCCCGCCGGGACCGGAAAATCAGCATCTACGTTTTCGGCGATGAGTTTACCGGGCCCTCCATCGAGAACGTGGTGCGCAGGGTCGGTCGACTCAACCGGGCGGATGCCGCGGGCAAGCGGCGGGTTCGCATCCACGGCGTGGGTTTTCCGACCATGTTCGGGCCGCCGGCGGAATCGAGCTACACGGGCGTTCGGTTCGCGACTTTGATGCGCGAGCTCGCGCGCCGCAACGGTGGTACGTTTCTGGGCCTCAATTCCACGCGGCGCTGAGGCCCGTCGCGTGGAATCGAAAAACAATATTAGCCGCAGATAAACGCAGATGAACGCAGATTACATCCGTGAATGGTGAATCGAAGAAGACACTACGTTGGGGACTCTTACTCCGGCGTGGAGTTTAGCTGATAGAGCGCATCAAATATCGGCGGCCGCTCTTTCGAGAACCGGCTGAACCACCGGCTGTAGGTATCCAGGATGAGTCCCGACCGATACAGGTGGGACAACACGCGGTCGGCGACAAGCCGGAAGTCGGCATCGTTCCGCCGCACGGCCAGCGCAAACGGCTCGTAGGAAAATACGGCTGACGCAATCGCGAGCTTCTCGTCCGACGTCATCGCCGTGCCCATGAGGACGACCTGGTCGGAGAAAAACGCGTCGATCTCCCCGCTTTTCAGCGCCGCCACGCCCTCGAGCGTCGAGCTCACCAGGACGACTTCCGCATCCGTCAAGGATTCCTTGAGCATGTTTCTCAAGACCTTTTCCGTCGTCGTGGCGCGCGAGACCCCGATCTTCTTGCCACTGAAGCCAGCGACTTCGCGAATTTCCTTGTCCGGGAGCGTCATGAACGACGTGCCGGTAACGAAAGTCAGCTGCGTGAAGTCAACGCGCTCAGCCCGCGACATGGTCTTCGTCGTCGGTCCGCAGAGGATGTCGATCTTGTTGTTGATCAGCGCGTCGAACCGATTCTCGGAGGTGACCGGCACATATTCCACCGTCACTTCCTTGCCAACCTTGTTCTTGACGGCGGTCGCGATGTGCTTGCAGAGATCGATAGAGTAACCGGCCGGATTCCCGTCCTTGTCCAGAAACGACATGGGCGGCGAGGATTCCCGAAACCCGATCCTGAATTTTCCCGTCTTGGCGATCTGCTCGAGCGTCCCCGCAGCCTCAAGGCCCTGCACTGGCGCAACCAACAGGATAGTGAACGCCAGCCCTACCATTAGTGCTCTCATGAAGTTTCCTTGCGTGTTGAATTTAAATTTTGCGCTTCCGGTACAATGGCCGAACTTGCCCCTGCTTCCCGGGAGTGCGCGACGGAAGAGAAAAGGCTTTTTACGCTCGCACATACGATGGCCAGTCCGCCTGCTTACGTAGTACTACTGGAACAGCCCCGCCGTGTCCAGCTGCGAGGCCGACAAGCCCGTGCGCGGCAATGGCAGCATCGTCACGCGCGTGCCCTCCGACCGCAACTGAAACGGGCCTGTGGCCCGTTTCAAGTTGGAGCGGGTGAAGGGAATCGAACCCTCATATGCAGCTTGGGAAGCTGCCGTTCTGCCATTGAACTACACCCGCATCCTGGCCTTGAATTCTAGCGGAATCGTTGCGGGCGCGTAACAGGCTTGGGCGCGCGGCTAGTTCGCCCGCGCCTGTCGAACTTTCTCGAGCAGCGCCTGCACCGTTCGCAGGGGTCCATTTCGCGCCCCCCACAGGCCACTCGCGGCCTGTGCGCGACGCGCGAGTTCCTCGTAATCGGACAAGGCCGCTTCGATGGCGCCCGCGATAGACGCGGGTTCCAGCTCGCCGATCGCGACCGCGGGAAATCCATACTCCCGGGCGCTTCGCTCAAATGCCGTGCCGCCGGTCACAACCAGCGGAATGCCATTCGCAAGCCCCTCGAATACGATCCCGGAGGGGGCGTTCCCATACTTGCCCCGGTCATAGGCGGCCACCAGGAGATCGCACCGGTCCAGGAGCTGGGCCCACGCCGGCTCGTCGAGCGCCTCGCCGATCAACTCGATCCGCGGGTCTGCTGCGGCTTGCCCGCGAACGCGCACTGCAACCTCTTCCATCGCCGACCAGCTGTTCTGGATCACGATACGGACATCGGCGCGTCGTGAGAGAAGGCGCTCGAGAACATCCGGCACGAGATGGAAGTTTTTGCTCGGCCTCTGGGCACCCAGGAAGCCGACTGTCCACTCCCTGGCACCCGCGCGCGATCTTGGGGAAGTCGCCGCCACGTACGGGGTGGGCAGGCAAGTCACCGGCCTGTTCAGGACGTGCGAGTAGATCTCGGCCAGAGACACGTCCGTCGATACCCAATGAAAACAATGCTCGTATCTCGGATCGACAGCCAGACTGGCGTAGCGATAGAGGAACGGATTGTAGGACTGGACATCCAGCTCGAGCTGCCCTGACGCAGACTTTTTCGCAACGACATCGCTGTGCTCGATGAAGTTCATGGCAATGTTGGGGCAGCTCTCTGGAGAAAACTTTTTCTGGGCCCACTCGATCAGCGCCATGACCGGCGCCGGGGTTGCCGTATCGTAGTAGACGAGGTCCTCGCTGGTCAGCTGCCCGGCCTTGTCGAAATCGGCCGCAAGAATCCGCGATACATCGAAAAACGATTTGAGCCACCAGCACAGCGGATCGTCAGACGTTTTTTCGTACGGGCTTTCCGAGAAAAAACCGACCGCCTTCAGCTCGTCGGCGACCGCTTCTTCGATGCGCCGGTTGGCGAGCACGGTCGTCTCGAATCCCAGCGCTCGGAATTCCGCGGAAAGGGCGCGGCACTGGGTGGCAAAGTGCCCGGTGTACGACGTGAGATTCGCATCGCAGTAGACGACACGCATGGGTCACGCCACGCTAGCGCTCATCCGAGCCACCATTGCCTAGAAAGCGGCCACCGCGGCCCGGCCAGTACCATGAGACGCTTGCAGGAGCAAGGGAACTTCGGGCCTTTTCTCGAGTTGGCGTGAACGATCCAATCACTGCTCCGCAGCAAGGGTCCCGCGATTCTACGCGGCCCGGAGCAGGCGGGGCAAACGCGACCTCGGCAGGTTAGACCCGATTCAAACAGGAGGAGCGGGCGACTGGGAAGCTGCCGTTCTGCCATTGAACTACACCCACGCCCGAGCGTTGAATTCTAACTGAATTCCGCTCATCGGGCGTCGGTATAATCCGCGTAACAAGTCGTCGCTATTGGAGCGCCCATGGTCGCCTTCCGGACACACTACTTCCTGCGGCTTTTTCTGGCCGCTCTGCTAATCCTCGCCGGAGCGATCACTTCGACGCTCGCAGCCGCGCAGACGGAGCGACCGCGCATCGGCCTCGTGCTCTCAGGCGGCGGCGCGCGCGGCGTCGCGCATATCGGCGTGCTGAAAGTGCTGGAAGAAATGCGCGTGCCGGTGGACTGCATCGCCGGCACCAGCATGGGCGCGCTCGTCGGCGGCGTTTACGCGAGCGGCGAGCCGCTGGACAAGATTACTGAAAGCATCGGCAAAGTGAACTGGGACGAGATCTTCACCGACGAACCGCCGCGCTCCGAGAGGCCTTTTAACGTGAAGCGCGACGATTTCACGCCGCTCTTCCGCTTCCAGCTCGGCTTGCGCGACTGGAAGCTCCTGCTGCCGCCGGGGACAACGTCCGGCTACAAGTTCGAGTTCCTGCTGCGCGTATTGACCAATCGCGCGGGAAACTTCCCCGACCAGGACTTCGACCGGTTGCCAATTCCGTACCGGGCGGTCGCGACCAACTTGGAGAACGGCGAGATGACGGTGTTCCGGCGCGGTGATCTCGCGAAGGCCTTGCGCGCCAGCATGTCCGTGCCGGGGCTCATCTCGCCCATGGACATCGATGGAGTGCTGCATGTGGACGGGGGGCTGGTGCGCAACCTGCCGGTGGACATCGCGCGCGAGGCCTGCGCCGATGTCGTGATTGCGGTCAACCTGGGGTCGCCGCTCCTGCCCCGCTCCGAGTTGAATTCCGTGTTAGGCGTCGCCCTGCAGTCGATCAATCTGCTCACCGAGCAGAACGTGCGCCGCTCGCTCGGGCAACTGCGCGCGGGGGATATCCTGATCGAGCCGAAACTTGGCAGCTTCAGCGCCGGCAACTTCCAAGGTGCGCTCAAGACGATCCCGATCGGCGAGGCCGCGGCCCGCGCCGAGCGTGAAGCGCTCGCCCGGCTTTCCGTTTCCGAGGACGACTACCGGGCGTGGCGCGAGGCGGCTCTGGCCAAGCTCGTGCCGGCACCGAAAGTCACAGGCACGCGCGTTACCACCGGCGACGGCTGGGTCAACCCGAAAGTGATTGAAGATGAGCTGGAAGAAGTGCCCGGAATCGGCCTGCGGGTCAGGGCGGAAACGGACTTTTCCCTGGAGCATCTGAACGATCGGCTGGTACAGATTTACGGACGCGGTGATTTCGAGAGTATGGGTTATTCGATGGTCGACGGTGAAGGACGCCGCACCGTGCTAATCGAGGGCATCGAGAAATCCTGGGGACCCGATTATGTGAGGTTCGGCCTGGGTCTCGCGACCGACACGGAGCAGACGCGGTTCAACGCGCTGGTGAGCCACCGCAAGACCTGGATCAACTCGCTCGGTGCCGAATGGCGCAACGACCTGCAATTAGGCTACACCAAGTTCTTCCGCAGCGAGTTCTACCAGCCGCTCGGGCTGCGCAGCGGCGCCTTCGTCGCGCCGCGCATTGAGCTGCAGCGCGAGCCCATCGTCTTCTTCCTTAACGAGCGCAAGATCGGTGACTACGAGGTCAGCTACGCGCGCGCCTATCTGGACGTCGGCCTTCAGAACAAGTTCGGCGAAGCGCGGATCGGCTCCTTTACCGGCACGCTCAAAGCAAAGGAGGATTTCGGGTTGACGACGGGGGTGCCAGATTTTGACATTCAGCAGGTCGGCTATACGGCACGCTTCGTGTTCGACCAGATCGACAACCCGAATTTCCCGCGCGACGGCGTGCTCGCCGTGCTGCGCACCTTCGGCACCGTCAAGGATTGGGGATCCGATGACCAGTACAACAAGACCGACCTATTGCTCATGGCGGCGAAGAGCTTCGGGCCACACGCAATCCAGTTGGCTGGCGGCTTCGGCTACACCTTCGAGGGAGAGCCGCCGCCATACGACCCGTTCCAGCTCGGCGGTTTCCTGCGCGGCTCGGGCTACCTGATCGACCAACTGAGCGGCGAGAACGTAGAGTTCGCGCGCGCCGTCTACTCCTATCGGCTCGCGCGCCTGCCGACGGCGCTCGGCCGCGGCGTTTACGCGGGCGGCTCGCTCGAGGGCGTGCGCGTGCGCGGCCCTCTCGACCCGTTCAATAACTCTAAAGTGCGCCCCGCGGCGAGTATTTTCTTAGGGGCGGAGACGTTCCTCGGCACGGCCTACATTGCCTATGGTCACGCTTTCGGCGACCAGAGCGCGAGCGCCTTCTACTTCCTGCTCGGGAACCCGTAGACGGGCTATCCAACAAGAACAAATTTTAGCCGCCGATGAACGCAGATGAATACGGATCGAACCTGTCAATCTTAAATCGTAGTTGGTTTCTCTCCGCGCCTCCGCGGTTCAATAACGGTTTCTCTTGGCGCCTTGGCGGTTCAGAAACGTCGGCCATCCTACCGGGTAGGCTTGGAGTTTTAGGGTACACCGGTGTATGTTCCCGACCTGCAGCGTGTCGGGCGTTTTTTCCTTGTAACTCGGAAGCTCCAGAATAATCTCAGCCGTATCTGTGGACACTGAGACGAATTCAACCTGTAACATTCGACCTGTACCGTGCGCGACCTGAAAGCGCGAACTAAATGGAAGGAGTGAAACGATGATGCAAGCCACCATCACGCGCCTGCTGGGCCTCGCCATGATCATGGCCGGCGTGGGCATGGCGCAGGCGCAGGGCAAGCCCAATATTCTCGTGATCTGGGGAGATGACATCGGCCAGTCGAACATCAGCGCCTACACACGAGGGCTGATGGGGTATCACACACCCAACATCGATCGGATCGCGAATGAAGGCATGCTCTTCACCGACTACTACGGCGAGCAGTCGTGCACTGCGGGCCGCTCCTCCTTCATCATGGGGCAGAGCGTCTTCCGGACCGGTTTATCGAAGGTCGGCCTGCCGGGCGCCGAGATCGGCATGCGCAAGGAGGAGCCCACGATCGCCGGACTGCTCAAAGCGCGCGGCTACGCGACCGGCCAGTTCGGCAAGAACCATTTGGGCGACCGCGACGAGATGCTGCCGACCAACCACGGCTTCGACGAGTTCTTCGGCAACCTCTACCATCTGAACGCCGAAGAAGAGCCGGAGAACCGGGACTACCCGAAGAACCCCGAATTTCGCGAGAAGTTCGGCCCGCGCGGCGTGATCCATTCCTGGGCGCTGCCGGGCGGCAAGCAGAAGATCGAGGACACGGGCCCGCTCACGAAAAAGCGCATGGAAACGATCGATGACGAGACGTCCGACCGCGCCCTTGTTTTCATCCGCGAGCAGCACAAGGCGGGCAAACCCTGGTTCGTGTGGTGGAACGGCACGCGCATGCACTTTCGCACGCACGTGAAGGCCTCGCTGACTGGCATCTCCGGCCAGGACGAGTACGCCGACGGCATGGTCGAGCACGACATCCATATCGGCAAGTTCCTGGCGTTGGTCGACGAGCTGAAGATCGCCGATAACACGATCGTCTTCTATTCGACCGATAACGGTCCCCATTACAACACCTGGCCGGACGCGGCCGCGACGCCGTTCCGGGGCGAGAAGAACACCAACTGGGAAGGCGGCTGGCGCGTCCCGGCCATGGTGCGGTGGCCGGGCAAGATCAGGGCCGGCTCGGTGACGAACGAGATCATGCATCACATGGACTGGCTGCCGACCTTGCTCGCCGCGACGGGCGAGCCCGATATCAAGGACAAGCTCGAGAAAGGCGGGGTCAAGGCAATCGGGCGCACCTACAAGGTGCATCTCGACGGCTACGACTTCCTGCCGTACCTCACGGGCAAGGACAAGAACGGGCCGCGCAAGGAGATCTTCTACTTCTCCGACGACGGCGATCTGACGGCACTGCGCTACCAGGACTGGAAGCTGATCTTCATGGAGCAGCGCGCGCAGGGAACGCTTCAGGTGTGGCAGGAGCCGTTCACGCCGCTGCGCCTGCCGCTCATCTTCAACCTGCGGCGCGACCCCTATGAGCGCGCGCAGATCACCTCCAACACCTACTACGACTGGTTGCTCGACCGCGCGTTCCTGCTAGTACCGGCACAAACGTACGTCGGCGAGTTCCTGCAAACGTTCAAGGCGTTCCCGCCGCGGCAGAAAGCGGCGAGCTTCAGCCTCGACCAGGTTATGAAGAAATTGGAATCGGCTGGGGCGCGGTAATCCACCCGACAAAAAACCCTAATCCGGCAATGACCGCCAAAGTTCGTCACGATGCGGAGACAAATTGAAACCGCTGGGTTGAATCCCTAGCGGCGTGCTGGCGGCGGTTGCGCGGGGTCATCGATGAAATAGAATACGAAGGATGAGCAAGCGCCCGCTGATACTGGATGCGCTGCGGTTTGGGGCAATCCTTCTGGCCGTCGCGCTGGCCGGCTGCCAGCCGCGTGTCTATCTCATGCCGACCCCCACCGCCTTGCGCATCGGGGAGCACGATCCATTTGCGGGCAACCCGCTCCTCGAGAAAACCAATCCAGTTCCTGTTCCATGTGTGTCCGGCGCAGCGCGGCCTGACCGAGAACCGCGACGAGAAGAGCTTTCGCTGGTGGACGTTCCCCAAAGACTACGATGAGCGCGTGATCGAAGTCGTGCGGAAGTTGCCGTAACGCGTCCACGAGATTCCACGCCAGCGCCGAGGCGCAGCGGGCGCTTCGGCCTCCGCGCTGCGCTGAACATCTAAAACGCGCAGCAGGCATTCCCGGTGTTGCACGAAGAGCGGCAAGCTGGAAGAATCGCTGCGTTGTCTCCCGATCGCTGCGCGGTCTTGATCAAGTGAGTCGCGCGGCCACGCAACGCCGGTGCACCGTATGGAGTCCAGCCGATGGCGCTCAAGCCCAAGAAAATCTACAAGCTCTTTCAGATTACGCCCGGCAGGAAGGTGCGTTTGAAGCGCCACAACCCGGACTGGATGGGCACGCCCGAGTTGCGCGCGCTCGGCAAGGACGAGATCAAGTCGCGCGCCAAGGCGTTCCTGGAGCACAACGTCGAGGGCCTCGCGGAGGCTCAGGAACTGCTCTACGCCAACGACGTCTACTCCGTGCTGCTCGTGTTCCAGGCGATGGACGCTGCCGGAAAGGACGGTACGATCAAGCACGTGATGTCAGGCGTCAACCCCCAAGGCTGCCAGGTCTTCAGCTTCAAGCAGCCTTCGGCCGAAGACCTCGACCACAACTTTCTCTGGCGCTACTCGAGATGCCTGCCTGAGCGCGGCCGTATCGGAATCTTCAACCGCTCCTACTACGAGGAGGTGCTGGTGGTCCGGGTGCATCCCGCGATCCTTGGGCGGCAGAAGCTGCCGAAAGGAAAGCGCGGCAACTCGTTCTGGAAGGAGCGCTACGACGACATCAACAGTTTCGAGCGCCATCTCGCGCGCAACGGGACGCTGATCCTCAAGTTCTTCCTCAATGTCTCGAAGGGCGAGCAGAAACAGCGCTTCCTCGAACGCCTCGAAAACCCGGAAAAGCACTGGAAATTCTCTGCCGCCGACATCCAGGAGCGCGGATTCTGGGACGACTACATGGACGCCTATGAGGAGATGCTGAGCGCGACCAGCACCGATTGGGCGCCATGGTACGTGATTCCGGCCGACCACAAGTTCGTGACGCGCGCGATCGTCGCTTTCATCGTGTCCGATCAGATCAAGGCCCTGAAGCTCAAGCACCCGGAGGTCACACCTGAGCAGATGAAATCGCTCGCCGCGGCCAAGCAAGCGCTGCTCGGCAAGCGGTAGACAGCTTCAAGGATCGGGACGAGGCTGCAAATCGTCTGCGCCCGAAATTCGTGAGACGGATGCTGAGGCCAGCCGCCGCGAGCGCCGCGCTATTTCCAGTCGAAAAGGGGCACCCAGGCCCGGAGCTCGCGCCCCTCGTAAATCCGCCCCTGGATGCGGCGCGCGAGCGCCTCGGCATCGACGCGCGTCATCTCCATCTCGATCATCGCGGAAGGCGCGCCCCCTTCGGGGACGAGCTTTATCGCGTTAACCGGCGCAACGTCACTCAGGGCCTCGCGGATGGCGTCCTCGGTGATGTTGTCGGGCAGATTGCCCACCATGATTCGCATGATCCAGTCCTGTCGTGAAAAAATCGGGAAAGCAAATATTATCCAGTGGCGGCACCACAAGTCGAGCCCCATGCGCGGCAGCTGAGGCCTGGTTGCACAACAACTCGTCTCAAAACGCCAAAGACCATAACTAGAGCGTGTCTCAAAACTCAAGAAGCACTTTTTCGCCGCAGATAAACGCAGATGAAACGCAGATCTAAATCCGTAATTCGTGAGTGTTGAGCAGCGAGGGAATGAACCCCTTAGGGTGGCGCTGGTTGTCTTATCTATTCACTATTCACTATTCACTATTCACTATTCACCATTCACCATTCACCGTTCATGAGAGTGGCTACGGGCTCAGAGTAAGTGACGGGCGGCATCCTTGAAGCGATCGGCCTTCGGCGGCATCTCGGAGCGCGGGATGCGGACCAGCGCGATGACCGCGCGCAACCCCTCCCCGAGCGCAAGCTCGAAGAATTCGAGGTCTGCGGCGCACTCGGTCGAATCGGCCGGCACCAGTATCCCCATTCTGTTGACCCGCCGGCGCAGGCGCGCGAGTCGGAGGTGATCCCCGGGTGCACCGAGAATCTCGTTAATGATGTCGATGGTCCCGTCGAGCGTGGCGAGGTTCGTCTTCGTCTCGATGTAGTCGTCCACCGTTGCCTTCAACGCGCGCTCGAGGCTTTCGATCTCGGCGCTATCGTCCAGGGCCTCTCCCGCGACGCTCTGCAGCCCGCCACGGCGCAGGGTCAGCAGCCGCAACCGCGCCGCGAGTATCGCTTTGCGCTCCTCGAGCTCGTTCGCGCGCCGCTCCTTGCCCGTGATGCGCTGGAGCGCGAGCGCCGCCAGGCGGCGCATGATGCGCGTACCCACTTCCCGGCGGCAGGCGAGCGCCTCGGCGGCGGCAGCAACGATGCGGTGGCCGGTAAAACCTATCGTTTTTTGCGCCACGTCGCGTTGCACCGCGTCCTGGACGAACGCTGTGCCGAGCACGGTTCGCTCCTCCATCTTGATGCCGAGCAGCGCGTAGGCTTCCTGTGCAGCGGCGTTGGCGGGCGCGTCGAAGAACGCACTCAGCTCATGACTGCGTCCAAGCAACGCGGGAATGTCGTCAGGGGTCGCAAAGAAAGCCCCGATCAGGGGATTCACGCCCCATGCTGCGCGCAACAGCTCGACCGGCTCCGGGACCTCCCGGCCAAGCTCGCGCATATGGGTGATCGTGCGGCGCACGCTCGGTGCGAGCTTCTCGCGGTAGTTCGACACCAGGCGCAACCGCGGATCGACGGCGTCTACAACCGCTTCGATGAGCGCCTCAACGATGGGGCGGTCGGGGTCGTTGGCCGCTCCCAGGGGCGATTCCCCGAATAGCATGGCCGAGACGTTGGAAAAAGCGTGGCGAACGGCAAGGAACTCTCGAAAGTAAACGTAACCTTAAGAAAATTGAAACCGCCGATGGAAGCGTATGAGCACTGAATAGTGAATGGTCAATGATGAATGGAAACGACGAACCAGGATCACATCAAAAGGCTCGTCCGCTCATCGCTCACAATTCACAATTCACAATTCACGGGTTCTATCTGCGTTCATCTGCGTTTATCTGCGGCTAATAATGTTTTATGATTTTCGAGCACGCTAGGGTTTTGTCGACTCACAAATTACGACTCACGATTCATGGATCTTTCGGCTACTGCGCTGTCCAGCCGCCGTCGACCGGGAGCGCGGCGCCCCGGATCTGGGCAGCCGCATCCGAACAAAGAAAGACGGCGCATCCAGCTATCTGCTCTGGCGTCACGAACTCGCGCGACGGCTGCTTCTCTCCCAGCAGCTTTACCTTTGCCGCCTCGGCCGACAGGTTCTCGCGCGCCGCCAGATCGTCGATCTGCTTCTGAACGAGCGGCGTCAGCACCCAGCCGGGGCAGATGGCATTGCAGGTGACGCCCGTCGTTGCGGCTTCGAGCGCGACCACCTTGGTGAGGCCGACCAGCCCGTGCTTGGCAGCGACGTATCCCGCCTTCTGTACCGAGGCGACCAGGCCATGGGCAGACGCAACGTTGATGATGCGCCCCCAGTTGCGGACATACATCTGAGGCAGCGCCGCGCGAATGGCATGGAATGCCGCCGAGAGATTGATGGCGACGATCGCGTCCCAGCGCTCCGCGGGAAAATCGTGCACCGGCGCCGTATGCTGGATGCCGGCGTTGTTTACGAGGATGTCGACGCGGCCGAGCTCGGCGGCCGCTGTCTCGATCATCTTCGCCACCTCGGCCGGCTTCGACATGTCCGCGCCGCTGTAGGCTACGCGCACGCCGTGCTTTGCAGCAAGCTCCTTGCGGAGCGCCTCGATCTCTTCGGCGTCACCGAAGCCGTTCAACAGGACATCCGCCCCTTCGGCGGCAAGCGCGCGAGCGATACCGAGGCCAATCCCGCTGGTTGATCCCGTGACTACCGCCACCTTGCCCTTCAGCATCCCCACTCCTTTACTCGAAGCTGCCTACACAATCGCTCAACGACCATTAGACTGCAAGCCGAATGACGTGACCCGTGACCGCCGACCAGAAAATAGTGAGGAGTACTGGTGATGAGAGATGGTGATGATTGATGGTGATGTACGGCATTGCGCGCGTTCTTCATCACCAATTTCCATCACCATTTGCCATCACTATTATTCATCACTATTATTCATCACTTCTTTTGGATCATCAGCGTTTATCTGCGGCTCAAGGTCTTTCCTCTGTCAGCGCCGTCCCAACACCCGCAGCGTGTGACGCGCGATCATGAGCTCCTCGTTGGTCGGAATCACCCACGCCGACGCCCGTGACCCCGCCGTGCTGATACGAGGCCCGCCTTTGCCGTTTGCAGCCGCGTCCACCTCGACGCCGAGCCACGCCGCGTCGCGGCACACCCGCTCGCGGATCACCGCCGCGTTCTCTCCGATCCCCGCCGTGAATACGATCGCGTCCAGGCCGCCGAGCGCGGCGGCGAGCGAGCCCAGCTCGCGCCCGATGCGGTAGACGTAGATGTCGATCGCGAGCTTTGCGCGCGGATCGTCACTCGCCAGTAGCGCGCGCATGTCGCTCGACAGCCCGGACACGCCGAGCAGCCCGGACTTGTTGTAGAGCAGCTCGCGCACGGCGCGGGGCTCCATCCCTTTCTGCTCGATCAGGTACAGCACGACGCCGGGATCGAGCGCACCACAACGCGTGCCCATGGGCAAACCCTCGACCGCCGTGAAGCCCATGGTGCTGGCAATGCTCCTGCTGCCTGCCATCGCGCACATGCTCGCGCCGTTTCCGAGATGTAACACGACGGTCTTGCCAGCGGCGGCGCGGCCATCGAATTGCGGGAGCACTGAAGCGATGTATTCGTAGGACAGGCCATGGAAGCCGTAGCGCCGCACGCCCGCCTCGGTCAGCTCCTGCGGCAGTGCGAACATCTGCGCCACTTCGGGCGCCGTAGTGTGAAACGCGGTATCGAAGCAAGCGACCTGCGGAAGATCGGGGCGCTGTTTCTGAAGCAGCCGCACCGGCATGAGGTTGTGCGGCTGATGCAGCGGCGCGAGCGGGCTCAGCTGATCGAGCTTGACCAGCACCGCAGCATTGATACGCACCGGCCCTTTGTGCTTCACCCCGCCGTGCGTGACGCGATGCCCGACCGCGACCAGCTCATGGGTCTTGCCGTAGCTGCGCAGGAACTGCGCCAGGTGCTCGAGCGCCTGGTCGTGACCCAGGCGGATTCGCGCGGCCCAGCGCTTTTCGGCGACGGTTTCACCGCGCGCATTGCGGGCAATGAATCGCGGCGCGGTGTGCAGCCCTTCGACCTGGCCCTTGACGAGCGGCGTTGGCTCCCCGCCGTCAAGCTCGAAGGCGGAGAACTTGATGCTCGAGGAGCCAGCATTGAGCACCAGGACTGCGTGGGTCATCGCGCGGCGTCCCTATGTCCGGACTCGTTTCCTGGTGCCCTCGCCGCGGGGAGGCGAAATCCCGGTTGGCCCATGGCAATACTTTGCCTGTTTGCGAGCCACATTGCTGAATTCTATGGGTATCCTCGTGTTCGTTCCGGGAATGATGCCCCGAAACACCGCTATGGTGCGATGCAGCAAAACCAGTCTAGCGCGAGATCCCGGCGCCCATTATCTCCTGGACCGTTGGCAAGGGGGTGAAGATTGCCATCCAGGCGCGTGCGGTCGGTTGCCAACGGGTGCAGACGCTGCAAGAATCAATTGTCGGCGTGCTGGTCTAAATGTTTTTGCCTCTCATTTTTCGATGATCGCCATCACCCTCAACGGCGAGCTGCGCCAGTTCGCTCGGCCGCTGACCTGCCAACAACTGATCGATGATCTCGAGCTCGCCGGGAAGCGCGTGGCACTCGAGCGCAACGGCGAGATCGTGCCGCGCAGCCGGTTCGGCGAGCAACAGCTGGCCGATGGCGACCAGCTGGAGATCGTGGTCGCCGTAGGCGGCGGGTGATCGCCCAACAATTCGTGACTAGAACGCGTCTTAAAAAGCGAGAAAACATTATTAGCCGCAGATAAACGCAGATGAACGCGGACAGAAAACCCGCGTGGATCAATGCACGTCTTTTTTATCGGCGTCTATCGGCGTTCATCGGCGGCTGCACCTTTGTTCCTTTCAGTGAGTGTTGACAATGAAACCGCATGAAAATCTCGACCCGCTCGTGATCGCGGGCAAATCCTATTCCTCGCGCCTGCTGCTGGGCACGGGCAAGTACAAGGACTTCGCCGAGACGAAGGCCGCCGTCGAAGCGAGCGGCGCGCAGATCATCACCGTGGCGATCCGCCGCACGAACATCGGGCAGGATCCCAAGCAGCCGAGCCTGCTGGAGTTCATCCCGCCCTCCAAGTACACGCTGCTCCCCAACACGGCCGGGTGCTACACGGCGGACGACGCCGTGCGCACGCTGCGGCTCGCGCGTGAGCTCCTCGACGGGCACGAGCTCGTGAAGCTGGAAGTCCTGGGCGATCCGCAATCGCTCTACCCCAACATCGTGGACACGCTGGCCGCTGCGAAAACGTTGGTCAAGGAGGGCTTCAAGGTCATGGTCTACACCTCCGACGACCCGATCATCGCGAAACAGCTCGAAGAGATCGGCTGCGTCGCGGTCATGCCGCTCGCCTCCCTGATCGGCTCCGGCATGGGCATACTCAATCCGTGGAACCTGCAGATCATCATCGAGAAGGCCAAGGTGCCCGTGCTGGTGGATGCCGGTGTCGGCACCGCCTCGGACGCCGCAATTGCGATGGAACTTGGCTGCGACGGCGTGCTGATGAATACGGCGGTCGCCGTGGCGAAGGACCCGGTGCTGATGGCCTCCGCAATGCGCAAGGCGGTCGAGGCCGGCCGTGAGGCGTTCCGCGCTGGACGCATGCCGAAAAAACTCTACTCGGCGGCGCCAAGTTCCCCCACCACCGGGCTCATCACGCCAGTGCCACCCGCCGCGTAGTTGCCGCGGCTTGCGGTTACGGCTTCATGTTTTGAACGCCCAGCTTCGGGGGTCAACTCTGACCGTCGACGTCGAGAGCCTTGCGACGCCGGTCACGCGCGCCGCGGGTTTCAGGATTACAGCAGCTTAAGGAACTCGTCTGCGGGCACCGGCTTGCTGAAATAATAGCCCTGCGCCTTGTCGCATCCGAGCGACTTCAGGAACGCCAGCTGCTCCGCGGTTTCGACCCCCTCCGCGATGACCTCCAGTCCCAGGCTGTGCGCCATCGCGATGATGGCGCTCACGATGGCGGCGTCATCCTTGTCGTTACCAATATCGCGCACGAACGCCTGGTCGATTTTCAGCTTGCGGATGGGGAATCGCTTGAGATAGCTCAGGCTCGAATAACCCGTGCCGAAATCGTCGAGCGAGAGCTGCAGCCCCATGTCGCTCAGCTGCCCGAACCATTCGATCACCTGCTCCG